>JBBDYD010000157.1:0-1538 GCA_040901865.1 Bacteroidota bacterium | reverse complement strand
GTCATTTGTTTGCTGGGTGGGATTGTCGGGATCGTCATCGCGTTTCCGTTGAGTCTCATTATCGACCAGATCCTCCCCACTGCCATGCCAATCAGCATTGTGGTCGTTGCCCTGTTTATTTCCGTTTTTGTCGGACTGGTTTCTGGGTTCCTTCCGGCCTATCGCGCCTCCCGGATGGATCCGGTGGACGCCCTTCGATATGAGTAACCCATGCAGCTGACCGAAATCATCAGAATATCCCTTACCGCCATACGCGCGAACAAATTGCGCTCTGCCCTGACCCTCCTCGGCATCGTGGTCGGCGTTTTTTCAATCATCGGTGTGATGACGGCCGTCCGGGTTCTGCAAAACAGCATTGAAAGCGGATTGAGTAACCTGGGGACCCATACATTTCAGATTCAACGCACCCCCGTCATGGCAAGCAGATCGGAATGGATGAAGGCCCGGAATCGCAAGGACATTACCTACGAGCAGGGGGTCAGGTTGCAGGAGCGAATGTCGTTTGCGATGTACGTTGCTTTGGAGGATTGGGAAGGGGGAGAGGTCATTCAGTACGGCTCATTGAAAACCAATCCCAATGTGAGCATCGCGGGAGAAGAACCGGACGGGATCGTAACAAATAATTGGACCATCAAAGAGGGGCGAAGCCTCTCAAGTTCCGACCTGGAGTTTTCCAGGAAGGTGGCCATTATCGGCGGTGATGTCGTTACAAAGCTCTTTCCGCGGGGACATTCTGATGCCATCGGCAAGGAGATCCGGATCGGCAAAGACCGGTTTACGGTGATTGGTACCTTTGAACCGAAGGGCGGGAGTCTTGGTGGAAGCGATGACAACAAGGTCGTGATCCCGATGACGACGTTCTTGAAGGTGTTCGGGAAGGATCGCAGCATCCATATCATGATCAAGGCAAAGGCGGCTGAGGTCTATGAAGACTGCCTCGAAGAGGCCAAGTTTCACCTTCGGACGATCCGAAAAGTCGCGCCGGGCAGGGAAGATGATTTCTCTATTTTTTCAAATGACTCGATCATCTCCACGTTCAACGAATTCACGCTGTATGTGAAGCTCGGCGTGGGGTTCATCAGCTTCATTTCGCTCATCGCCGCAGGCGTTGGCATCATGAATATCATGCTGGTGTCCGTAACGGAGCGAACGAAGGAAATCGGGATCCGGAAGGCGATCGGAGCGCAGAAGAAAAGCATTCTCAGTCAGTTCATCACAGAGGCCATTGTCTTGTGCCAATTCGGAGGACTGCTGGGAATTCTGCTCGGTGTAGTGATTGGGAATTTTGTCGCTTTGATTTTTGAGGTCCCGCCGACGATTCCCTGGGACTGGGCGTTTATCGGTTTCGTTTTGTGCGGGTTTATCGGAGTCGTGTTCGGTGTTTATCCCGCATGGAAGGCTGCTAACTTGGATCCGGTGGACGCGCTGAGATACGAATAAATTTCCAATTGCCAATTGAAAATCGAAAATTGGCAATTTCTAAGCTTTCATCCGCTTCCCCTTCTCTTCTTCTGAAAAGATCCAACCGACAAGTTTTC
>JBBDYD010000156.1:0-15855 GCA_040901865.1 Bacteroidota bacterium | reverse complement strand
CTTGTGGAATTGATGAAGCAGGTGCGGAGTTGCTGAAAATGGCCATGACGAAGCTAGGATTGTCGGCGAGAGCATATGACCGCATTCTAAAAGTATCCCGAACAATCGCCGATCTTTCGGGAAGCGAATCAATTCACACGGAGCATCTGAGCGAAGCGATTCAGTACAGGAGCCTTGACAGGAACTTTTACGCAGCCTGATTTCGTGTGCTTGATTGGAAACCGATTGTCGCGGTTGTGGAAGGTGTGAAAATGAGGCCCCCGCCGATCCGTGTCATCTCTGAGAACATCCTCACCGCGGCATTGGAGGGAACCACACTTCCAACGCCCAGGTTAAACTGAAGGAAGCTCACGAGATACTTGGCCTGAGCAACTGGCTTTACGCCGAGCTCGACCGGATCTTCAATGGGATGAGCAAACGGAAGGTGACCGAAAAAGAGGTGAGGGAGTACGTGAAGGCGATTTTCCCGGAACCTCCGCGTGTTCATCATCAATCCAATGCTCCAAAGATTCATGAGAAGGTCATGGAACTTTCCGAGACTGGCGCCGGGACGGAGTTGGCTAAAGGAACGCTCTGGGGTGCCTATAACGCAGTGACCGAGTACGTGGACCACTGCAGGCTCTCCAACGTGGACGATTCGGCTCGCCTGAAGTCGATGTGGTTTGGGTCGGGGAGGAAGATCAAAAAGCGAGCATTCAGTGCGGGAATGTTGATGTTAAAATAATCATACGAAAGGGGGCGATATTACGCTCCCTTTTTTGTTGGAGACGCTCCAGGCTTCCCCTAGCTATTCGACGGGGCAGGATTTTGCTCTTTCGGCTGTGGTGGGAAAATCGTATTTTCTTGCACCATCCCTCCTTACGCTCTAATGTTTAGGTGACAATGAAGAAACCAAAGCGGAGCAAGCTCGGCCTCCGAATAGCCTATCGAACCAAGCGCGGGAAGATGTTCTGGGGGTCGTTAGAGGATTTTCTGGACTCTCGGCACGCGCAGAAATACGAGGGCAAAGTCCAGCTTATTTTCACCTCTCCTCCATTTCCCCTCAACAGAAAAAAGAAGTACGGCAATCTCCAAGGGGAGGAGTACATCCGATGGCTGATGGCTTTCGCGCCCAAACTAGCGAAGCTCCTGAAAAAGAACGGGTCCATAGTCATTGAAATGGGAAACGCATGGGAAAAGGGGAAACCGGTAATGTCCACCCTTGCGCTGAAATCACTACTAGCATTCCAGGAGCGCGGGGATTTGAACCTGTGTCAGCAGTTTGTTTGTTACAATCCGGCCCGTCTACCAAGCCCCGCCCAATGGGTCAATGTTGAGCGAATCCGCGTAAAAGACGCGTTCACTCATGTCTGGTGGATGTCGCCATCCGAAAGACCCAAGGCGAGTAATAAAAAAGTTTTGAAAGAGTACAGCCGATCGATGTTGAAACTCCTCTCCTCGAAGAAGTACAATGCGGGTAAAAGGCCGTCGGAGCATCATATAGGGGAGACCTCGTTTCTCAAGGACAATAACGGCGCAATTCCGTCGAACGTTCTCGTATTTTCAAACACGGGGGCAAACGATCCTTATCAGAAATATTGCAGGACCAACCACTTCAAAGCTCATCCTGCCCGTATGCCGATACAGCTCGTGGAGTTTTTTGTGAATTTCCTTACGAGCCGCGGTGACATTGTTCTCGATCCTTTCGCTGGCAGCAATACCACGGGGGCAGCAGCGGAGCAGTTGAAACGTCGGTGGATTTCTGTGGAACCCAAACCGCGCTATGTTCGCAGCTCTTACGGCCGATTCCAACCCAAAAAGAAGCTACAAGTTATGAAATGACTAAAATAGAGGATTTCTTCAAGAGCCTTCTTGGAGCTAATACGGTGGTTGATGTCGGAAAGGCCCTCGTGGCATTCGAGAACCAATATAAAAGCGAGTTGACCTGGACGGCAGTAGGAAACCGTGACAACAATCGTGGCATCATTGACGTTGCGACGGACACTGGCCGATCACTTGTCGAACGGGTCACGAATGCGGTCGATGCAGTCATAGAGGAAGAATTCGAGAGACACAAAGGGATTCCGGAGTGCCGGAGCCCTAGGGAAGCTGCAGGTGCATGGTTAGGAGTGCCGAGTGAGGGTTTGAGCGGCATGACTCAGAAGGAACGACGAGACTTGGCCCATCGGATTGAGGTTAAACTCTCAGAAGGGGATGGACGTCGAGAGTCGCGCACGATTGAAGTCAGAGACTTTGGTATCGGACTCAAACCAGATCAGATGGCGGAGACTATCTTGAGTCTCAACGCAAGCAACAAGTGGCAAAAACATTATCTTGCCGGCACATATGGCCAAGGGGGTTCCAGCACGCTTGCTTCATCAAAGTACACGCTGATAGCGACACGTTACGGTAATCATCCCGTCGTTGGGTTTACCGTAGTCCGATACGATGATCTCCCAGCTGACCTCTTCAAAACAGGCCACTATGTCTATTTGGTTCTCAATGGCGTCCCGCTTCAAGCCGAGATCGACCAAAGCAAGTTCCCGCCGGGAACTCTGGTAAAGCACTTCGGGTACGATCTGAGTAGTTACCCATCTCCGGTGGGGCCTAACAGCCTTTACGGTTTGTTCAATGAGGTTTTGTTTGATCCGATCCTTCCAGTTTGGCTTGATTCACGCTTACACGATTATCGAAGGGTCATCAAAGGTTCGCGTAATGCCCTGAACGGGGCCGTGGATGAAGGCGACACAGAGAAACGGGGGCCAAGGCTCTCACACAGCGTCAGAATGTTTTACGTCAGCATCGGCGATTTTGGGCAAATCGGGATCGAGTACTGGGTTCTTGAAAAACCAAGTAAGGAGAACAAAAGACCCACGGCCGCCTTTGTGAACCCGAGTAAGCCCATCGTACTCACGGTAAATGGCCAGAACCATGAAGAGATGACGATCCTTCTCGTCCGGAAGGCTGCTGAGCTTCCGTATTTGACGCAACGCCTCATCTGCCACGTCGACTGCAATCACCTTACACCGGAGGGAAAACGCGCTTTGTTCGCCTCCACCCGAGAAGGGGCTCGGAGGGGTTTGTTGTATGACTTGATTCAACAGGAGCTGATCAAGGTTTTTCGCTCTGACGACGATCTTGTGCGTCTCAACGACGAAGCCAGGCAGGAGGGGATGCGGGAAATGGACCAATCTGCCGTCCAGCAGATGCGGAAGGAGGTGGCAAAAATACTTCGTCTCCATGGACTTGATATCAGTGAGGCCGTGGGCGGAAGCGTTTCAACGGAAGAGAATCAGCCAACTAGACCAACTCACCCCCGCAAGTCACACCCCAAACCCCAGCCAATCGATCTCCACGAGCCTCCCACGTACATAAGGATTGTATGGGAAAACGGGAAAGAAATTCCCTTCTACCCCGATCAACGCCGGTATATCAGGATTGAAACGGACGCCGAGAGCCGCTACCACAGCTCAACCAGCCCCGACGAATCAAGAATGAACTTCATCGTGAGCGGAGATGTCATACTGCGCGGTTCTACACCTTTGCAGGGAGGTCGTTTGCGCGTTGTGCTTCAGGGAACAAAAGAGGCGAAGGTCGGCAATTCCGGGACGGTACGCGTTGAACTGACACGAAAAGGACTTTCGACCCTCAGCGACGAGAGGAGTTTAAGGATTGTGGAGACCCCGCCCGTGAAACAGGGCGAGAGGAAAGTAACGGTGCCTCCATTTGATGTTAGAGCGGTCGAAGGACAAGACGATCCAAGGTGGACCGAGTTTGGATGGCCGGATAACGTGAACAACGTAGCCTCGTCAGCAGAAATGGAAAATGGAACGTTAGTCGTCTATTTCTCCACGGTATTTCCGAAGTATGCAAATCAGCGTGCCGGGTTCGAAGCAAAGGACACATCTTTGGCCAATTCATTCACTGAAAGGTACAAAATTTGGCTTGCTGTGCATTCTCTCTTGTTATATCAGGACCAACAGGTCCAGGCTGAAAAAGAGACTAAATCACAGGCACCCGAAGCACCTGTTGAATTCGAGGAGGAAAGGGAACGGGAAGAGCGCTGCCGGATTGCAACTTTGTCGACTCTTTTCGCTGCTAGGGAAACATCACAACTTCCAGTTTCTGGCGATGCGTCTGACTGAGGAAAGGTATGTCTAATCAATATCCAAGAGGTTCTGAATGGAGAAAATGGGACCTTCAGGTCCACACTCCATCGTCTGTCCTTAATAACGGGTTTGGGGGGGACTGGGACACGTACGTGAATGGTCTTTTTACCGCTCTTATCGAAAAGAAAATCGCGGTAATTGGTATCACCGACTATTTCACAATCGACGGGTACAGGAAGCTAAAACAGGAATATCTTGCTGATGATGCGAAACTCAAGACTCTCTTCACGGACGAAGAAACAGAACTAATCAAGAACATCATGGTTATCCCTAACATCGAGTTTCGATCCGATGTATTCGTCGGTCCAAATAGTGTGAATTTTCACGTGCTCTTCTCAGATGAGGTCTCCGAGAGAGATATTGAAGAGGGCTTCCTCCACGAGATCAACTTCCTGTACCAGGGAGAACCGCAAACGGAGGGTACGAAGAGAAAACTAAGGGAAGTAAATCTAGTTGAGTTGGGAGCACGTCTCAAGAGTGAGCATGCAGCGTTTCGCGACCGCAGTGACATTTACGTGGGGATGATGAATGCAGTCGTCAACCATTCGGAGGTTTCCAAGATACTCTTCGACAAGAAGAACATTTTTGGCGGCAAATACCTGTTTGGCGTTGCCGCGGATGAGGACTTGAGCGAAATATCTTGGGACTCAAGAGATCACCACACGCGAAAGATTCTTGTCCAGAAATCCGACCTGTTGTTCTCTTCAAACAAGCGGACACGTGAATGGGGCCTTGGAAAACCTCCTTACGCCGATGGTCCAAAAGGATTCGTGGCAGAATTCATGACCCTAAAACCATGTGTGCACGGCTCAGATGCCCATAGTCTGTTCTTCATTGGACATCCGTGTGCCAAACGCGGCGATGCGGAGCACAACTGTGAGGCGAATCTTGGCAACTGCGAACTTCGATTCTGTTGGATCAAAGCAGACCCAACATTTGAAGGTTTGAAGCAAATCCCCTATGAACCGGACGATCGGGTAAAAATACAGGACGTAGATCCAACACCATTGAAGAGTTCGCAGACCATTTCGAGTTTTGGGATCAAGATGGCAACGTTGGAGCCTGAACTAAGGTTCGCGAAATCGACATTGCCGCTTAATGCCGCATTTATTGCTGTTACCGGGGGTAAGGGGAGTGGAAAAACCGCTCCAGTAGATCTTATCGCTAACGCGTATGAGGATCGGGCTTTCTGCCAGGACAAAAACTCATTTGCGAGAAGAATATCCGAAAGTAACAATCCACGGGATCTTGTGACCACGATTAAGCTACAAAACAACCAAGAGTTATCGAAGGAAATAAGAAACGGTTTGTTTATTGAAGGTGCATCGATTGTATACGTTGCTCAAGGCGAACTAGAGAAGCACGTTGAAGACCCTGACCGGTTGGAATCATATATAAACAAGCTGATATTTGAAAGCAACGAGGTGAAAGATACCGAGCTTCTATTCGATTATGAGAACATCAACAATGAAGTCGCCGATCTGAATGATTCTATCGAAGCACACAACGGGAAGATATTTACGCTGGAAAATGAAACAACCAGTCGCGTTGAAGATGAGCTCAAAAAGGATTCCAAGACTCAAGGCACAAAGCTTAAGGATACGGAAACTAGAATCAAGGATTTGGCTAAAAGTCTGAGCGCCGCCAAGGTGAAAGAAGCGGAAGAGAAACAAAAACATCTCGCATCTCTACGGGACAAGAAAGCTCATTTAACAGATTTAGGCATATCCATCAAAGAAGCCCTAAAGTTTGCTGATGAGGACCTAGTCTTATTCAAGAAACAAATCGAAAAGGTGAACGCCCTTGCCACGAAACTTACATTTTCAGATAGATTCAAACCTATCGAGTACGGTGAAACGGAACATCTGAAGGCATTCATAACTACGGTCAGGGATGAACTCAGGAAAACGATTGGTGAGATCGAGAAATTTCAGAGGGAACTCGAAGAGAAAGAAAAAGGAATCAAGGAGCACACAAAACTGTTGGACAAGAGGAAGGAGCTTGAAAAAGAGATCAAGCTAATCGCTGACAGATTGAAGATAATCGCCGAGAAAAAGGAGAACCTAAAGAGCGAAGTTAAGAAGCGGGCAGACCTCTTTGAATCCTTGCTCAATAAAAGGCTCGAGCAAAGGGATAAGTATCTCGGAATTATTGGAGCGTTTTCGGCCAACAAGAGTGATATCCTCAACGATTTGGAGTTCACGGCAGAACTGGTTTTCGATCATGGCCGGTTCTTCGAGACGATGTCAGAGGTTGTTGATCTGCGAAAGATCAGAATCAAGGGAATCGACGATACCGAGTCCGACATTACCTTTTTTAGTGCCGCCGTAGCCGACTTGGTCGCGGCGCCCACTCCAGAGAAGGTAAGGACGATTGCCACGACAGGGATCGATGAACTTCTGGCGAAGATTGTCCCAAATCAAAAAAAGGCTGAAACCTTGAGCCGGCGCACCATATATGACGCTGTTTTCAGGGACTATCTGAGTGTGGTACCTTCAGTGAAATACAAGAAGGTTAGACTCTCAAAGTTATCACTGGGACAAAAAGCCACAGTGCTAATCAAAATTTATCTGGCCCAAGGGGAAAATCCCATCGTGATCGACTCGCACGACGATCACCTGGACAATGAATTCATCATGGACGAACTGGTGAAGGCAGTGCGACAAGCGAAGGAGCATCGGCAGATAATGGTTGTATCAAATAACGGCAACGTCGTTGTGAACAGTGATGCGGAGCAAGTCGTTATTGCAGGTAGGGACGACCATGGTGAGATTTCTTACCTCTCGGGGTCATTGGAGAACCAGACGCTCAGGCCGAAACTCTTGGCGGTCCTAGAGGGGGGAGAAGAGGCTTTTACTAAACGACAGCAAAAATATAGACTTTCGCACTAATCGTGTGCTTCCGGTTGCCTATAGTTCAACAACTCGACCTACCTTGAGGCGCCTTTTCCCCCATGCTAAGCTGCCTTTGCAAGATGAGATTTATCGGCCTCCTTCAATTCGCCTATCCGGAGCTTCTCTTCATAAAAGGTTCTAACGTCGTGGACTAGGGTGCACCAAAGTAGAAACGATGGCGATGAACGGTCCATCAGCGGTGGTATAGCTTCATTTCTAGTGGGTTCGATCCAACTGGTTTCGCCCAATGAGTCTTGCCTGGACTTCTCAATCAAGAGGAATGGTTTTTCGGCTTGAATTGTGAGTTTTTTGTCTGTGAGAATAAGGTTCGATCCTATCCCCTGAAGAATGCCCCTCTTAGCTTCCAAAGGCCCCTTTAGGAACGTCTCTTTGGCTTCGTGAGCAAAAGGCAATGTTTTGGCAGTCAGCTCTCGCGCACGTTTGGCACCGTGGATACCATGAACTCCCCTCTCTAAGCGCATCCTCTCATCGAGAAGAAGTCTTTTTTCCTTGAGGTATTCTGCGTCGTCAATTAGATCCCGCAGCCTCATTTGGTTCAATGTCTCAAGTCTGCGTTCGCAATCTTTGAGGGACCTTTGATTTGACGCTTCGTAATCGATCTCTTTTTGCTCATCATCTTCTGCCTCAGTGTTGAGATAGGAGAGTGCGGCTTCGAGAGGGCTTGTCGGAATGTGCACCTTCTCAGACACATTTGGGGCGCGTTTGACAAGGCCAGTTTGCCTCGCAATTTTTTGCTTGACATCAAATTCGCAATTTCCTACCTTTCGGCAGGTGTACCGGACATCAATACGCTTCCCAAAAACGGGGAGACTCAGATGGGCAATCTCAGTTTCGGTTTCACTGAGTCGGTTCGCAAGCATTTTTTGATCTGCACTGGCGGTTTTGAAGAACGGAAGGCCGCGAGCGATAGGGGAATCCTCCTCTAAGTGCATTCGCGACAAAGACTGTCACCGCCTACAACTCTGGAGGTGAAATTCTGCCGCAGATGGCCGATTTCGGAGAGATGACTCTCGCCCTACCCGAAGAATTCAGCATATCTCAGAATTTCCCTAACCCCTTCAATCCCCGAACTGAAATCTCCTTTGGATTGCCGGAGCCCTCGTCCGTCAGAGTCACTATCCTAGACGTATTAGGTCGAGAGATCCTGACGCTTGCCGAAAGAGAATATCCCGCCGGTTATCAAAGAGTCTTTTGGAAGGGAAAAGATGCCACGGGGAACAAGGTAGGCAGCGGCGTCTATTTCTACCGTATCGTTGCCGTCGGTCAAAGTGGCAAACAATTCACAAAGGTGATGAAGATGGCACTGACGAAGTAATTCTGTAGGTTTATGCACACACCCAAGCTCGAGGAAATGCCGAGGCGAACGGCAGAACATAGCTGTTCGCCTTTTCTTTTTATGAATGTTGCCTGAAAAACCTTTCCACTTGCTGTAAAACGCTGCGAAAAACCTTCCTACCGTAATTTTTCTCCAGTCTGCTCAACGTCGTCGGATCAATTCCTATCTGCCACGCAAGCTCTTTCTGAGTGATCCCCCGGACCTTTCGGTAATTCAGAAGTTTTTCACTCAAACCGACGCCTCCGTCAAAGTCCGGTTCATATCCCAGAAACTCCACTTCCTGGCAGGAAGGCACGAGATTGCGGCGAAACTGGATCAGTTCCCCCCGGGAGCGTATTTGTATCGCATTTTCGCGGGAGAATTCTCGGACTCTAAGCGCCTGATTTTTGTAACGGTGGAGAGACGATCGTTGCTTGGTGTGACTCAGGTCACGTTAGCCAGTTAGATGTTTATTGATTCTTGTGACCTGAACATCTATCTTAGGAATGAATCTCGCCATTGCTGCTTTTTCAGCGGTAGCCGTGAGTGACGGAAATTCGGAAGGCCGTGATTCAGCTTGTGGCTCTTTCACCTAACCTATGGGGGTATCCGCAGATGTTCCCCTGCCTGAAGTGGAAGTTTTTGCTCTTAACCCTCGGCATCTTGATCGTCTGTACGTCGCGCGCGACGGCACAAATAGCGCATCGTGACTCCGTTTCCTTGGCATCTCTCAAGCTTAAGTCGTTGGAAGAACTCATGGAAATCGATATCACAATTGTCTCCAGACGGGCACAACAGTGGTTTGAGTCCCCGGCGGCGGCCTTTGTGATTTCAGGCGATGAAATCCGGCGACTCGGTGCGCGCAGTCTCCCCGAAGCCCTCCGATCTGCTCCCAATCTTCACGTCGCGCAAGTTGATGCGCGCCAGTGGGCAATCAGTGCGCGTGGGTTCAACTCAACTACAGCCAATAAGCTTCTGGTACTGATCGACGGCAGGAGCGTCTATACTCCGCTGTATTCCGGTGTTTTCTGGGATGTGCAGAATGTCCTCCTTGAGGATGTCGACAGGATCGAAGTGATCAGTGGTCCCGGTGGAACGTTATGGGGGGCAAACGCCGTAAACGGGATTATCAACGTCATCACGAAGAACTCGCATGAAACTGCGCGGAATCCTGTATTTGTCGAAGCCGGTGTAGGGAAAAAAGAATTGCTTACGGGGGCGATCCGGTATGCGGGTTTACTCGGTGAGACGGGGGCCTACCGGACGTATGCAAGGCATTTTCGACGTGCGTCTACCAGACTTGAGAAAGGAGGAGACGCGAGCGATTCATGGTCAGGCACGCAGGCTGGCTTCCGGTTCGATTTCGGTGAAGTGGACGATGAGGTCCTCATCCAAGGCGACATCTATTCAGACAATGCCGACCAAGACGTCAATGACGACGTCACGATGAAAGGGGGTAATGTCCTCGCAGAATGGCGACACTCACTGTCCACGGGTTCTGAATTGATACTTCGTTCATACTTCGATTACAGTCATCGGAGGATTCCGGCGACATTCGGCGAAGACCTTGGAACATTGGATCTCGACCTCCAATACCGGACCGTATTCTATGAAGTGCACGATATTATCGTTGGTGCAGGTTTCAGGCATTCGAGCGACCGCGTTGTCAATTCGGCAGGTCTGGCCTTTCTTCCCCCCCGGCTTCAGACGCGGCTATATACGGCATTTGTCCAGGACGTCATGCTTCTGAGTGAAGGAGTTAACCTCACTCTCGGCAGCAAGTTCGGGCACAATGATTTTTCGGGTTTCGACTATCAACCCCAAATACGACTTGGTTGGAGGAGAAGCGAAATCGAGTTTCTATGGCTCTCTGTTTCGCGTGCGGTGAGGACGCCTTCGAGGATTGATCGTGATTTGTTCGCGCCGGGCAATCCACCGTATTTTTTTCTCCAGGGTGGGCCTGGGTTCAAATCAGAAAAGCTCGTCGCCTACGAGGGGGGATATCGTTGGCAGGCGTTGCGGGCTCTTTTTTTCGACTTCGCTCTGTTTTATAACCAGTATAACGATCTGCGAAGTTTTGAGCCCGGCCCGCCGCCTGTGTTGAAGAACGGACTCAAGGGAACGGCGTATGGCGCTGAGCTCGTCATTAACACCGAAATGGCTCCTTGGTGGAGGGTGAGGGCGGGATACATGCACCTGCAAAAGAAGATTTCGCTCAAATCCTGGAGCAGGGATGTCAATAATGGCACTGGAGAGGGGAACGACTCGAAACATCGCCTAAACATTTATTCTTTCATCGATCTCACGGATGATTGGGAACTGGATGGCTCCTTTCGCTTCGTGGACAGACTTCCGAATGCCAACGCCGCCGTGACTTCATACAGTGCCTTGGATATCCGCCTCGGATGGAACCCAACTTCATGGATCTCCCTCTCGCTCCTCGTTCAGAACATTCTTGAATCAGGACACAGCGAATTCGGAGCTCCATCCACCCGGAAAGAATTCGGAAGAGAAATCTACGGAAGCGCGAGGGTTTCGCTCTAAAGGAAATAAATGCAGGCTCACAAAACGCATGAGACCATAAGGAGCAGAGTGAAAGCGATTTGCGCCACTGCAGGCTTCCTCTTGCTGATTGTTCAGCCTTCAGGCATGTATGCCCAGTCGGCGTCTGAGGTTGAATACAGATTCAAGGCGGTGTATCTCTTTAACTTTCTCCAGCTGATCGAGTGGCCAACGACAGCCTTTGATTCCGACGAATCCCCACTTGTCGTTGGCATTCTGGGAAAAGACCCGTTCGGAAGATTACTGGATGACCTCTTGAAAAAAGAACGAATCAATGAACGTCCCGTCGTTATCAGACGCTTTGAGGATTATGAGGACGTTGAGAAATGCCACCTGCTATTTGTCAGTGATTCTGAGGGTGATCGTATTCCGGCGATTCTCCGGCAGGCCCAGCAACGGCAGGCGCTTACAGTCAGCGAAATAGTGGGATTCGCCGAGCGGGGAGGTGGAATCAACTTTTACATCGAGAACAACAGGATCAAGTTTGAAATCAACGTTGACGCGTTGAGGCGGGCTGATCTCCATGCAAGCTCAAAGCTCCTCAGACTTGCGCGCCTCGTAAAGCCATCGAAAGACGGTTGAGGCAATATGCCGTTTTTGAAAAATGCGTCCATACGGACGAAGCTCAAGATAGTGATTCTTTTTGCCAGCGGCGTGTCTGTTATTCTCGTCTCGGCGGGATTCTTCACGTACGAATATCTTACCCTGCGGGAGATCATTGTCGAGGATCTTGCAACAAAGGCGGATATTCTCGCAGAGAACACCAATGCCGCTTTGGCTTTCAGAGATTCGGCCGATACTGAAACTGTTCTTGCCTCCCTTTCGTCGCAGCCTAGGATCACCTCGGCGGCAATCTATGACTTGGGGGGTGAGATGCTTGCATCATACACGCGCGCCGGCCTCGCGGTCGTGTTTCCGGATACAATCCCGCCTGACGGGTCGCGTTTTAGCCAGGACCAGCTGACGATGGTTAAGCCGGTTCTCCTGAGCGGCAGCAGAATCGGGACTATTTACGTCAGCATGGATCTTGCAGGGATGGAGGAACGCTTTCGCTCATACGGTGAGATCGTCATTTTCATGCTGATCGGCTCCCTGGTGATAGCATACTTTGTGGCAACGGTGCTCGAAAGAACAATTTCGAGACCGGTGATGAGCCTCGTCCAAACGGCGCGTGAAGTTTCTGAGCGGCAGGACTTTTCCATCCGCGCTTCTCAGACCACGAACGACGAAATCGGCTTACTGGTCGCCGCCATGAACGTCATGCTGGACCGCATTTCCGAGCGCGAGACAAATCTTCATCGGGCGAATGAGGAAATCCGAACACTTAATGAAGAGTTGGAGGAGCGTGTTCGTCGGCGAACCACGCAGCTTGAAAGAGCTAACAAGGAGCTCGAGGCTTTCTCGTACTCCGTATCGCATGATCTGCGCGCCCCCCTGCGGCACATCGATGGGTTTGCGCAAATGTTGCAAAAGCACAACTCCGCATCTCTGGATGAAAAGGGCTTGAGGTTCCTCGAGACGATTTCCGATTCGGCGAAGAGAATGGGTCAACTCATTGATGAGCTTTTGATATTTTCCCGGATGGGAAGAGCCGATATGAGATATTGCGAGGTGGACATGAACGGGCTGGTGCAGGAGGTTCTTGACGAGTTGAAAACGGACCTGAATGACCGACGGCACACGATCAATTCCGATCATCTTCCAACGGTGACGGGCGATTCTTCGATGCTTCGTCTTGTACTCACAAATCTTCTCTCGAATGCGATCAAATACACACGGAAGAAAGAGGAAACGGTCATTCATGTCGGGTGCAAGGATGAGGACGAACGGTTCGTATTTTTCATCCGGGACAACGGCGCAGGGTTCGATATGAAATACGCGAACAAACTCTTTGGAGTGTTCCAGCGGCTTCACCGGTCCGCGGATTTTGACGGCACGGGGATCGGATTGGCCAACGTGAAGCGGATCGTAGAGAGACACAACGGATCGGTGTGGGGAGAAGGCATCGTCGAACAAGGAGCGGTCTTTTATTTTACATTGCCAAAAAGCGGAGATCATCATGGCTGAATTAAAGCGAATTCTTCTGGCCGAGGATAATGAGAAAGATGTCGAACTCACACTGGAAGCGCTCGGAGAACATAACTTGGCCAACGAAGTTGTCGTCGTCGGCGACGGAGAGGAGGCACTGGATTACTTGTTCCGGAAGGGAGCGTATAAGAACCGCCTTGATGGGAATCCGGCCGTTGTGTTGCTCGATCTCAAGATGCCCAAGATCGACGGGCTGGAGGTCCTTCGCACGATTAAGGGCGACGATAATCTCAAGGCCACCCCCGTCGTAATGGTGACCTCTTCCAGGGAGGAAGCGGATCTCGTGAAAAGCTATGGGCTCGGTGTGAATGCATATGTTGTAAAGCCCGTTGGCTTTCAGGAGTTTGTGGAGGCAGTAAAACAACTGGGCTCCTTTTGGGCAATTCTCAACGAGCCGCCACCGGGAAGCGCTAAAACAACGCGAAGTGCCGGGGCAAGAAAGTGACGGTCGCACAAGAACCGGAAGGAAGAATGCCGTTGCGATTGCTTCATTTGGAGGATAACGCAAGAGACGCCGAGATGATTGCCGCTCTCCTTTTGGAAGCGGAGATTCACTTTGACGTATCGCGAGTAGACAGCAAAGAGAGTTTTGTAATGGCATTGGAGAAACACGAGTTTGGTCTTATCCTCTGTGATTACAACCTCCCCTCGTTTGACGGAAACACCGCGCTGGGAATTGCCCGGCGGAAGTATCCTGATACGCCGTTCATTTTTGTATCGGGCACAATTGGGGAAGACCGGGCGATTGAAGCATTGAAAAGTGGCGCCACCGACTATGTGCTCAAGGATCGGTTGGTGAGACTTGTCCCTGCGGTTCGTCGAGCACTCCAAGAAGTTGAAGAGAGAAAGGCGAGGTTGCAACTAGAGGAACAGTTGATTCGAGCCCAGAGAATGGAAAGCATTGGTGTGCTTGCCAGCGGCATAGCCCATGATTTGAACAATGTGCTGGGGCCTATCATGCTGGGGATTGAGGTGATACGTCGGAACGCTCAAGATCCGAGGAGCCTACGAATGCTGGAAACGATGGCGGTGAGTGCAAAACGCGGAGCTGCAATCTTGAAGCAGGTTCTTGGGATTGCGCGCGGCGGCAAGGGTGACAAAAGACTTCTGCAACCGAGGTACATCATTGACGAGGTAGTGAACCTGATAAGACAAACATTTCCGCGATCCATTAAAGTCATTAGTGATATACAACGGGATGTTCCCGCCATCGAGGCTGATCCAACGCAGTTGCACCAGGTATTGTTGAACATTTGTATCAATGCCAGGGATGCAATGGCGGAATACGGAGAGTTGAAGATCGCCCTTGAGAAGACTGAGATCGATGAGTCGTTGTCACATCTCTACGGCAGAGGGAGGCGGGGAGAGTACGTGGTTCTTTCAGTGACGGACACAGGGACAGGAATACCACCTGAGATCATAGAGCAAATCTTTGACCCATTTTTCACAACAAAAGAATCAGGCAAGGGGACAGGACTCGGTCTTTCCACAGTGAGTTCCATTGTAAGAGGCCACGACGGGTTTGTTACCGTAGACAGCGAAACGGGGAAGGGAACGACATTCAGAGTCTATTTTCCGGCCGCGAAACAGGAAATGCTTGAGAAATCGGTAGAATCAAAAACAGAAATGCGCCAGGGGAACGGAGAGCTGATTCTGGTTGTAGACGATGAGGTTTCTATTCGCGAAATCACAAGAGAAATGCTTGAGACGCAAGGGTACAGCGCTGTAACTGCTAGTGATGGTGCTGAGGCTATCGCAATCTACTTGCGGGGAAAGGACGCGATCAAGGCGGTCGTAATGGATTTGGTGATGCCAATTTTGAGCGGACCGGACACAATCAAGACTCTCCGTCGAATCAATCCAAACCTCACGATTATTGCAGTGAGTGGCATGACCTTCGAGGGGGAAACGGATGTCGTTCCCGAGGGAGATATCCGAGTTATGCTAAGGAAGCCGTATTCGTCAGAATTGCTGTTGCAGGCGATAGCTGAGGCATTGGGGAAGACCACTGAGTAACAGAAAGCGTTTGGGACTCGAAGGTGGGACTGTGTCCTTTTGACCTATCGCTTTTTTACTTCTGCAGATTAAGAAAGTGTGACGCTTTCTTTAGTATCGTTCGGAAGCACCTTCCTTTGCCCCTTTCCAGCCTGCTCAACGTCGTTGGATCAATCCCGATCTGCCGGGCAAGCTCCTTCTGCGTAATCCCTCGATCCCTCCGGTATTTAAGCAGCTTCTCTCCCACAGTCTTTGGTTCATCTGTTGGCGACTTGTAGCCTAAGAATTCCAATATCTTCGGATGATATCTGAGAGTTGGCCCAGTCCTGTTGCGTTCCCAGTTGCGAATGGTGTCGGTTTTGGCTCCCAAACGCTCGGCAAGCTGGCTTTGGGACATCTCTAGGTCGATTCTTCGCTTTCGGATGTGATCCCCTATAGTGTTCAGAACTGTGGGCAATTTTGTTGGTTTTTGGGCCGTTAATCGAATGTGACAGAAAGGCAATGAACCCCTGCGTATGCGGCCACTTTGGTTCAGGCATACAGGAATGCACCTGCACTCCTCAGCAGATCCACAAATACATGGGAAAGATCTCGGGGCCATTGTTGGACAGGATCGATATTCACGTTGACGTACCTGCAGTAAAATACAACGAGCTGTCGACGGGAAAAGCAGGAGAGTCGTCGCGATCCATTCGTGACCGTGTGAAAAGGGCCCGAGGGATTCAGAACAGGAGGTTCTTGGGGCGAAGGGGATTGTTCTGCAACGCTGATATGGAGACAAGGGAAATCAAAGAATTCTGCGGAATCGATGAGTCAGGAGCGGAACTCTTGA
>JBBDYD010000155.1:0-2289 GCA_040901865.1 Bacteroidota bacterium | reverse complement strand
GCCGACGGAATCCTTCAGGCCTTCCACCAAGAGAACATACCCGCGTTCATCCACCTGTTTCTCTGTCAGAAGATAGACCACCCGGCAGTCCGGAAGACGCGGGAATGCTCCGAGAACATTCAGGCGAGCCTGACTCACCGTGTCAACGATCTGGAAAAAACCCGGTTTCATTTGAAGCGTATCGATCCATTCGGAAAATTCCGCCAACAGCAGGCTTTCGTGCACAGGCGTTATCTTCGTCAAACGGGGTCCTGTTGTGTCTTCTTTTGCCAGGCGAATGGTCAGACCGCTGACAAGCGTATCCTCCTCCGTGAGAAAACAACGACGGTTCGGAATCCCAAACTCATCGGTTTCGGGATCATAGACGAGGTTTCGGTATTCATCGCGAATGGCCAAAACGCGGTACGGACCGAGCGACACATGGTTGAAGAAGAATTCCCCCCCCTGTCCGGTCTGCGTGATGTAGTCGGGAGAAGTTGTTCGCGGATTGAGTGTATCGGCGTTCATCCCGCCGGTCTTGTACGCAAACATCATCACACCGCTGACCAGCTGACCGGATTCCCTGGGATACACTGTACCCGAGATGCCGCCGCGGTCAATCGTCGCTCCCGTGGAAAACGCAAGCGAAAATGCCTGCGCCATGTGGTTCCCCCGCCGCAAATCCTTGACATCGGTTCCGACATTCACAACGTACGTCGTGTTGTCTTTCAGTTTCTCCTTGAACCTGATCTCAACTTCTTTTCCGCTCCAATCGAATTCCAGTGTTCCGAGGAACGGCGAGATAAAAATCGATTCGTTGACGGAAGTGCGATCGACGTACTCGTCGAATTCCAGAACGATTTTCGAATCGTTGTAGAATGTGGTGTAGGGGGCCGGATACACGGAAATGATTTGCGGAGGCACCATGTCCTCTGGTCCGCCACCCGGAGGGGCCTGGCCTGCGCAGGAGAGCAGGAGGGTCACGGGAAGAAACGAGATACAGGAGCGGAGGAACGAGGGATAACTCATGAAGGGTTTCATCTTCCGAGAGTCGTTTCGCGTTGCATTTCCCGCCGGACACGTCTGTAGACCCGGACCGCCCTCTGATGTTCCTCGTAGGTCTTTGTAAACGTGTGTCCGCCACGGCCGTCGGCGACGAAATAATAGTACTGGTGTTCTGTGGGATACAGGGTGGCGAGAATCGCCTCCCGGCCGGGATTGCCGATGGGTCCGGGCGGCAGACCGTAATTCCTATACGTGTTGTACCTCGAAGGGACCCGGAGATCGCTGTAGAGAAGCCTGCGTGGACCGTCGGGCAGAATGTATTGAATTGTGGGATCGGCTTCGAGACGCATTCGCCTCTTGAGCCGGTTATGATAAACGCCGGCGACAACCGGCCGCTCGTCCGGAATCTGCGTTTCCCTGTCTACGATAGAGGCAAAGGTCAGAATCTGATGCGTGGTCATGCCCAATTGCGAGGCACGGGCCTGAAGAGAATCTACATAAAACTCCCGAAATGCCTGCAGGAAGCGCTCGACCAGGTCCCGCTCGTCCGTCTGCCAGTGAAAGAAATACGTGTCGGGAAGCAAATATCCTTCCACGCTCAAGTCTGGAATTCCCCACGCCACCGCCACCGCCGAATCGAGACACAACTCCATGACTTTTGCCGAATCCACGCCCAATTCCTTGCTCAACCGGCGCGCCACCGTTGTCATGCGTATGCCTTCCGGTATGGAAACCGGAATAAGAGTCCGGTTGCCTTCCCTGAGATCCCGAATGATGCTGAGATTGGACACACCACCAGCGAACGTGTATCGCCCAACTTTGAGTTCTGTCGCACCGCCGAGAATTCGCCCCGCGATCTTGATCGATGTTTTGCTTCCGATAATCCCTTGTGCGTACAACGAATCGACCACTCGGGCAAAGCTGTCGCCCCTTGAAACATTGATCACGCGACTGTCAGGATTGGAAAACGAGTTGGGCCACCAGAATATCCACGTCGCAAACAATACGACGACAACACAAACTCCGCCGGCACCGACGATCCAAGGCCGGTTTCTCTTCTCCGCCCATCGCTTCCGGCTCCATTCCACAATCACATTCCACCATGCGAGCAAACGATTCACGTTTTCCCTTTTTAGATTTATTCCTTTTACTTTTTGCTTTGCCATTAATTTACTCTTCAATCGGCCTTATCAGGTCTCTGTGTCACTCTGTGCCTACTCCGTGACCTCTGTGGTTAAAAACCAGGTAAAAGAATTAACCACAGAGAGCACAAAGAAGACACGGAGGTCACAGAGAAATATTGGG
>JBBDYD010000154.1:0-2309 GCA_040901865.1 Bacteroidota bacterium | reverse complement strand
GGGCGGATTATGACGGTGCGAAAGAACTCCTTGCCACGGTCAGCGATCCCGAAATGAAGAACCTGGCGCAGGAGGAGTATGACAAGTTGAAGGAAGTGGTCGCCCGACTGGAGGAGGAGCTGAAGTTTCTTCTGGTTCCGCAGGATCCGAATGACACGAAGAATTTCATCATGGAAATCCGGGCCGGGACTGGAGGCGAAGAGGCGGCATTATTCGCGGCCGATTTATATCGGATGTATACGCGCTTTGCCGAGCGCAAGGGATGGAAAGCGGAGTTGATGGATTGGAATGAAACAGGGATGGGCGGGTTCAAAGAGATCAGCATTTCCGTCATAGGAGATGGGGCCTATGGCACGATGAAGTTTGAGAGCGGAGTGCACAGGGTTCAGCGCGTGCCCGAAACGGAAGCTCAGGGGCGTGTGCACACGTCGGCCGCTTCCGTGGTTGTTCTTCCGGAAGTGGAGGATGTCGAGATTGAGGTCAACCCCGCAGATTTACACATTGACACGTACCGTTCGGGCGGCAAGGGGGGACAGAACGTCAACAAGGTCGAGACGGCTGTCAGGATTACGCACAAACCGAGCGGCATTGTAGTTGCTTGCCAGCAGGAGCGATCGCAATTTCAGAACCGCGAACGGGCCATGAAAATGCTTCGGGCAAAGTTGTATGAAGAGAAACTCAACGAGCAGACGGCTTCCGTAGCAGCGCAGCGGCGTTCAATGATCAAAAGCGGCGACCGCAGCGACAAGATTCGGACGTATAACTTTCCGCAAAACCGGGTCACGGACCACCGGATTGGAGTGACGCTCTACAACCTCGACCGGATCATCGATGGCGACCTTGACGAGCTGATCGAACGGTTGCGGATTGCGGATAGAACTGAGAAGCTGCAGGCGGAGGTTTGAACCGCCTAATACCTAATACCTGATTCCTACCCCCCCACGCTTCTTACCCTCCCAAAAAACCTCTTCAGCAACTCCTCGCTTTCCCTGTCGCAGACTCCCGGAATAACATGAGGCTGATGGTTGAGACGTTTGTCGCCCGTGATATTGAGCAATGTTCCGCAGGCTCCGGCTTTTGGGTCATAGGTGGCAAAGACAAGCGTAGGAATCCTGGATAGGATAATCGCACCGGCGCACATAGGACAGGGTTCCAGAGTGACATAGAGCGTACATTTCTCCAGGCGTCGTGATTTGAGGTGACTTGCGGCCGCTGTCAGGGCGATCATCTCCGCATGGGCAGTGGCATCCTGCAGCATTTCAACCTGGTTATACCCCCGCCCGATGACGTGTCCGTCGTGGACAACAACCGCCCCGACAGGCACCTCATTATTGTCAAAGGCCTTCTCAGCTTCCCTGAGGGCCTGTTTCATCCACTGTTCGTGCGGGGTCATTAGGTAGAGGTCGTGCAAGTGGGCCAACGGGGGAGTCAACTGTCGTGTAGGCACGGGCTTTCGCGAAATCCGAGAGGGATTTTGCAATGCGCTCTGCTCCGGTCTTCACCTCTGCCAGGTTTTTCAGGATTTCCTCGTTTTTCCCGGCAGCTTTCTCGGCTCTCCGGAGGTAGGCGAGGATGATAGTGAGCGGATTATTAATATCATGCTGCAGGGCGCGGATGACCTCATGCATGGTGTTGATCTGAGTCTGCTTTACCTGCAGTTCCTGTCTCTGGACCATTTCCTTCTTCAAGTGCTCCTGCATCTCGGAACGGTACTCGATGATTTTCACAAGCGCCCAGGCCAACAGCCACATCCAGATCAAAGCGTCGAAGTTCTGAAAATACCCGAAGAACTGTCCCGGAGCGTTTTCTTTTACGTCCTGATAATAATCCAGCGTAGCAAGAAGAAAGTAGATGTAAATGATATAGCCGGAGAGGACGGCGGGAAAGCGGACGAAAAACTTAACGAGAGGTTCAAATAGGAGTGTGAGAAAACGTTTCATGTGTTTTTGGGAATCGTCGTTGAACCGGAAACGCATGTGACCACCCAGCTTTGCTCTAAAGGGGTCCCGCCTGCTTATATCGGCCCAATGGAGGGGCAGGCCTTCGGGACACTTTCCATTTTTCTATTTCCCTGGCATTGACCTTCGACCCATAGTGCGTCCGGAGGGAGTCCCCCTTTCAATTGCTAAACAATTGAGGGGTCCCTTCCTCGCGTATCATGTGAAAGGGAGAACCCCCCTCCAGTTTGTGCGCCCGGAGGGAGTCCCCCTTTCAATTGTCGAACAATTGAGGGGTCCCTTCCTTGCGTATCAACTGAAAGGGAGAACCCCCCTCCAGTTTGTGCGCCCGGAGGGAGTCCCCCTTTCAAT
>JBBDYD010000153.1:0-16161 GCA_040901865.1 Bacteroidota bacterium | reverse complement strand
TTGAAAAGCCGTACACGGCCGAGCAGATGCTAACGATGATTCAGAGGGTTTTGAAGGTGGAGGATGGCAGTACATCGTAGATCGTTCTTGCATGAAGTGCCCTGGTGGACCCTTCCGGCGAGGCTCATGCTTTTTCCAACCTGAGAGTAACGGCCGATGGAGCTGAAAAGCTGAATGATCCCGAACCCGTGGTAGGATCCCAGCGCACCGGAACAAGGCGGCCGTCGAGGAGAATATGCGGTTCTTCAGGGGAGAAAACTACCGCGTCAACAAAACCAATCGGATCAACTTCCACTTCGACTGCATCCGGAAACCGTCTGGCCATCAGCACTTTCGCATTCATTATCTCTGTGAAGCAGGGGAGCATGGGGGCTTTCCCGTATCGTGCCGTGACCGTGTGACCACCCTCCGAATGAAACTCCGCGGGGATCTTCAGGCACCCCTCAACAGTTTTTCCGTCGACACTGAGGCTTTCAAAATGCGGCCCGCCATACCTGGCTTCAAACGCCCAGGTTCCACTCCGCCACGCACAACCCTCCATTCGCACCGTATTGAGAGGCAACGAAAGGGGGATGTGCGTTATTCCGCCCGGATCGAACTCAAAACCCGCGATGGATTCACGCAGTATGCGGTGCCATGAAGTGACGCAGTTCAAATTCGAGGCACTGCCGTGATATTGCCACCGTTCCGGTTTGTTCTCCCGAAATCCCTTCAGCGCGAGAAATTCCGGACAATATCCCAACTTCACCAGTGCCTCTTCGGCCCTTCCCAGCCAAATCCTGATGGCGTTAGCGCGGCCGGCTCTTCTGAGCAATTTGAGTGCATAGAAGTCCCAGTGCGGATACCATGAATCGAGTACGTCTTCTCCTGAAGGCCCCGTTTCATGCAACGGCAGGACTCTGATTCCGTAATCGGTCACCAACTCGTGTTCGATGAATGCTGCCGCTTCCTGAATATTGCCCCTGATGAGCGGCAGGCCCAGCGGAGATTGCAGGAACAGCAGCGCAAAAAGCGGATGGAGCCGGCTTCGTGTTTTCGTATCGGGATCGAACGAATCGATAAAAAATCCGATCGCTTCATCCCAATAGCGACCACTGAATCGCTGTGCGACGCTTTCGGCCGCTGCCCTCACCCGGTGTTCAAGATCACTATCGCCGATGTTTCGCGCGATATTCTCCAGAATCCTGCATAAGGCGTACCAACTCCCCACTTCCATGCAAACGGCGCTTGCTTCACTTCTGTCGAATGCAGACAACAGGTCCGGATAGAATCCTTCACCCCTGACCAGCCCTTCCCGTAAAAGTTGCCGTTCAACGGCTTCAAATTGCTTTCTCAAGGCAGGCAGAGAATGGTGCAAAAGATGTTCATCGTTCGTTTCGAGAAAAGCTTCGTACACAAGAGATGCTTGGAGAAATTCTATCCCGCCGGGTGAGGGAGTGTCCAGCGGGAGCAATGATCGTGTCCATCGGGATGGGATACGACCGCCTTCGTCTCTTTGCTGATCGATAAATGCCGCGGTTCGTAGAACGTTCGTCCGATCCCCCCATCGCAAGGCCTCCTGCATTGTTACCATTGAATCCCAGGCCCAGATCCAGTAGTAACGTCCCGGACATGCGCGGGGAATTCCATAGTCGCGAACAATGCATGACTCAACGAGCCCTGAGACGGTACCGGCAAATTCCTCAAGGTGTGGAAACCCCGGCAGCGTGAGTCTCGTGGACAGGTGGGGCCTTTCATGCGGCACGCGATGATCGGTATTCGGGCCTTCAGGCTGATCTGAGAACCGGACGACAAATTCGACGACTCGGCCCGGCTGAAGAGTCTGTTCAAAGGTCCATGCTTCTGCTGTCTCGTTGAGAGTCCACGCCTTGCCTCCGAATGCAATGAACGCTTCGGCATCGTAGAGAGCGAGGTCAGCCTCCCGGAATTCGGGTCGTAAATCCTGGCGTGTTGCAAGACCGGAACGCTTCGCCGTGCTGAAGATCTTCTTCCTGGTGGGTTCGGGGATGAGGAAATCTCCTGCGTACGGGCCGGTCCTTTGAAGCCATTTCTGAAGCGTGATCCGGTCACGAAAACCCGCGGCCAGCACTCCCAGCCAGGATCGAAACGGGCTCCATGCCCGCTCACCATGTACCGCGTCAAACGTGCTTTGTTTTGCCAATCGAACACATAGGGTGAGGGGCTTCATAGCCGATGACGAACACTGAACGGCCAATGTCCGGCCTGCACCAACAATGGCCAGTGAACATACTCCGTTCTCCAGAACCGTTTCCGACTCAATACGTGTTGGCTGCCATTCGACATCGTTCGTTTGTAGCGGATACTCGTCACTGCCGATGCGAACCGAGAACGTAAGCACTCCGGAGTCCTGAACAAGAACGCGTGAGTTCTTGCTCGGGGGTTGAAGTCCGTGATATCCCACTTCAGTGATCCCGTGTTCTGCAGAGACGAACGCATAGATGCGGTCGTGAGAAATCCAGCAACCTTTGTCGACGAGGGAGCCCAGTCTTCGTTTCACGGGGTCCCTCTCATTGAGATCCTTGTTCCATCGAATTCAGCCGCTGTCCCGTTCGGGAATATCCACACTGCGTTATTGCCCTTCCGATGTTGCAGGTCCGGCAGACTGTCGGTGAGACATATGCACCAATGGATGACCGTCTTTTCGGTAAAACAGGCTGCTTGCAGAAACTTGTCCCTTTGTCCACTGTTGGGGTAGGCGGGGACGGAATCGGAAAAGCCGGTCTTCCATGTTACGTTGTCGGTTGAAAAAGAAACGAGGACGGTGGGGCGATTGCTTCCGGCCCCGATGGTGAATCTGAGAATTGTTCCTCCTTCAAGTTGCGTGAACCCTTCAAAAGAATGCAAATTCCATTCTATGCTCGCTTCCGTGGCGAGTGCAACAATATCTGCTCCGAGCACAATGTTACCGGAATCGACAAGAACGCTGCGACGGAGCATTCGCACGCCGAGATGCGGCAAATAAGCATGGGTCAGATCGACAGTGGCCGCGACCGAGTTTCCCGTCGATTTGATTTCAGCCGACGGTGCATGGAGAGACGGCGGAATGAAGTCGGGCATCCATACTGCTGAATCCCCGATCTGCCCCTTGCCGCCGATTGTGATGATGTTCTGCAAAGAAGTGTCGCGCCGATAAACGGGGCCTGGCCCGACAATCACCATCGCGTCATTCCTGCACAACAGGAAAGAGCCATTGCAGGGATCGCTATGCCCGTACCCTCCGGTAATTCCAGCCTTAAATCGGTGATTGCCCAGCGGGGGCCCGGAGCGGAATGTGAAGAGGAAATCGTGTGTTCGCACGAAAAGCTGTGCCCCGTCCCGGAAAACGATTATTCCGTTCCGCGGGCGAACGGGCTCGACGCGATCAGGGAACCAAAGATATTCATACACCCTTCGACGCGCGGGGGCATGCCGAAAATCCACTCCTGCAACAGGCTGATTGAGCAAGTAATCAGCAAGCCAACGAGCCTCTCCTGATCCCGTGCGCGCCGCAATCAGGTAATGACACCAAGAGTCGCCCCCCACACGGTATTGCGGATCGCCAAAAGTCACACCGCTGAGTCCATCGGGCGAGGTCGCTGCGGCACGAAACATGAAGGCATTGTTCAGTGCTGGGCTTTGTGGCCAAAGGTCGGGGCCGCCGCTGTTCCGCAGGAGCTCCAGCCACCGCAGGAGGAAACCAAATTCATAGATCCAGAGATTGATGCCGTGCGGGAAGTAGCCGTCTGCGGGAAGGACAGAAAGAACAAGCTTGAGAACTCCGGCGAGGTGACTGGACCATTCGCGGGCCCGCGGGTGTGTGTCCGGGAAAAGCAGAGAGAAGGCGAGGAGCCCCAGTCCGCATCCAAGATAGTGTGCCTGAGCATAATCCTCGCGCTCATAACCCAGATGATTCCAGCAAATATCTGCCACTTCCCAAAGGCGTTTCCGTAAGCGTTGTTCCTGTTCTGAATTGAGGTATGGGAACAGCCAGTCGTAGCCAACGCATAAAAGAAAAAGCGTTTCACCTGATTGCGTGTCAATGGTGAGCGGAGCAAAGCCAGGCTCCTCCGTAAGATTGCAGTAGTTCAGGATGCTTCTGATCCCCCGCTCGGTATTTGCCGGGGTGGGTTCAATCAGGGCAAGGAAAGCACCGATGAGGACCCTGTCTTCCGGTGTGAGAGACTCAGCGGTGTCGGGAAGCTTTGATTCCGGTGTAACAACGAGTGTCTGATTCCACCTTGGAATAAAGTCATGGATCCGCCGAAGGAGCCCTTCTTGTGCCGCGGTTTTTTGACGTAGGGCTGGGAGGTCGGTTTCGTTGATCAACAGGCGCGGGTGAAGGTGAAGTTTTTCTGCTGCAATGTCGAAAACGAACGGTTCTGGTTTGAGCGGACGCACCGCGTAGAACTGCGCTTCGAGCGGAACAAGTCTTTCGTCTGCCGTGTCCAAGGAGATTTGTTCCGAAGAGAGCGAATGAAACCTGGCGACGGCACGAAGTACATGACGGTCAAGTTCATCTCCCCAAAATTGGAATTGAAGCTCTCTGTTTGTTTCTCCGGCCTTGAGAGTCGCTGATGGCATGAGCGGAATGCCCCTCCAACCGGGCCAGGGACCAACCCGAATACCCGGAGGCTGGGAGCGAAAATCAAAATTCGGAAAGGTATAGGGTGCGTTTTCATCTCTGTGGACAGCATAGCAGCAGTGCTCTTCCAAAGGGTATTGCGAGGAGTCAAACGAGATGAGGACGATAGTCTCGGTACCTTTTGCCGCAAGAGCGGATGCGATGTACCGGGTTCTTGTTCGGCCATCCCGCTTCAGTGATGAAGTGCCGAGCAGTTTGACAGGGTCGTCCGGGTAGGATTTTGGAAGTGAATCGGTTGTCATGAAAAGGGTGATTGCCGTGATCCGCCGCTACAAAATAACGGGCTCGCCGGTTGACGAAAAGAGAATGCGCTTCAGCTGATCCGTTTCCGGGATTACGATTGACCTGTTTTTGAGCCTTACGTTTCCCTTGTAACGATGTCCGGCCCTTGACGGAATGAGAGAGACAATGGTGCCGCCACTTGCCTGAGTGATCGTTAACCAGGTTTGTTCAGGACCTTCAACCGGTCGAAGTTCGGGTAACACCTTGATTCTGGATAATATCTCGCCCGGCCCGCCGGAAGCAATTTTCTGAGAAGCTGTTAAGGGCTTCCCGTCTGCAAAACGCTCCGGAGCCCCGAACAAATACAGGACTTTCTCTTTAACAGCGCTCAATGTTCGAAGCACGTTGCGGTCAATGATCGAGGCGTGCGGACAAAGGACAAAATCGTATTTGCCCTGTCCAACGCGGAGCTGTTTCCCAACCCAACGGCCCTTCCGCAAATCTGTGGTAGCCAGGACATCAATATGTAGATGATTGTCCAAAAGGGTGAGGAGCAGTGTAAAGATTTCCGCAGCAACGTTGTCAGCGCGTGTGTCGGCGAGCGCATACAATGTTTCCATCGGGTAAAGAACGAGCAGATTTGCCTCCGGAAGTTGTCCGACCTTGTTGAGTTCGTTTGACAGGAAGGTGTTCCACGCCGGAAACGCGGGCCATGTTGAATGCTTCGGATAGCCAGGAAGCTCCGGCGTCCCCAGGAATGTACGCTCCTGGCCGATCGTGCCGGCGGGCCCATACGCGTGCGCCAGCCAGTGCGTACCGAAGAGGGCCATGACCTTGGCACAATGCTCCATGACTTTTATTTGTTGGTCGTCATCGCCGACTGTCCAAAGGTTGTTATAGGCCAGGGGACTTTTTGCCGATTTTCCCAAAGAAGCAGCAATGACGGACATTGCGGCGAGATTGGAGTACCAGGGTGAATTGCTGTCTTGCAACTTGTTCACGGCGCCAAGGTCCACAAATCCTCCGCTCTTGACCCGCGCAGTCTCCCAGAGATTCAGCGATCCGTGGTTCATGTCGCACATATCCGCAGACTCGAAGTGCCAGGTGTCGTGAATGCCCAGCACGGTTGCGGGACCCCAGAGGCGGCGAGCCGTTTTGCGCAGATTCAATTCCGCCCGTGTGATCGAGTTCTGTACTGAGCGATAGTATGCAAGTCGTGCAGGGATGTGGGAAGAATCCTCTGCTTCGAGTGCGAGTTTCCAGAGCTCAAGGGGGGACTTCCTGTTTGCCTGATACGATGATCGTATCGATGGCGAAAACGGAAGTGACCCGTACTGGCATGTATAGCCGGGCTCATCCCACATGATCCCATCAGGTTTACACCCCTCATTCTTCAGCCGGGCGAGGAATCTGTCGTATTTTCGAAGGTGTCGAGGATTCGAAAAATCAAAGTGGTTTGTACGGACGTGGAAGAAGGAAATGACCGACCAGTCATCGCCGATCCTTTTTGGCACACGGCCAAAGGCCTCAACATACCCGTCGCGGGCATTATAGAAATGTTGGGTATCGATGGTGATATCAACGATATCGCTGTTGTTATAGCGCGTCGTTCCGGTCCGGATAGCATAAACCCTTGCAAGCCCGATCGGAAGAAACTGGATGGCGACGTCGGTGAGTGTATGGACGTGACGCGGGGAAAGCGTGCAACGGATATTGAACCGGCCATCGCGGACCTCCGCAATGTTTGGAAAAACACCGGCTTTCGCTGAATCCCCAAAGAGCAGAAGTTCCAGTCCGGACCCGTCGAGCGTAACATCATGTGAAACAAACCTCGGGTCTGGACCCACCCAGCATTGCATTCCGTGCTTGTGACAAAGTCTATTGATATGACGCCATGCCTCAACGGCCATCGGGTCATTCCAGGAGTACCGGCTGCACCGTACATACGCAGCCACGCCGCCAAAACCGGCATCCGCAAGGTCATGAAATTGCTTTTCGAGGATATTGCGATCCTCAATGACCTCATCGGTGATCGACCAAACCATGATGGGCCGGGTTTCGGATGTTTTCATATTCGAAGTCGCACGCTTCATGAGAGAACCTCAAAGGATACATCACGGAACAACGTGGTTCCGCTTCCCTCCTGGATCAAGAGAAGATGGAGCCGATCGGGGGCGGGGGAGATGACTGGCGTAATGAATCTTAACGGGGACCATTCCGAATCCCCTTGAACCTTTTCTTCTGAAACGAAGGTCTCATAATATTGAAGGTCGAACACACTACCATGGCCTTCCTTGTGGAGTCTCACCGCGATCATCGCCTTTCCTTTGAGATGCGAGGTTTTCACGAAAGCTGATACCCGATAGCGGCATCCTGCAACGAATGGCTTCCCTCCGAACGCAGGCCCAAATGTCGCGAGCTTCCATTGGGAAAAACCGGTGCCTCGGGAATCGATGCTCAAACACGCTGAGTCGTCAAATCCGAATTTTGCATCGGATCCATTTTCTTCAGGTTCCCATGGCCAGACGTATCGCAGATCTTTCCCGACATTTCTAAAGTGCTTTGCGCAAGGATTAACGCCGGGGATATACATCGGCACAGTATTGAGATCAATTGCCTGCCGATTCTCAGCACGGGCAAGAATCTGTTGTACCTCCGTCTTATCCAGCGATGTCAGTTCATAGGCGGCTTCAAAGTGGGATCCGTTGGGGAGGAGTACATCCTTGCCATCTGTACAAACCTTGTACGCGAAATGGGCATCCCACATGTAGGCGCAAAGCCCGGCCGTGACGGCACTTTCCGCTTGGATCGTAAGACACGGGTTTTCATCTTCCTGCAGCCACAAAAATCTGTCGCCGCGAATCATCGGGATGTTGTGCTTGTCCGGGCTTTCGACATGATGGTGCGGAATGCTCGCGACACCCGACGATGTTACGAGATAGCATGCCTGGTATTTTTTTGGATGGTTGGGATTTGGAGAGAATGCACCTTCCGGCCAGAGATTGCAGAATTCGACTTCCCCTTGTGTCGGGTTCGGTGTCACCAGCCAACCTTCACCAGACCGTACATCGAGAGTTGCATGAGCAGCATAGCAGTAACGAACAGGATCCTGGTCTCGACGGATCGTCAGAACCACCGAGCTTGCGGCCACACCGGAAGCAGTGGTCCCAAGGCACTGAAGCACGACCTGGTCGGCTTTTTGTGAAACAACCTCAACACGGCCTTCTGCTCCGGCGTTTCGGTCCGGATCCTGATGATTTGCGTACTGCATCCAAAAAAGGAAAAGCGGAACAGTCTCGCCGACGATCGCCGTTCCCCCGGGGCGAAATCGTGCGAAAATCAGTTTCAGTCCGCGTATTTCAGCAATCCGCTCCTCCCCATCAACAACAGTAACATCCGCAGCTCCCATGATCTTTACCTTGAGACTCATAAGGAGGTTTTCCGGAGTTGTTCCTTGATTGCGTCGATGAATTTCTCATCCAGCCCACCGCGTTGTATGAGGCGCGTGATCTCTGCACGGGCAGCCCGATTGATTTCCGGTTGTGCCGCCACCAGTGATTCGACCGTCGTCTCACGGGCCCAAAGCCTGTCGAGCATAGGCTGCAGCCGTTCAAGAATGGAAGCGGAAGTCCAGCTGGAAAACCGAACGAAGAAGCGAGGATCGCCCGCAGGGTGGTCCAGACTCCTTTGCCAAACTTCGCGGAATCCGCTTCCGACAAGCCGGGGATACCGTGCCTCCCATCCTGAAACAAAATCTGCATCCCGGAGGACAGGATTGGGCTGATAGATCGATGCGCCTGCGATGATCCATGTCAGCGCTTTCCATGCTGCCTCGGGGTTCGCAGTTTCTGAGCTGATTGACAGTCCGCCGCTTTCCGACCGAAAACATCTGACCGGGCGATTCCCAAACCGCGGGATGGGAGCTACCCCCCAGGGGATCGTGAGCGTTTCGAACAATACCTGATGCGGTACGGCTTCCACAAGCATTGCCACTTTTCCGGATTCCAGAAGTTGTGAAGCCTGCATACCCATGGCCTGAATCCTGCGAATGTCCGGCATCAGGCGGTCGTTCATAAGAGCAAGATATTCTCGGTAGATCTCCAGGGAGGATTCCGAAAAATTCAGAAAAAGGGCCTGATTGCCAACCGGTGCACCGTTCATGAGTTCGAAGATCTCGATGAAATGACTCGGAATGAAAATCCCATAATGCTCCGGCTCTCCGCTTGGATTTCTTTTTGCGGCAATGTGTCGCGCCGTGCCTAAAAGATCGTTCCAGGTCCAGGAAGTATCAGGATAGGGGATCCCGGCTTTGTCAAACAGCTCTTTGTTGTAATACACACCGGCAGTGAAACTCCAGTTGCCGATGCTGTAAAGCCCGCCATCGGCAGAGAATCCCTGCTGATGCACGTCAGGCCAAAGACGATCTGTAAACGGATCTGCCTCGCTGAGGGAACGCATATCGAGCAGCCGGCCTTCTGCCGCAAGCTTGTCCCGAAGGACATTGTTGGTGTAGAAAATATCCGGTGGCTGCCCGGCGGCGATCATCGCATACAGTTTCTCTTGTCCGGAAAAAGGCTGAAGGTTGATCTCAACGCCGGCGGAATCTGCGAAGGCGGGGATCTCCGCCTGGAGGGATTTGATCTCGACCGCATTTGCCGCACAGTTGTAGGAAACGCGTACCGCGTCGCCTGATCGTTCGTTTGACCCGCAGGAATTCAAAAGTACAGCAAGAAAGAGTGCACCGATAGGCAACTTTCTCTTCATCTCACGCCTCCCATAGCAATACCTTTGACAAGATACTTTTGCCCGAGCGTGAACAGGATGATATTCGGGATCATAACCATACATGCCGCGGCCATCAGCAGGTGCCACTGGGTTATGCCGGTACCGACGATCTGTGATTTGAGCATATTCAGCCCCAAGGTCAGCGTCGCATTTTCGGGAGAGTTGATATAGATCAGCGGCGTGAAGAAGTCGTTCCAGGTTCCGATGAATGAGAACAACGCGACCGTGATCAGGGCCGGCCGGGCCATGGGAAGAATGATACTCCAGTAGATCCTGAATTTCCCTGCGCCGTCCAGGCGGGCGGCTTCATCATACTCCCGCGGAATGGTGAGAAAAAATTGGCGGAGCAAGAAAATGTAGAACGGCGACCCAAAGAACGATGGGACAATCAGCGGCCAAAGGGTATCAACCCATCCCAGGCGGGAGAACAAAATATAGAGCGGGATCATGGTCACCTGTCCCGGCAGCATCATGGTGGAGAGACAAACGGCAAACAATGCCGTCCGCCCGCGGAATTGAATTCGCGAGAACCCGTAGGCGACCAGACTTGACGAAAAAAGCGTTCCCAGAAGGACTGGCACGGTGACGAGGACGGTGTTCAGAAAGAAACGTCCAAGGGGAATGAGTGTGGAAACGTCAGCATAATTCTCCCAGTGCAGCCGGGACGGTATCCAGACAAACGGCTGAGCGAATACTCCGCGGACATCCTGAAGAGACACCGAAAGCATCCAGGCGAGAGGCAGCAGAAAGGCGGTGCTGACCGCCGCCAGGACGATATACGCGGCGCTCGAGCGGGCAAGCGTACCTGCGGCCGAAGGGATATTTTCGTATGATCGCGGCTTCTTCACCTGTTCGACTCATAATACACCCGGCTCTTGCTCAAACGCGTCTGCAGAACCGTGAATGCGAGAATAACGAAGAAAAGGATCCATGCAAGGGCTGAGGCATATCCCATCCGGAATTCCTGGAACGCCTTTTTATAGAGATAGAGAACGAGGAAAAGTGTCGCGTTGTTGGGTCCACCTTCACTCCCCGATTGCGCTCCGCCGGTCATAACAAACACCTGCGCAAAAACCTGGAAGCTTCCGATGACTCCCATGATCGAACTGAAAAAGATTGCCGGAGAGATCATCGGCATGGTGATGTGAAAGAACCGCCGGGCGGGACCTGCACCGTCGAGTGCCGCTGCCTCGTGGAGTTCCGCCGGAATTCCTTGCAGCGCGGCGAGAAAAATGATCGTGGTTCCGCCCACCCCCCAGAGAGACATGAGAACCAGGGAAGGCTTGGCCCACGTTTCACTCTGCAGCCAGAGAGGGCCTTCGATCCCGACCCACCGGAGGAATGAATTCAAAAGGCCGAATTCCGGATTGAAAATCCAGAGCCAGAGGACGGAAACGGCAATGATATTCATGATCGAAGGGAGAAATACCACCATGCGGAAGAAGCTCATTCCCGGGAGATTGTTATGTAGAAGGATTGCGAGAGCAAGCCCGACGGCAATCGTGAGGGGGACCGAAAGGAGCACGTAGAATCCGGTGTTCCAGAGACTGACAGGGAATAGGGGGTCCTCGGTCAGGATGGACTGATAATTCTCAAATCCCACCCAGGTGGGCGGCGAGAGCATTGACCAGGAATAAAGACTTATCACAAAAGACGCGATCATCGGGCCGGCGGTAAAGACGAGGAATCCGATAAGCCAGGGGGCAATGAACGCGTACCCGCCGAGGGATTGTCTGAATGTGATTGCGCTGAGCGTCACCGTTTCAATCCTTCACTTCCATAAAGCGTTTTGGGACAAAAAAGGCCATCCGATGTACCGCCCGCTGAAACACTCAGAGATGGGATACTCTCCTCCACTTCGCGCCACTTTCTGGCGATGATATGCTCGCGATACGGATCGTGAACAAACTCCATCACAGAATCTTTACTCTTTGCAATGACACTTCGGAAGTTTGCTTCAACGGTTTCTTCAATCCTGACTGACCCCGCGTAAGCCAAAAAATCCGCCCAATCACTGAACTCGTCTTGGGTCCACACCTCCAGGTAAAATCCCGAGCGCCAGCTGTTCACATCATTCCGTGTAAAATCCCTCGAAGGCCCCTTATAATTGAACGCGGAAATCACAAAGAAGTCCTTCTCGACCGAAAGCCGCAATGGCGAAGTCCCGGCGGCCGGAACAATGCCCAGAGGGATAAGCAGCACGTATGTCCGGCCATCGCGGATACAAATTCGGGCATCAGCTTTCAATTCTGCGGGGAACGAATTGATCGGATTTCCATCCGCCATGATCATCTCAAATGGCGCCGCATAGGAGAATATGAAATCCGTACTGAAACTCTCGATTCCCTTATGTCCGGCGCGTTTTGGAGTGTAAGAAACGATCAGCCTGTTCTCGTGTTGAAAGGTTGCGCAGCGTCCCTCTTCCGTAAGGTAGCTGGCGTCCACCTGTGATGATGTCGTGTGGCAGAAATTCGGAATACCCGGAAGAGCGCCGTTGTAAACACCCCGGGTGAAAGCAGAGCGGAAATCCGAAATCGACTTGATCGGGGCGGATCGCTTGATGCGAAGCATGACAGAGTCGGCATGTCCTGCATTCACGTACGGTGTTGCAGCCGAGCCGAGTGCATACTCCTGAGTCATAAAAGTTGTAAGATCGGTCCACCCACCCGGATAGACTTCCTCGTCGAACGCGAACGTATCATCAGCCCTTCTGCTGTTTTCGTGATAGCTTTCCCCATATGTTGTCATTTTGAAGGAATAGGGAAAGGGCTTTTCCCACGCTATTGTGGCCGCACGTTCCGGAAAATGATACGGGCTAATGGCGGTCAGGGCGTTCTGGATAAGATCCGATGGATGATCGAACCGGACGGAGAGTTCCGGATCAAGAAAAAACTTCCTCCCCGACGCAGCAAAGAGCGCACAATGAAGTGCGGAATACCCTCCGAACGAATCCTCAAAGTATGAACGAGAATGCGGCCCGGCGAATTGGCCGCTTGGAGCGTGGTAATGCATTGCGACGTTCACCCAGAGAGCCGCTTCCAGGAAAAGTGCGAGCCTCCTGGCTTCGGAGTTTTTTGCATGCTCGGCGATGAGAGCGAGGAATGTAAGATCAAGTGCTGTGTACGTCAGGCTGTTGTATTCCGACATTTCTGCCTGTCGGAGTGTCTTGGATCGATGGTCACCGCTTCGCTGCTGGAAACGCCGAAGGCGCCGCAGGCCTAATTCGACCGCCCAGGATTCATTGTGAAGCTCGCCGCCAAGGACTAGCGTGCAATAGGCGCCAAGCGGATGATTCACGTTCCCGTCTTTCCATTCCGTGCCGGCCGCGTTGATAAGTTCGGAGCGGACAACGGACCAAAGGGCCTGTTGCGTTTCTTTGTCGAGGCGGTCCGGAATACCGTAAAGAAGTGAGAGCATCGAGGCGGGTGTATGCGTGCCGTCATTGCTTTTGAGCGACTGAAGGAGTTTGTTGCCCAACTTCCTTCTTTCCGCGGAATCGTCGAACAAAAGGCTCGTTGCGTACCAGCAGGTATCCCGAACAATGAGGCAGAGTCCGGTTTTCGGATCAAAATGCCTGTCGCCGGCAACGCGGGCAAGGTGAAGAAGCCAGAGTCGTTGTTCGGAGATCGGAGTGTGGAGGGTCATGTGGTCGATGCTCTTCGCATCACAGTTGGGCGGACTGGAGCCTGCCCGTTCTCATCGACTCGATGGCCCGCAGCAAAAGAACCGTTGCTCGTATGCCGTGGCGCAGCGTCGCGGAGGGTGCTCCATGCCCGTTGACGATTTGATGAAATTCCCTGTTTTCCTCAAGGAAACCGAGTTCCTCTGATTCAGTAAAACGCTGTTCCAGTTTCCCATCCCATAACGATACTTGTTTCAGTCTGTCATGCAAATGAGCGGTACGGGTACCATCCATTACCTGAAAAGAGAGCTTCGAAACAAGCGGCGTCAGTCCCAGATCACCCACCACAAGGCTGCCGGCTGCCCCGTTGGAGAACGTCACCGTCATTGCCAATGCATCTGTGATGCCAAGGCCGGGGTGATGGTAGTTTCCTCCTGCGGCAGAAACGGTCACGGGTTCGTTTCCGAGAAGATGGCACAGCATATCAGCCGCATGGCATCCCTGGGACAGGACATTGCCGCCGCCCTGCACAGGATCATTCGCCCAGAAGGAGTCGGGCCAGCGCTCGTCGCTCATTTGGGCGATACAGAGATGGGGGGACGGAATGAACTCGCGCACTCTTTGCACGGAGGGGTAGAATCGGAGTTTGAACGCGGTCATGAAACGGACACCCGATCTCTCGACGGTGCTGAGAAGGTCGTCGCATTCCCGCAGGGACATCGCAACCGGCTTTTCCATCAGCACGTGTTTGCCTGCTCTGGCAGCCGCCATGCCCAATTGTGCGTGGCTATCGTTGTGCGTACACACGTAGACCGCATCGATGGAATCATCGCGCAGGATCTGCTCGGGGATGGTGCAAACGTAGGCGTCAGGAGAGAATGGCTGAAGGCTCCGTGCGCGGGTTTCATCAACATCGCACAAACCCCGGATGGCAGCTGTTCCTAATTCCTTGATGCAACGGGCATGGATTCGTCCCGTTTCACCGCACCCGATGATGCCGACATTGATCGAGGGTTGCATTTGCGCTCAGAACGGTAGTGCCAGAAAATGTTGCGGACCAGAAGCCCAACCCTCAGATATAATAGTCTTGATTCGCCTCGAAAGCAAGACTGTCTGAATTCTCAGTTTCAGGAAAAGCATTTCACATATTGAAACGTGCCTTCTCTGTGGAACTCTCTTTTCTTCCTCGGTGTCTCTCTGTGAAACCTTCTGAGCCTCGTTTCATAGGTGAATCATTTCGCAAAACTCATTGCAATCAATCCAATTTAGTCGTTGTTTTTCTGAATGAACAATCCAGGCAATTGAGGCAATGATGAATTTTCCTGATGGCGTAATTGCGGTCCTTGCCGATCAACGTGTCACGTTGATGGGAAAAGGAGGGTCCTGGAAGTACAACGATCTTGCCGTAGCACTGATTGTTCAGGGTGAGAACATTGTGATAGAGATCGAATGTCCGCAATCAAGTCTCACATCAGTTACGCTTCGCTGGAGACAGGAACGCGGTGGTGATTCCCTGATCCTGAATGACCACTGGGAGCGAACGTGCGGTGATGTCTGCTGGCACATATCTTCTGAATCCGAACAACTGCCCTGGTATTTTATGGAATTCAACGGGCGCCGTACATCTGGTGTTGGGGTAAAAACGGGGACGAACTCCTTCTGTTATTGGCATGTTGGCAGGGACTGGTTGAGCTTAACGATGGACACACGCTCCGGTGGGGTTGGCGTTCAATTGGGCGGCAGAAAACTGCGCGCTGCAGAGGTTATTGCGGTAACGGGTGGTTTGGATGAATCTCCTTTCCAGACTGCCCGGAGGTTCATGCGAATGATGTGCGATCATGCACGTATGCCTGTGAAGCCGGTGTACGGAATCAACGATTGGTATTTTGCCTACGGGAACACATCGGCAGGCCTGATCCTCGAGCATACCAGATTGATGGCGCCGATGGCGGAGGGGCTGAGGAATCGTCCGTTCTCTGTCATTGATGCAGGCTGGTTCGAGACGTCCCCGCGATTGCCCGAGGATACCTCCTGGGGGAGCCGGTTGGACGTCCCCAATGCAAAATTTGGAGACATGAGCAGGGTTGCCGAACGTATCAGGGAAGCCGGAATGCGGCCCGGCATCTGGACGCGGCCGCTCTGCGCAAGTCATGACGACCCTGCTTCCTTCACACTGAAAGGCAGGGATCCACAAAGACCGGTGTTGGACTCCACGATCCCGGAAAATCTGGAACGGATTTCGAATCTCTTCAAGGTCTATAATAGATGGGGGTATGAACTCGTGAAGTTTGATTTCACCACCTTTGACCTTCTTGGAAAATGGGGCTCTGAAATGATCAGGGAGGGGACAGTAACGTCACCGGGCTGGCGCCTGAATGACAATTCCAGAACAAACGCAGAGATCGTGCTGGACCTCTATCGTGCGATCCGCGAAGCAGCAGGTGATACGTATATCATTGCCTGTGATACGTTTGCTCATCTCTCCGCAGGGATCTTCGAGCTGAATCGCATCGGCGACGACACGTCGGGGATTGATTGGGCGCAAACACGCAAGATGGGTGTGAACACGCTGGCATTCAGGGGCATACATCACGGAATATTCTACGCAGCTGATCCGGATTGTGTGGGAGTGACAGACAAAGTGCCCTGGGAAAAGAACAGCCAATGGATGCGGCTGGTAGCCAGGAGTGGGACACCTCTTTTTATCTCAGCTCAACCCAACGCGATAGGCCCGGACCAAAAGGCGGTGATCAAAGAATGCTTTGCGCTTGCTTCGCAGGGTTTGCCGGTTGGAGAACCGTTGGACTGGATGGAAAATGCGGTTCCGAGGAGGTGGAGGCTGGGGGGGGAAGAGGTGGCGTTTGATTGGGAGTAACGTAGGTTGGAAAGC
>JBBDYD010000152.1:0-16330 GCA_040901865.1 Bacteroidota bacterium | reverse complement strand
CTTTACTCTTCACTCTTTACTCTTCACTCTTTACTCTTCACTCTTTACTCTTCACGCTTCACTCTTCACGCTTCACTCTTCACCATGCTCTATCAAGGCAAGAGGCCGCCGGCTGCGATCCCAGTGCAACCGACGGCCAGTCTGAGGATGGTCAATGGAGGATTTTCAATTTCCAATTGGCAATTGAAAATTGAAAATCGGTAATGCTACTGATCTCTCCCGCGCTTATTCCCACCGCTTCTCGATCCCTGTCGTTGCTGCGGTGAACTTTCCCTGCGTGGTTCCGATTTGACTGCGGGTTGACGGCGCTCCGGTTGAGATTCGTTCTTTCTCTCGACGGAAGGTCGCTCAGGTTGAACTCGGCGGAATTCTCCCGATCGTTCACGGCGCTCCGGTGAAGGCTGGCGCTCCTGTCGGGTTCTATTGTCCGAAGGTGATTCCTGGCGGCGCTGCTCCTGGGGCTGAACGGACCGTCGTTCTTCGGTTCCGCGGTTCTCATGAGACGATCGGCGTTGTTCGAAAGCGCTTCGCTCGCTTTGATCATTGCTGCGGCTGCGATCAATGCGGTCGATGTTCAATGTGCTGCGCCGATCAAGCCGTCGTGCCTCGATGCGATCTTCGGTACGTTCGAAGTCGGTCCGTGACGGACGAAATACTTCAATCCGTTCCCTTGTACCGTCCTGAACCATCCGTTCCTCTCTGTTCCTGGTCTCGGTAATCTCCGTTCTTACAATGCGCGTGTTTCCGCGCCGCTCGATGATGTCACGGTCGATGCCCCGGTTAATGATCCGATCGCGGTCGACTTCGTAGCGGACCTCTCCGCGTGTGGTTCTGATCAGTCGGCGGGCATGGCCCTCATCCACAACGTAGCCGTCAATCCGCGTGGCGCCGAAATGGCCGTAGCGGACGAAGCTCCAATAGTTCGATGGAGCGTACCACCGGGTTGTGTACCTGATTCCGATCGAAATGCTGAAGCTCGCATACGGAGGCAGGGGAGCCCATCCGATATAGTCATCGTTGGATCTCCATTCGACCCAAGCCGGCCCCCACACGTCGTCGGGAATCCAGATCCATCCATAGTACTCGTCGTTATACCAACGGCCGTAGTGGAACACGGCCCAGCCGAACGGCTCATGCGACATCCAATACCAACCATTATCCGTCCAGGCCCACCGGCCGTTCATGTAGGGCCTCCAGCCTGCGCGGACGCGGACCGGTCGCCAGCCGTAGAAGCCAGTCTCAAGTTCTATCCACTCTCCGTACGGCCGCAGCGAGCTGTAGAAATAGCCGGCATGCCCAAACCGCACGCCTGTCGCAATGGACTGGCCATGGGCCCTCAACGAGGTTTCAGATGAATTGATAAGCGGGAGAAATGTCAGGATTCCAAACAACATGAAAAGACGTTTCATGACTGGCCTCTACTATAATAGAAATGGGACACGCCCCAATGCGTCAATCCCTGTGCCATTGCGAAAAATGGCGAAAATTTGACCAATTGGCTCTATCCGTTCCTTTCTGTGTACTCTTCAGACTTCACCAATTCCCCCCAAAACGACACTTTCGATAGCTTGGTCTGGAGCCAATCCAAGTTGATTCCACACGCAAAAAATCCGAATTTGACAATGAAATTCTTGAAAGGACTGAAAATGTCTGCATTGGTGACATTTGATTGGTTGAAAAACGAACTCTGGCCTAACGCTCAAACCGACCTCCGCCTCTTTCTTGAGGAGAAGCGAAGGTATCTCTTGAATATTCGAAACGAGAATGAACGTCGAAGGTTTGTTGAAGAAATCATGCTCGAAGTACGCACTCAAACCATGAGCAGGAAGACCTGATTTTTCGCGATTGCCACCGCTGTTCTTCCCCAAGGAACCTCATGAAGCGCATTCTCCTTCTCCTCGTTGCGTCCTGCTCCCTTCTTTCCGCCCAATGGAAATCCATCGGGAACCTCGATTCAATTTTTGTGGCCGGCAATTCCATCATAGTGTCATCAGGCGCGGCGCGTGTGCTGGTCGAGGTCCTTCAAGAAGATGTCGTCCGGGTTCGCCTGGCTCCAACAGGTCATTTTCTCGATCATAGTTCTCCAGCTGTTATCCGGACGTTGTCGCCGGCCAAGCCCCCAAAAGTCACCGACGCTGCCGAACTGGTCGAAATCAAAACGGGCAAGGGAACAGTCATCGTCCGGAAACACCCTCTTCGAATGCAATTCCTCGACAACGACGGGAGAGTCATCAACGAAGACGACCCCGCGAAAGGGATGGCTTGGGACAAATCGGAAATCCGGGTCTGGAAAGTGATGCCGTTTGAAGAACAATATTTCGGATTTGGAGAAAAAGCGGGAAGGTTGAACAAGAAGTGGTCGCATATGACCATGTGGAATTCGGATATCCCCGCCTACAGGGCTGATACCGATCCCCTCTATGAATCGATCCCTTTTTTCTATGCAATTCGGAATGGAAGGACGCACGGGATATTCTTTGACAATCCGTATCGGAGTTCCTTTGATATGGGGAAGGCCTCCGCGCGCCTGTATTCTTTTGGCGCAGAAGGCGGAGAATTGAACTACTATTTCTTCTTCGGTCCGACTCCGGAGTCTGTGCTTGAAAGATTCACTGAACTGGTCGGGCGGATGCCGCTTCCGCCGCTCTGGTCCCTCGGCTATCAACAATGTCGGTGGAGCTACTTTCCGGAAAGCCGGGTGAGAGAAATAGCGGACAACTTCCGCAAACGGAACATACCGGCTGACGTTTTGTATCTGGACATCCACTACATGGACGGGTACCGGATCTTCACATGGGACAACCAGAGATTCCCTGATCCGGAAAAACTTGTCCGTGACCTCGGGGCGCAGGGATTCAAGGTCGCTGTCATTCTTGACCCGGGGATCAAGAAAGATCCGGATTACCATGCATATCAATCGGGTCTCGCAGGGGATCACTTTCTGAAGAACCCGGACGGAAGTGTCTACATCGGAAACGTATGGCCCGGAGCATGCGCGTTTCCGGATTTCTCCAGCCTTCGTGCACGATCATGGTGGAGTAACCAGTTGAAGCTGTTGTCGGACATAGGGATCCGCGGATGGTGGAACGACATGAACGAGCCAGCGGTCTTTAATGAACCCACGAAAACGATCCCTGACGAGGTCATTAACTTTGACGATGGGAGACGGACTTCACAGGAGAAGAACCACAATTTGTACGGCATGCAAATGACGCAGGCAACATACGAAGGAGCCCTGAAACAGGTCCCCGGCGAGCGGCCGTTTGTCTTGACGCGCGCCTCTTTTGCAGGCGGCCATCGGTATTCCGCCGCCTGGACGGGTGACAACATTGCTTCCTGGGAGCACCTGCAAATGTCAGTCCCGATGTGTCTGAACCTGAGCATTTCGGGTCAACCGTTTGTCGGTCCCGATATCGGAGGATTCTTCGGGAATCCCTCGGGCGAGTTGTTTGCCCGATGGCTGCAGCTGGGGGTGTTCATGCCTCTCATGCGCGGACATTCCGTGATTGACGCGGCAAACAAGGAACCCTGGGAATATGGCACTGAGTTCGAGCGAATCAACCGGCAAACCATCGAGCTTCGATACCGTTTGTTGCCGTTTATCTATAATCAAATGCGGATTGGATCGGAAACGGGAATTCCGCCTCTCAGGCCGCTGATCTTCCAATTTCCCGGTGATCCCGAAATCGCAGCGAGAGAGGCAAGCGTGCAGAACGCGGCTTCAGAGTTCATGTTTGGTCCCGATGTGCTCGTGGCCCCTGTTCTCTGGGAGGGTGAGAAGGCCCGCTCTCTGCGACTTCCTGAAGGAATCTGGTTCGACTATTGGACGGGTTCAAAGTACGACGGAAACCAGAGCATCACAGTTCCCGCTCCAATCGACAGGATTCCATTTTTCGCCCGGGCGGGAGCAGTAATCCCTAGCCAGCCTGTGATGCAGTACGTCGGGGAAAAGGCGATCGATCCTCTTACCTTCACGATATTTCCCTCGGGTAAATCGGAGAGCACGTATTACGAAGATGACGGGTATTCCTTCGAGTTTCTCAAGAACGTGTTCTATAAAAGAACAATTCGTCAGGACTTCAAAGGCTCGGATCAATCAATCCTGTTTTCGAGGGTTGCCGGGGCTTATAAACCGGATCCGAGAAGTATCGTCGTACGTCTTGTTGCTCCTCAGGATGGGAAAACCGTCAAACGGCCGGCCGGGGTCACAGTCGGCAAGAACACGATCAAGCGGATTCAGCCCGGTAGTGCAGAGACAGCATCGGAGGGTTGGTGGTATGATGAAGCAGCAAAAACGACAAACGTGAAGCTCCGGGATCAGCGCGAGGAAATTCGCATCGTCCTGCAGTATAGAAACTAGTGTCACTTCCAAAAGTCCCGAAGGATCGTGATTTGATCAAACCAAACATCGGTGATACGAAGATTTTTTGCTCTATCTTCTCCCCGGGCAAGCCTGTCCGCATAACTACTTTCCAAAGGTACAATCCATCTTGGGAATCAAGCCAACTTTTTCTATATTTAGTGCATGCAAGAAAACGAATTCGTATTAGTTCTCGATTTTGGGGGTCAGTACACGCAACTTATTGCCCGGCGGATCAGAGAGCTGGGCGTCTATTCTGAAATCCAACCGTTCCTCTATTCCGCCGAACAAATCCGCGAGCGTAAACCTTCGGGGATCGTCCTGTCGGGCAGCCCGCACAGTGTGTACGACGAGGGCGCTCCGCACCCCGCCAAAGAGTTGTTTTCTCTCGGAATCCCGGTGCTCGGTATTTGTTATGGTCTTCAGGTTATTGCCTACCAGCTTGGCGGTAAAGTGGATCCTTCGGCCCGCCGTGAGTTTGGAAAAGCCAACCTGATTGTTGACCGCAAGGAGGACTTGTTTGCCGGTCTGGACGGTTCCACGATGGTTTGGATGAGTCACGGAGACGCACTAAGCAAACTCCCGCCCGGATTCGAGCCGATTGCCCACACTTCCAACGCGCCAATTTGCGCCATCCGGGATGCGGCGAGAAAGATTTATGGTGTGCAATTCCACCCCGAAGTAGTTCACACCCCTGATGGTAAAAAAATACTCGGCAATTTCGTGTTCAATGTGTGCGGGTTGAAGGCAAACTGGACACCTGCGAAGTTTGTCGAACAGGCGATTGAGGCAATAAAAACCAAAGTGGGGAATGCGAGAGTCCTCTGTGCCTTGAGCGGGGGGGTGGATTCTTCCGTGACAGCCGTGCTGATTCACAAGGCGATTGGGGACCGTTTGCATTGCATTCACATCAATAACGGGCTCATGCGCAAGGGTGAGAGCGAGGCGGTGGTGGAAACGTTTCGCAAAACATTCCGGATCGACTTGACGTATGTCGATGCCACGGAAGAGTTTCTGACTCGATTGCGCGGTGTTGCGGATCCGGAAGAGAAGCGCAAGATCATTGGCAAAGCCTTTATCGATGTGTTTGAGCAGCATGCGCGGAGTATTGAAGAGGAATCCAAAGGAAAGCATAAAGGCAAGTTTGAATTTCTTGCACAGGGGACATTGTATCCCGATGTCATTGAATCGGTTTCGTTCAAGGGCCCTTCCGTTACGATTAAGACACACCATAATGTTGGGGGATTGCCGGAAAAGATGAATTTCAAATTGATTGAGCCTTTTCGGGAGTTATTTAAGGATGAAGTAAGGGAAGCGGGGAGACAACTCGGACTACCGGGCGAGCTTTTGGACCGCCATCCATTCCCGGGTCCCGGGTTGGCCGTCCGTGTTCTCGGGGAAATAACAAGGGAAAAGCTTGAGATTGCGCGTGAAGCCGACGCGATCTTTATCGAGGAGATCCGGAACGAAGGAGTTTACAACGACATCTGGCAGGCGTTTGCAGCGCTCTTGCCGGTGCGATCAGTTGGCGTGATGGGTGACGGGCGCACGTATGAATCCACGATCGCGCTGCGGGCAGTGACGAGTGTGGACGGGATGACGGCAGATTGGGCGCGGCTACCTCCGGATTTGCTGGCGAGAACTTCGAACCGGATTATCAACGAATTGCGCGGCGTCAACCGGGTCGTGTATGACATCAGCTCCAAGCCGCCCGCGACGATTGAATGGGAATGATGGGGCATCTCGCGCTGTTCAAATGGTAACCTTCCGCCGAGTTTCTTCCGGGATGAAGGTTACCTTTTTCCACGCTTCTGAGGACCATCCCTAATAACAAGTAACTAATAACGAACTCTCCCCTTGATTCAACTCCAAAACGTCACCAAAACATTCGGTTCCTTCGTCGCGGTTGATAATCTCTCTCTGACCGTTCAGCCCGGAGAGCTCTTTGGATTCCTCGGCCCGAACGGCGCGGGGAAGACAACAACGATCAAAATGATCGCGGGCCTGTTTACGCCAACCAGCGGAAGTATTCTGATTAACGGATATGATTCCGCGACACACCCCATCCAGGCAAAGCAATCCCTGGCCTACATTCCGGACCAGCCGTTTCTCTACGACAAGCTGACAGGCAGAGAGTTTCTCTATTTTGTCGGTGGGTTGTTTAAATTATCAAAACAGTTTCTCAAAGAGCAGATAGAGATGCTGATTGAGCATTTTGAAATCGGAGATTGGGTGGACAAGCGGACGGAGGATTATTCGCAGGGGATGCGTCAACGGATAACGATTGTTGCCGGGCTTCTTCATCAGCCCAAGGCCATCGTAGTTGACGAGCCCATGGTGGGGCTGGATCCGCGGAGCGCCAGAATCGTTCTGGACACCTTGAAGAAAAAGTCCCGCGAGGGAGTTGCTATTTTCATGTCGACTCACAGCCTCCAGGTGGCGGAAGAGCTGTGCGACCGCATTGGAATCATCAAGGACGGAAGGCTCATTTTTGCCGACACGCAGGAACGGCTTCAGGCCTACAAGCGGGAGTACGACGGAAAATTCGAATCGGTGTTCCTCGAGCTCACCAAGTGACCAATCCTGTCTTCGTTCATATCCTGTACTACAAGGTTGTCTCGTTTCTCAAAACGACCTTCGATTTAAGGTTTGTATCAGTCGTGCGGGGGATCGGATCGCTCCTCGTCTTCGGGGGCTTTGCTGTGGGAGCGTATTACCTCGCCAACGAAATCACCCGCTATGTTCTGGAGCAGCCGAAGATCGGGCTCTTCCTGTTCCATCGCTTTATTTCGATGATGCTATTCGTGTTTTTTGTTTCCGTGAACCTCGGAAACATCATTGTGTCGTACGCAACCCTCTACCGGTCGCCGGAGGTGGCGTATCTCCTCACAAAGCCCGTCGCATATCCTACGATCTTCACTCTGAAATTCCTGGACAATTTTCTCTACAGCTCCACTACGCTCTTCCTCGTCGCGTTTATGGTTCTTCTGGGGTATGGGGCTTATTTCGGATACCCGTGGTACGTTATGACCGGCATCATGGTGTTCCTCCTCATTCCGTTCATGCTGCTCTCTGCCTGCATCGCAGTCCTGATTCTCATGGGCCTGATGAAAATCGCCGGGCGGATCGGCTTCCGGAGAGTGATGACCCTGCTGAGCGGGTTGTATCTTTTGATGGTCTACCTGTTCTTTAAGTTTTCCAATCCGATCCTCCTGATTGAAGAAACGGCCCGCTATTATCCCAATGTGGATATCAATCTTTCCAAACTTGATCCGTTTTTCGCGCAATTTCTCCCCAATCACTGGTTAGCGGAGTTTCTCTTCTTTCTTTCGAGAGGAGAGGTGGAAAGGGGTCTCCCCATGGCGCTGCTGCTCGTCTTGGTAACGGCGGCGATGGTTGTCGCGGTGCTGTTGGTGGCCCATCGGTTCTATTACCAGAGTTGGCTCATAACGTTCCAGGTTCAGGCCGAATCGAACATTCCACAAAAAAAGGATTCAGTCAGGTTTTTTGATTTTCGCAAGAAATCGATCCTTCCGGCACAAATCGAATCTCTCCTGAAGAAGGAGTACTTCACGTTCTTTCGGGAACCAAGCCAATGGATCCATCTTGGAGTCATGATCGTTCTGATTACTGTTTTTGTCAGCAGTATTCGCGGACTGAACTTTATTTTGCGTGTTCCTGACCTTCCGGCACTGACGTACCTTGTCCTTTTTGCCTTCGGAGGATTTCTTGCCTCTTCGTTGTCGTTGCGGTTCGTTTTTCCACTGACAAGTCTCGAGGGGAGGTCGTTCTGGGCAATCCGGAGCATGCCCATGAATCTTGGAAAGTATTATGCGACAAAGTTTCTCATGGGCTTCCTGATTGTGGCGATCCTTGCCATAGTGGTGTTCTGGTTTTCCAACATTCAATTTGTCCGGCTGACGCCCACCAACCGCGTTTTGCTCTGGTTTGGGTTGTACAATGCTGTTATGCTTTCGCTGACCATGGCAGCGCTCAACATCGGCCTCGGGGGGTACTTTGCCAATTTTCAGGAGAAAAACCCCATCAGGATCGCCTCCTCACAGGGGGCCACGCTCACGTTCTTGATTACTCTCGTCTATCTTATTATGTCGGTGGCCGTCATTGCCATTCCGATCACAGGTCACTTTGAAGCGATTTTCTACCGCCGCTTTTTCCCGCCCGGGAGGATGATATCCCCGGCTCTGGTCCTTGGCGCGATCTCTGTGTTCCTTTCGACCTTCGGTCTCATCGTCGGGTACCGGTCGCTCAAACGGGATTTCTGAATTGCAATTCACTAGCCCAGTTGCTATCTTCCTCCGGTATGGTTGACGAAATAACCCTCGCGCAGATGTTGGAGCAGGCACGTTCGTACGTCGACGAACGAAAGTACCTCCATGCGTCCCAGGTGTATCACCGGCTCACACTCCTTTCACCTTCGCTTGAAGCGGCCTGGGTGGAACTTTCCCACGTCTACACCGAGTTGAAGCAGTACGATGCAGCAGAACGGGTGCTGCAGAAGGCCGTGGAATCCAGCAGTGACCCGAACAAAATCGTGTTTCTCCTGGGGAGCCTGTACCAAAAGATTGGGGAGTATAACCGAGCCCTGACATACTATAAACGGTTGCTCCTCCACGAACGTCACCTCTCGCAAACCCTCCGATCCCATTTGCAGTTCAATATTGCCCTCTCATATTTCTACAAAGGGAATTTGCGGCTTGCGGAAACACATTTCCGCAGAACGAAGAAAATTGATCCGCACTTTCCGAAGATCAATGAATCCCTCGGCGAATTGCTCCTCAGAAGGGGAGCGGTGACGGAATCGATCAGTGTGCTGAAGCATGCCATTGTTAACGATCCTTATAGCTGGATCGCCCATTACCTGCTGGGGGTGGGGTTTTCCCGGCTGCGGGAATGGAATTCCGCTTATGAGGAATTTGTCTCCGCCATCGAAATGGATCCGAACGAGCCGAACGGATGGCAAATGTGCGGAGAGGTTCTCCTTTCCATGGAACGGTACGATGAGGCAGAAGAGTACTTGCGGAAGGCCCTCGAATTGAATCCCCATCTCACTGATGCCATTGCGAACGTCGGTTTTCTGTATCTCTACCGGGGGGATATTGAGACGGCGTTTGAGTGCTTTGAACGGGCCCTGGCGCTGGAACCCCGCAATGTGAAAGCACTCCGCGGAAAACAGCAGTTGGACCGGACCGGAAAGCAACAATCCTGATGTCCTTCATGAAGTCCCCTGCGGTACGACTCGCCAGCTTTCTTCTTGTGCTCCACGTGATTCTTCCGGCGCATTCCGAAGTCCGGGCTCAACCCACGCGTCAGGACAGTCTTTCATTCAGGCCTGACGTCGAGAAGATCTTTGTGGACGCAATGCGGAATTTCACGGCGGAGCGTTTTGACAGCGCTGCGGGCTTGTTCATGCGGTGTATTCGCGAGTTCCCGTTTAACCACAGGACGACGGGGGCGTACATCATGGGAGGGAAGGCCTATTACCGATTGGGAAATTACCGTGAATCGGTTCGCGTCCTTAAAAACTACATTGATCTCCATCCGGAATCCGGGTACATCTCCGATGCGCACTACACGTTGGGGTTGAACTTCTTTCGGATGCTCCGTTCTGATGACGCTGCGGAAGAGTTGATTATCGCGCATCGGCTTTCCGGAGATGCTTTGGTTCTTACGCGTTCCGAACGCCTGCTGGACGATCTGGCCGGTGAAGTTCTCACTATTGCGGATCTGCAGTTGCTTCTCGGGAATGATCTGCCGCAAAATCTTCACGTCCTTCTCTCCGTGCGATTGGCGGAGAGGCTCTATCGCTCCGGTGACATCAAGACGGCCCAGGAGATCTTGCTGCCTGTGGCAGCGCTTCCTCCCGAGATCCCTCATGTCGACCGTGCTGTGGAACTCTTGCGAAGGGTTCAGGGAAGTGGTGTTCTCAAAGTAGGTGTCGTCCTTCCGCTGATGATGAAATCAGCGCAGGCCGCGCAAAGGGAGGTCGGGGTCGAAATCTATGATGGCATCAAGTTGGCGGCCGAGGAATACAATCAGGTCTACCTCCCGAAAATCAACTTGGAGGTGAGAGATTCTGAACGTGATCCTGGTGTGACCGCCCGCGTGATGACGGAACTGTGTTCCGACGAGGGAGTGGTTGCGATCATCGGCCCGATATTCAGTAACGAGGCTTTCGCGGGGGCAGGGATCGCCAACGCGCGGGGAGTACCGGTCCTGACGCCAACGGCGACGGCCAATGGCATCGCGTCCATTGGTCCGTATGTGTTCCAGCTGAATGCCGATCTGGATACGCGCGGTCGGGCCATGGCACGTTATGCATTTGAGCGGGGGGACCGGCGGTTCGCCGTGTTGTCCCCGGTCGAGCAGATTCCGAAATCAATGGCCGATGCGTTTGTCGATGAAGTGGCGCGGTTGGGGGGAGAAATCATCGATCAGCAGTGGTATCAGCGCGGAGCAACCGACCTGCGCATGCAGTTATCGACCATGCGCCGGCGCGCGCTTGATAAGTCGGAGCCGACGGTTATTAACTTTGCAACTTCGTTAAAGTATGATCACATCAAGTCTCTGCTTATGGCGGGAGTTGAAGCGCATGTCCTCGATTCGCTGATGGAGTGGGGGGCATCGGTGCGGGTAGAAGACCTCCTGGGCCCCGAAGGCAAGCAACTGACCGATTCGTTACGCATTCCGACCGAACGCGCTCTGATCAACTATGATAGTCTCGGTTTGCCCGTCGTCAATGTTGACGCAATGTTCCTGCCAATCGCAAGCGCGGATGAGATCGGCATCGTCACGTCGCAGCTCCGGTATTTTAATTTTCAGACAAAACTCCTGGGTACGGGGGAATGGAACGATTTGGCAGTCCTTGATATGAACCGGGAGTATGCGAACGAAGTTGTCTACTCGTACGATACCGCCGTCAATGAGTCTGATCCGGACTACCGTGCATTCGCCGCCCGGTTTCAGAAGTTGTTTTCGCGCAGGCCGTCCGTGAACGCCTTGTATGGATATGATGCTATGAAACTCCTAATGGAACTGATCGCCCGGGGCACGGGCACGCGGAACGATATTGCTGCCGCGATGACCGGCATCCGGCGTGTTCGCGGGTGGCACACCTCGTTTTCAATCGATACACGTCGTGTCAACACGTTTCTCACGCTCTTCCAGTATCAAAACCGGTCAATCCGGAAGATCGACGAAATTGATCTTCTGGAGCCGGAAGACGAACTCACACCACACACTACGCGATAGGGGGATCCATGAAACGGGGGGATCGTTCGGTATTTGAACCATCATTCTATCACACGTCCATCAAAGAGTGGCCGGAGGCGGAACGACCGCGAGAGAAGCTCGCTCGCTCCGGGCCGGAATTCCTGAGTGAAGCGGAGCTTCTTGCGATTCTCCTGCGCGTTGGTTCGCGGGGGGTTACGGCATTGGACCTTGCCAAGAAACTTCTCAGCAGCTGTTCAAATCTGCGCCAGATCGGGAGAATGACGGTTTCTGATCTGGAGGCTTGGGGATTGGGCAGAGCGAGGGCGGCGACCATCGCGGCCGTGTTTGAACTCATCCGCCGGTACGAATCGGCAAGCGAAACAGAACAGCCCGTGTTTCGCAGTCCGGAAGACGTCGTCGCGCTGTATGGGCCGCGGCTCAGGGATTTGCATCATGAAGAATTCTGGGCGCTTTTACTTTCGTCGTCGAACCAACTGCTGCGCGACGTCAAGGTCTCGAGCGGTACACTGAATGCTTCCCTTGTTCATCCCCGGGAGTGCTTTGCCGAGGCCATCAAACACCGGGCGGCGAGCGTCCTTTTTTTACACAATCATCCGAGCGGAAATCCCGAACCAAGCCATGAAGACCTCGCTATTACACGCCAGCTTGTTGAGGCTGGAAAAATTCTTGGAATCCCCGTCCACGATCATGTGGTTATTGCGGGGAATCGTTTTGCCAGTTTGGCAGAGCGCGGCCTTCTTTGATGGCGTTTCCCTGATGTGACAAAAATCAATACAAATGCTGAAATCCTTGACATTCAGCCATCAAATTCGTATCATGAGAAAGTTCCTTCGACCCAGAATACGCTACTCTTATCCTAAATTCCGAGGAGAATTATCAATGAAGAAGTCGATGACGCTGATGATTGGGGCCGTGCTGATGGCAGGTCTCTTTGCGGCGGGTTGCTCGAGCAATGCAAGCGAAGATGAGCTCCGGCAGCTGGAAGCCCTCAAAGCTGAAGTTGCCTCGATTGAGAACGAGGTTCGTAACCTCGAGTCTGAAAAGGCATCCCTCCAACGCTCTATTGCAGAAAAAGATGCCCGGCTCAATAAGTGCAACGAAGATAAGGTGGTCGTCGAGCAGCGACTCAAAGGAATGTAATTCAACAGCTCTCAAGGAGAACAGACAATGAAGATAGTGATGAGAATCGGTTTTGCGTCACTCCTGGCGATGCTGTTGAGTGCCGGAGTTTTCGCTCAGGAAGTTGCCAAAGAAGAATGGCAGAAGCAGATGAACGAGTGGACAACGAAGCGCAATGATGCCCAGGCGAAATTGACTGCCCTGCGTTCCGAAGTGCAGGCTTTCAAGAACCAGGATGCGGAAAAAGCCGCTGCCATCGCAAAATGCGAAGAAGAATTACTGGCGATGGTCGGTGCAACTGCCGCAGATGTTCAGGCCTACGAGAGCATGCTGAGGCAGATCGATGATAAACTCAACGAGCTGTCCCGGCTTTCCAACCAGGATCTCTGGAACCGCCGCGCGGAGCTCGACGAGGTTCAGAAATGGATCGCGGACGCCAAGAAGAGCAAGCTCTCGGCGCTCCCAAAATACTACGACCAGCTTGCCGACTATCAGAGGCGCCTCGACGCGTTGAAGAATACGCTGAAACAGTATTCCGAGTCAGGAATGGGCATGCAGACGTACACTGTCGGCACATGGGCCAAGGACCGCGACTGCTTGTGGAACATCGCCAAGAAAAAGGGCATTTACGACAACGCGTTTCTCTGGCCGAAAATATACCAGGGGAACAGAAACCTGATCAAGAACGCCGACGTGATTGAGCCGGGATGGGTGCTGAAGATTCCGTCCAAAGCGCCACTGACGAGTGAAGAAAAGTCGGCCGAGCGGGCTTATTGGAGAAACAAGTAAGGTCGCGGCAGGAGTAGTATCCAACGTACGACCGAGTGAACACAACGTTTTTACTGGAAACGCCCTCCACCGCAATACTGCGGGGTGGGCGTTTCTTCTTTTTGCAGGAGGTCCAAAGGGTTTGATAGAACGAAAACTTGAGTTGCGTGGCGTTGATTCGATGCAGCTTCTCGGGTATCATGATGCCCATCTTCAGTTAATCGAAGACCGATTCGACGCAACGGTCACCGTCCGAGGAGAGCAGATTGTCCTCCGCGGTGGCCGGGAAGAAGTCGGCCGGCTGGAAAAGATTTTCAAGGAACTCATCTACATCCTCACGAAGAACGGGAATTTGTCACCCAACGACGTCGACACGGTGATTGATCTCGTATCGGTGAACGGGTCGGGCCACGAGGTCGTTCCGCCCGAATCTCCGGAGGATGCCGAACAAGCTCTCCTGTATACCAGGGTAGGAATCATCCGCCCGCGAACTCCCGGCCAACGATCCTATATTCAGCAAATCCGGAAACATGATATTGTGTTTGGAATCGGACCGGCAGGGACGGGAAAGACCTATCTCGCGGTGGCCATGGCGGTGGCTTCGCTGAAGAACAGAGACGTTACAAAAATTGTCCTGGCCCGGCCGGCAGTCGAGGCCGGAGAGAGTCTCGGGTTCCTCCCCGGAGACCTGCGCGAGAAAGTCGATCCGTACCTGCGGCCCCTCTATGACGCTCTCGACGATATGCTCACAGCGGACAAACTGAAGAGTTACATGGAGAAGCGCATTATCGAAATTGTTCCCCTTGCGTACATGCGGGGGCGGACGCTGCATAATGCGTTCGTCATTCTCGATGAGGCGCAGAACGCGACGGCCATTCAGATGAAAATGTTCCTGACGCGGCTCGGGGCCAACTCCCGTGCGATCGTCACCGGAGATATCACTCAAATCGACCTTCCGCAGAAAACGACATCAGGGCTTGTGCAAATCCAGGAGGTGCTTCAGAAAGTCCAGGGGGTCGCGTTTGCGTACCTGACGAAGAACGATGTTGTTCGTCACCGGTTGGTCAGAGACATCATAGAAGCCTACGACCTCTTCCATGGTGCTTCTGACGAGAAGGAGCCAAAAAAGTGAGGCAGGAGAGGGAGCCGATCACCGCTGATTGGTCTTTCCTTGGGTCCACAACTCGTCCATCAGGGGAAGCCCGGCATCCGGAATCGCGATTCCCCGTTTGTTTAGCTCTCGTTCCAAGTGTTGAAATCGCCTGATGAATTTTTGTGTTGTTCGGGTTAAGGCCAGCTCGGGGTGGATATTGATGAAGCGGGAATAATTGACAAGGGAAAACAGTACGTCACCGAATTCTTCCACCATTGCGCGCTTCGATCTCTTCCGTTCCGCGGCCCTGAATTCTGCCAGTTCCTCCTCGACCTTTTTCCAAACATCTTTCTTCCTTTTCCAATCAAATCCAACTTTGGAAGCTTTTTCCTGGAGCCGTCTTGCCTTCAACAGGGCAGGGAGCTTCCGAGGAACACCTTCCAGTACTGATGTGCGCCCTTCCTTTAGTTTCAATTTCTCCCAATTGGCCTTTACCTCGCCGGCGGAGCGAACGCTGACGGAGCCGAACACGTGAGGATGACGTCGGATGAGTTTTTCGGATAGTGACCGGAGGACATCATTGATGGTAAATGCTTTTCGTTCTTCTGCCATGACAGAATGGAGGGCGATATGAAGGAGGAGATCGCCAAGTTCGCCTTTGAGCTCATGCATATTGCCGCGGTCGATGGCCTCCAGGACTTCGTAAGCTTCCTCGAGGAGGCTGTGGCGGATGGATTGGTGGGTTTGTTCCCGGTCCCAGGGGCACTCCTTCCGGAGGCGCCTCACGATGCCCATGAGTTTTGCGAATTGATCATCCCGTTTTGCTTTTTTCATTAAGGGCCTTCCATTTGAGACTATCAGGGTATCAAAAAAAGGGAAGTGAATCAACGATGAACGGGCTATCTTATGAAAGGTGAAGAGGAATTTCAGTCGGGATTGCCTTCCAGCTTGAAGTTTCTTATCTTAAAGCCTGATGGGATAAGGTTTTCCCATTTCCAATTGTCGGTTGCCAATCGGAAATTGAAATTGGCAATTATTCCGGGGCTGCAGCTCAGTCCCAAATTACCCACGAACGTTTTCCAGTGAGTGGAAGTAATTTTTCCCGAAGGGACCCCCTTCTCGGAGAATTCCTCGGAATGGGGGGGGATTCCGCCTCAGGAAGTGTCGAGAGCGGCGGAACTGGGATCGGGCAGTTGAGATTCACCAAAAGTTTGGAATGTTCGCTATTGCCGGGGCTGTAGCTCAGCTGGGAGAGCGCTTCGTTCGCAACGAAGAGGTCGTCGGTTCGATCCCGATCAGCTCCACGACGACTTGAGGGGTCTGAGGGGGCAGCTCATCCTCCTTCCGCGGAGATTCTTCTCACTTCCACGTTGGGATCATGTAACGGTTAGGCCGTGCAGCTATCAGGATTAGGCATCGATGGATGGGGGAAAGTTTGTTGTTTACATACTTGTCAGTCTTTTGGATGGATCTCTCTATACCGGACAGACCGCAGGGATGAAGAAGAGGCTTGAGAGGCACAACAAAGGACTTGTGAGTTGAGGGAGTTCTGAGCCGAAGTCTCACCCGCTTTTGGCGGGGATTCTCCTCAGCTCCACGAGGGTCAAATTAAAAAGAGTGAATCTGATACAGTTAAAGGAGAGTGATTGAGCTTTTCTTGTTTTCTGAGGTCAAGTCCTGTGCAACAAGTCGTTGCCCAACCCCGCCAGGTCCGGAAGGAAGCAACGGTCAGCAAACGG
>JBBDYD010000151.1:0-2359 GCA_040901865.1 Bacteroidota bacterium | reverse complement strand
AGAAAGCCTGCGGTCGTGGAAGCTTGTCTCCGATCGATTTGCAGCAAGCTGTATGAATTCGGCTTCCGCGGCGCGGCAAGGTGGCGCGCACGACGCTGACTGATGCGGGCGAAAGCGACGGCTAGCTATCTGGACGTGGGAGCGAGAAAGCGTTTCCATGCTCATCACCAATAACTTTACTCTGCGGCATTTACTATCGCCGCGATCTACAAATGCCGTTTGGCAGGTGGAATTGTTCGTCAACTGGACCAAGCAGCACCTGCGAATCAAGGCATCCTATGGCACCAGCGAGAACGCTGTGAAGACCGAAATCTGGATAGCGTTCCGGTCTACGTGCTGGTGGCCAGTGTCCACAATCGCTTGGCGGCGGAGGCCAGCCTCCACATATTGATTCTGGGCCTGACTCAATCGCAGCTCCGCTCCCGCATTTGCCGCTGACTCTTCCTGATTCTGGGTGCATCCGGGACTCGATGGCCCAGTCTCTGACCTGCTGAATGAAATGCAGACCAGCCCTATAGAAAAAGGCTGAGATGCCGATTAAATGCTTAGCCCTGATTATTGGGCACAAACCACTGAGGTGCTAAGAAAATGCCGGACGATCCAATCATCATCATCGTCGATTTGTTTCTTCAAGCCAGTTCCTGGCCGTCGTTACTCTCGTTGATTTAGAAGCCGCTATCCTCATGGTCGTTCACGTAGGTGACAGCCGAAGGGCAAGGGCCTGCGTGCAAACTCGTCTAAGGAGCTTGGTAGCCCGGTCGGCGCCGCAGGCCAGACGGTGGCTCGAGCGGTAACTAAGCGACTTGGATGAAGGATGGGCCAGCGGCAGGAATTTCGAGCGCGAGACAAAGCAATGAGCGCTATCTCAATTTGCTTTTTAATGTGTTAGAGGATTTTGAGGGGCTGGTCATTCGTCCGCGGCGAGGACGCCATCGGCCTCCGATTGGGACAGCCTAACTCACACTGCTGCTGCGCAGGTGAACAGATTATCTTTCTAAACTTCCATCTGGCCTTTTTGTCCGATCTCAGACATGCTTATCACTCAACCTCTTTACGTACCGCAAATCGACGGAATTCCTCCATGACTATCACAAGCACGAGTGTCGGCTTTGTCGGCAGCACGATATGCTGTCGCTCAGAAGAGCTAGACCGGCCCAGCGGGCGCGACGGAGAACTCAACTTAAATGCTGACGCTCCGTCCAACAGCCTGGTATATTCAACAACTATCATTCCGGAGAGTGGCGCTTGGGACAACGGCGATGGGTTTACGGCCGGAAGTCGTCACTGCATCCATCTCTCCTGCACGTTTCAGAAGATCTGCTTGCAGGCTCTCAAGTGCCTTTTCGTGACCCTTGACCCATTGTGAGGGGACTTGAGAACGAAGCCTATGAAGCGTGCCTTCTGAAAAGTTGCGGATCTTGTGCTTCCAGAGCTCGACTTCGACGGAGGATTGCCTCGAATCCGTACAATGATCTGTATAGACAGGGCCGCTCTGCCCGATATCCTGGAACTCCCACCGCTCGCCCCCAAAAATAGATTTGTTGTCTACCATTTGGCAGACAAAGTACCGCTCGCTGCCCTGCAGAGCCTCTCCTCTGTCTCCCTTCAAGAGGCAAAGAGAGGGAACGTCGGCGGCAACCCGGAAAAAGATGGCATGGCGACGATCCGTCTTTCCGAGCCAGCGATCTACAAGTAATGCACCCGTGAGGTGGTTCAGATTCACCACTCTTGGCATCAACGTCGCTGGAAGCACATCCCAAACAGCCGCACGGTCTGGAACTCCCGGAAACCTGGATCCGAAGTGCAACCCGGCCGTTATCCGCCGTTTCTCCAGGGCCGCTTTCATTCCGGGGCTGGTAAGGAAGGTTTCCGGGATCTCCACGAAAGCTGGAACGGGAGTTGCAATACCGAGCTCCTGGAAAATGCTCGAAGCGATGTACTCGTTGATGAGAATCCTCGGGCCTCGTTGGTCCTCTCGCAGCTTCACCACGTAGTAGGCGGAGTCCTCCGCTTGAACGAGGACTGTCCGAGAAGGTCCTCGCATTGAGCGAACGAATCGAACCGCTCGACGAGCCACTGCGGATGAAGCCGTATTCGAGTAAGAAATAGATCAAACCCCCAAGGAATACGTGGGGTTGCAAGGCTCTCATTCTCACATTGATGTCAATGTGTTCAAACGAACATTCCGGCAGTATTTCTAGTACGCATATTCCTCCAAAGGCATACGCTGGACGACAAGGTAATGTCCGGAATAACAGTCAATTCAGGCGGTCCTGGGTATCGTTCTGTGAGAACATCGCTCCTTTGCGGATTCCGAGGGATGGCGATCAGCGTTCCGAACTGATGTCGATCACGATTC
>JBBDYD010000150.1:0-16625 GCA_040901865.1 Bacteroidota bacterium | reverse complement strand
GTAATATACTTCCGTGGAGAAGAGCTCGAGCTGCATGGTTTCGGGAGAGAATATTTCTCCCCTACGGGGAGAATTGACGTCTCTGTTTGATCAGGGGTTTTATTGAGTGTACGCTGCGACCAGTTGTCAAACTTCAAGATTCGCGATCGCTGTTCCTCTTTTTCTTCGAAAGAAGTCTTGGTCCGTCGGGGAGTCCCGGATTGAACCACGATCGGCCATGAGCCTTCGGCGAGGCACTTTTCTTTTGCTCGTCCAAAAGAAAAGTGCCCAAAAGAAAACGACGGCCGAAATTAATCCCACGCATAAGGAACAGTTACCATTCTCAAAGTAATCATCGTATGAATCTCTTCAAGGGTGTTCCGAATCAACAGCCGGGGATCCTCCGGTTCCTCCCCGCACCGCCGAATTTCGGCGGGCAAGTGGCACGGATAATCCGGGCGCACCCGCCAGAACGCGTAGCGGGCTGGTTGCCCCCGGCTAGAATATTTTTCCCCTTCGGGAAAGGGTTGGGCCACGTGAAAGGGTGTCACCTGCCATCTAGGAACAACCGTACTCGGGCGGAACAAAACCTGGCTCGGAGGCATGGACAATCCTTCCGCCAACACTATACTGATGAAGAACAAGAACGCGGTACCAACGTCTGAGCGCTTCGATAAGCACAGCGATCGCACACGCCATGATTATGGCGGTCAGGATCGAGTTAATATACCCCTGAACCGCTGTCGCACTATTTGAAGTGAGCGGCCAGAAGTTGTCGGTGATATTCAGGTAACAGGCAATCAACGTCGTTGACGTTACGAACACCATGGGTACCAGCGTCACCCAGGCATACCGTTGTTTTCCCGCGTTAATAATGGCGCTCGTGGCAACGGCGAGGGCGACCCCTGCAAGAAGCTGATTTGCCGTGCCGAACATAGGCCAGATGGTGCTGATAGACCCCGTCCAGATAAAATACGCCCAGGCAAACACCACAACAGCCGTGGAGAGCAGTGAACCGGGGAGCCAATCGGTTTTTTCAAGCGGCTTCCAAACGCGTCCCGCGTATTCCTGCACCAGGAACCGGGCCACCCGCGTTCCCGTGTCGATGGTCGTGAGAATAAAAAGGGCTTCGAACATGATGGCGAAGTGATACCAGAAGGACATCAAGCCGGCCATTCCGGGGATCGCCGAGAAAATCTGAGCAAAGCCCACTGCGAGGGAAACGGCACCGCCTGTCCGACCGGCAACTTGCTCTCCGACTTCCAACGAAAGCATGTCAAGGTTTACGGGAGGGATACCGAGCGCCTCAAACTTTTCCGGGGAAACATTGATGGCGAAATAATCGCCGGGCCACAGTGAACTGGCTGCGATCAAAGCGATGATCCCCACCAGCCCTTCCATCAGCATGGCCCCGTACCCGATCATGCGGGCATCGGATTCCTTCTTGATCATCTTCGGCGTGGTACCGGAAGACACCAGCGCGTGAAATCCGGAAATAGCTCCGCACGCGATCGTGATAAAAACGAACGGGAAGATCTTGCCCGGGATGATGGGCCCGCCTCCATGGATAAACTCGGTAATGGCCGGCATATGCAGCTGAGGCTGCACGACGACAACCCCGATCACAAGAGCCGCGATCGTTCCGATCTTCATGTAGGAACTCAGATAATCGCGCGGGCACAACAGGAGCCACACCGGCAGGACGGAAGCGATAAATCCGTACAATGCCAGGGCGATAACGATGCCGTTCCGGGAAAACAAAAAATACGGTTCGAGAAATGATCCGGGAATATAGCTTCCCAGGAACACCGCGAGCATAACGCCAACAACGCCAACGGTGCTTGCTTCAGCCACCCGGCCCGGACGTATTTTGTACATCCACAGACCAACGAACAGCGCGAGGGGAATCGTCGCGGCGATCGTAAACACGCCCCACGAGCTCTCCGCGAGGGCATTCACCACCGCAAGTCCCAACCCGGCCAGTGCGATGATCACGATAATCAGGATGGCCACCGAGCCGACAACGCCGGCAAACGGACTGATCTCATGCCGGGCGATTTCCGCAAGTGATTTGCCTTGGCGCCGGACGGAGGCCACGAGGACAACGAAATCATGCACAGCACCGCCGACGACGACTCCGACCAGCAGCCAGAGAAATCCGGGAAGGTACCCGAATTGCGCCGCGAGGACTGGTCCGATCAACGGACCCGCCCCTGAAATAGCCGCAAAATGGTGCCCGAACAGGACCCACTTGTTGGTCGGAAAATAATTCTGACCGTCGTTGAGAGTATTGGCCGGCGTGACACGCTCATCGTTCAGGGCAAGAACCTTGGCAGCAAGAAATGCGCTGTAGTAGCGATAGGCGATGGCCATCACACACAGAGCGACAATAATGAGGGGAAGGGCATTCACGAATTCACCTTGGGAAGGTTATTGAAGGGTCCCTGATGTGATGAGCGTGACACCTGCAGCGCGCAGCTCTTCGAGTGCCCGGGTTCCATCGTCCGGCTGGATGTTCACCGCGGCAACAGCGTCCGTGACGACGAGCGTTGTGAGTCCATTTTTTACGGAATCAAGCGCCGAGGCCCGGACGCAATAATCCGTCGCAAGACCGGTGATGTACAGTTCCGTCACCCCGCGCTCCTCCAGGAATTGCTTCAAATCCAGGTTGGTGGCCTCATAGGCAGAATAGCCGTCATCGTGATTTCCCGTGCCTTTCAGGAACACCTGCTGGATCCGCTCGCTCACGAGTTTCGGATGGAATTCAGCCCCCCTGGTATTGTGGACACAATGGACCGGCCATTTTTGAAAGTGGATTGTTTGCCGCGGATGCCAGTCCTTCGAAGCAACCACCACCGGAAATTGTTTCATCAGTTCATTAATGACGGGGACCACACTGTCGCCACCGGGAACCGGAAGAGCGCCGCCCGGGCAAAAATCATTCTGAACATCCACCACCAACAACCCTTTCATCACTTTCCTCCGAGGAACGTCTTGTGAAATGCATCGATGAGATTCGAGCGCAATTGCATCAAACCCTGGCTGATTCCCACTTTATACACGTGGGGATTCTCGAACCGTTTGTGCTCCTGCGCGAGCGTTCTGAGCCGTTCGCCGGCGTACAAGGCAGACTCAGGGATGGACCATTCGCGTTTGATCCCGTTGCGATCCATCACCACCTCCATCAAATCCTCATGTTGCATTCGGTTCAAGGGACTCCGGTTTTCCGGAAACAGGGGATGGAACATCCACTCCAGTTCTTTTTCATCCTCCAGCGCCAAGGCGTCGCCATAGAACATTCCGTCCCGTCCGATGTACCGCATGACCTTCTTTTTCCCGGGCAGGCTGATCTTGCCGAAGTTTTCGGTGAATTTGAGTCGAGGTTTTCCCCCGCACATGCTTAGTTTGTAGACTCCATCCAATGCCGCGCTGGCCTGACCAGTTACGAGTTTCGTTCCGACACCGAAGGCATCGATCGGCGCATCCTGCTCCAGAAGACTTCTGATCACGAATTCGTCCAGCTGGTTTGATGCGATGATCTTGACATAGCTCAATCCGGCCTCATCGAGCATTGTCCGTGCCCTGCGGCTCAGGTAGGCAAGGTCCCCGCTGTCGAGGCGAATTCCGATCATCCGATGACCTTTTGCTTCAAGTTCCCGGGCAACGACGATGGCGTTCGGGACACCGCTTTTGAGCGTGCTGTACGTATCAACGAGGAGAACGCACTGATCCGGAAAAATTTCGGCAAATTTCCTGAAGGCGGCCAGTTCATCATCGAAACTCTGAACCCAGGAGTGTGCCTGGGTACCCGTCGTTTCGAGGGAATAGTGAAACGCCGCATAGACATTCGACGTCGCGTCGAAGCCTCCGATCATTGCCGCCTTGGTTGCCTGGATACCGCCATATCCCTGGGCTCGCCTCAATCCAAAATCCACCACTCTCCTCGTCCCGGCGATGCTCCGAATCCGCGATGCTTTTGTTGCAATCAGCGATTCAAAGTTGATCAGGTTGAGCAGGAGGGTTTCGATGATCTGAGTCTCAATGATCGTCCCGTCCACGCGCACCACCGTTTCGAGCGGAAAAATGACTTCGCCTTCCTTTACCGAGGTCACAGTCCCTTGAAACCGGAATGACTTGAGAAAATCGAGGAATTTCGGATGAAGCCCCCGGTCTGCCAGAAAACGGATGTCTTCGTCGTCGAACCGGAACGATTTGAGGGTTGCCAGAAGGTCACTCAGTCCTGCAAAGACCACATAGCCACCCCCGAAAGGATTTTCGCGGTAGAAATAATCAAAGGTGGCCGGCATCTCGGCTTTTCCGGAGAGATAAAAAGCCTGCGCCATCGTGAACTCGTAAAAATCCGTGTACAGACCCGCATGTTTTTCAAGCAATGCCATTGTCAGAATGCATTCCGCAGATGTTTAACAACAGTGAGTCCCTTTTCAAACCGAATTGCCACGATGTCGAAGCGATAAAAACGATCGGTCATGGCCCGCTCCATGCAGTATCCTTCCGCCGCACGGCAAAGACGCTGTTCCTTTGCCCCGCCAACCGATTCCTCCGGCTCGCCGAACCGAAGGGAGTCGCGTGTTTTCACCTCAACAAACACGAGTTCCCCCGCCTCCTCCGCCACGATGTCAATTTCCCCGCGTCCGAAGCGGTAATTCCGTTCAAGGATCCGAAATCCGGCTTCACCAAGGAACTCAACGGCAAGAAGTTCGCCGCGGTCCCCCTGTAATTTCGTGTTCATCTCCCCCCCTTGATTCAATCCTCGATCACATCAAATGCGAGTTCCAGCTGATCCAGATTAACGAGGTGGAAGGATTTTCTGTGGATGTCGCAAAACCCGTATTGTTTGATGGCATCGACGTGCTCCCGCGTGCAATATCCCTTGTGCCGCGCGAATCCGTACTGGGGATACACACGATCCAAGTCCACCATCAGCCGATCGCGCGTTACCTTTGCCACAATCGAGGCAGCCGCAATGGAGAAGCATAGTGCATCCCCATCAATGATGTTCTCAAACCGAAGCGTGTCGTGGCGGAACGAATTGCCATCGACGAGAGCGAGTTCAGGCTGAATGGAGAGATTTCCCAATGCGGTTTGCATCGCGACAGTCGTTGCCTGAAGAATATTGAGCTTGTCGATCGTGTGGGGATCAATAATGCCGACGCCAATGCTTAATGCATCCCGTTCGATCCCGGCAAGCATTTCCTCGCGTTTCTTTCGCGTGAGTTTCTTCGAGTCGTCAACACCGTCGATCATATGGCGCATGGGGAACATCACTGCCGCGGCGACAACAGGTCCTGCCAGAGGGCCGCGACCCGCCTCGTCCACGCCTGCAATGAGCGTAATCCCCTGCCTCCAGTATATCTGTTCGATTTCGAGTGTCATTCTATTTCGACGCCGAACACCATGGCGACAAGTCCGATGACCATTCCGATTTTCAGAATACTGTTCAACCGCCCGAGATTCTTTGCCTCCCTGCTGGTCCACATGGAAACCATAACATAACAAAGGAGGATGTTGACAACACTGACCACGATGAGATAGGTGCTTCCGTAGACCCCGACAGTAAAGGGAACAATCGTGGCGGCGATCAGGGCGACGAATACCACAGTCGCAATTGCGAGGGCGGCGGGTGGCCCGTGTTTCAGTGGCAGTGTCACTGCACCATCCCGCTGATCTCCGGCCATATCCTCAATGTCCTTGAGGATCTCGCGGCCAAGATTGATCAGGAAGGCAAAGAGAAACGGAAACAAAGCCTTCTCGGGAGCTTCCGCCACCACCGCACCGTACACGAACGCCATTCCAGTCATTGCCGCTACGACAATGTTGCCGATCAACACCGTCCGCTTGAGCCGGGCGGAATAAGCAAACAACGCCACAACGGCTGCAACCGCGATCCAGAACGCAGATGAATTTAGAAAAAGATTGAGGGAAATTCCAACGAGCGACAGGGTGATCCAAAGAACGATCGCGACCCTGGGGTTCACGGCACCGCGCGGCAGCGGCCGATTGGGTCTGTTGACCCGGTCGATGGCGACATCGTAATAGTCGTTGATCGCGTTCGCGGCACCTCCGATGAATCCGGCCACCAGGCCTGCAATGGCAATGCTGAGCAGTGGAACACCGGAACCTCCGGCAAAGATGACTGTGGCAGAGGTTACAAGCATCATGATTGCCACATTCAGAGGTCGAAGAAGCTGCACGGATGCGGTTATCTTTTCAAAACTCATTGGAAAGCCGCAGATGAAGTTTTGCCGTGCGAAACGTATCGCCTTCACCAAAAGCGAGGCCGACTGTGATCAATCCGAGCCCCGTCTCTAGCCTGGCCCCTGTTCCATACCCGAGCCGCGTGAGTTCCACAGGTGTCAATCCGGCGGCGGGCCGGTCCGGAACAGAGACATACCCGCCGTCGAGAAAACCGTAGAAGTATGAGCGCCCGCCGGTGAGGAACCTGTACTCGAGGCTGGCCCATCCGATACGGGATCCTTGAAACTGGTTTTCGCGATATCCGCGGAGGGTTGTAGCTCCCCCAAGGCGAAAGAGATCGCTTTGCGCGATCAGGGAAGAGGAAAAACCCTTGCCACGCACCGAAGTGACAAGGACCTGTCTCGCCCCCAGTGAATAGAACACATCAAGTTCAAATGTCAATCGCCTCGTCTCACTGGCACCGCCGGCGACCGATTTCCGGCCAAACTCGTAACCTGTTTTATAGAGGAGGCCACCGGTGGGAGTTATCGGGTTATCCCTTGTATCGTAGGAGAGCGAAGCTCCGAGACTCCATTGGGTGCTCGAGAGAACGGGGTTCTGTGCTCTTTCCCCTGGTACCGTCTGAGATTGTTCCACCGAGAGGGCCCCTGCGACGTCGTCGGCCAGGCTGATTGTGACATCGGCCTGGTACGTTCGGTTGATGAAGGTCGAATCCTGTTTTCGTTGTAGAAATCCAATCTCCGCATGAATGGGGAGAGACGCAACCCATGGTTCAAAATACCGAAGGGTGAGATCTTGCGAAATTGAAGATTCGCGCATCCAGCGGACAGAGAGCCTTCGGCCCGTCCCGAACAGATTGCCGAATTGAACGTCTGCAAGCCCCGTTACAACGCCGCCGCCTTGTTGAGTGGGGCTGTATCCGATCATTCCGTCAAAACGGTTCGGATCTCCCTCCCGGACCCTGATCAGCATTACGCCCTTGTTCTCCCCCGAAAGGAAAAATTGCGGGGATTCAACGGAGGTGAACAAGCGAAGGCGTTCCAGGGAGCGACGGACTCTGGCAGCATAGGAGTCCGTAAAAAGGTCAGTGGTCTTTGGCCTGACCTCACGGAGGATCACTTCGTCCTTGGTCGTCTTGTTTCCCTCGAGGAGAATCTCCTCGACAATCGCCTTCACCCCTTCTTCCACCTCAAGCCGGATTTTCAACAAAGCCTGCGTTTCGTCCCCTGTCGCTTCCAGCGCAAACACAGAGACCCTGGCAGTCGGGAACCCCCTTTTTTCATAAAGAGCAAGAAGGGCATTAATATCCCGCTCAATCAGCGTTTCGACAAACCGGTCGCCGGAGCGGACCTCCATCACGGAGATCAGATCGTCCTGAACAAGGTGATGGTTCCCCACGAATGTCATCGAGTGAACAACGGCAGGCAGGCCCTCATCGATTGTTACACGGAGATGTGCCACGGAGTCGGCCTGCCGCGAATCCGCAGTCGCCCTGGCAAACAGAAATCCTTGCTCACGATAGAATGCCTCCATGCGTCCCAGGCTCAAAGCAAGGGTAGCGGAATCCGCCTGATCACCCGCCCGAAGGGCAAGCACGGCGAGAAGGGCATTTGTTGAAATTGCTTTGTTTCCGTAAATCCCTACCGAACCGATCGTGAGCATATCCTGCGACCGGGCAATACCTGTCCATCCGATGACCACCATCAAACAGAAAAAGCCAGGCCACACAAAGCGGGGACTGGCTTTCTCAGACATGACTTGAGGCCGGTGACTCAGCGGATTCTCCCCCATAGGTCGGTTGTGGGATACCGCAAGCGGTAGTCGCCAAATCCCGTTTCATCCACAAAGACAAATTGCCGTTCCAGTTCGTAGTAGTACCACGTTTCATACGGTTTGGAATTCATGTCGAAGGGATGCCGCTCGATGTTGTCAGGGGAGCCAAATCGGATGTAGACCATCCCGCGATCCGTCCTCCATCCCTCCATATAGTGGCCGAAGTTCTTGTTGGCGTATTCGACCCGATGATAGTATTCCTCCATCAGCTCATTCCGTGTCGTCCCCGGATCCGGATCCCTCTTCGTCCAGAACTCGAGGAATCGTTTTCGCATATCGTCATCGGACTCCGCACTGCGAATGAAATCATACTCTGACGGTTGTGCGATGTACCTCATTTGCTCGATCGCCTTGTTCACATCGGTGATCGACATCGGGAGATCGGCCCACCGAACGATGAACGTCCGGGATGTCGATGCCTTCAGCGGTTCCCCCGTTTCAACGGTGACAAGATACGTCCCCATCGGGAGTGAGAGATCCTCGACCTTCATGAAGACCTGCGTTTTGGCAGTAGGCGTGGCCTCAGCATGCATCGCGCTTGACACTTCCTTTTTTTCCTGGTTAAAGATCTTCCGGGTGAGCATGACCGAATCACCCGGTACACCGCGATACACTTCAAAAAATAGAAAGAACCCCTCTCCTGTGGAAGAAACGCTACCGGAGATGTTCGGCACAATTCTCTTCTTATCACCTTCGGTTGTCAATCGGGACACCAGCATGATATCCGACAGGCTGACGGAGTCTTTGGAGAAATCCGTCACGAGCAGGCTTCGGCCGATCCTCCCGGCCTTTTTGGAATCAGCATCCTTCAGCTGGACGGATACATGATATTCCCCCGGGTCAATATCGATCGCCTGTTGTGACAGGCTTGCAAAATTTTTGGACACCGTCCGGGTAAACTCGGGCAATCGGACGTCCACACTCCAGCTTCGCTCCTGGATGATCTGATGGGTTGGCATTAACACGGTCAGGATAACATCGTAATTCGCCGAGAAGTTTTCGCCGTCCTTGACAAACCGCAACTGCTCATACGGAACCTGGACATAGAATTCGATTCTTGATTTTCCGGCTTCTTGTGACGCATAGGAAATGGCGTCGAAGAAGAAGAGTACGGAGGATTCCGTCTGAACGGGCTTCATCTCCGCCTGGGCACCTGCGTTCTCTCTCCAGACCGCCAGCATCAGCACTAGAATAACAGTATTTCGGATTTGTCTCATGGAGTCCTTCCCTTCAAAGAAGCATCGGCAAATAAATCGTACTCTACAGCATCAACAACGGTAGCAGTGCAAAAGTTGCCTTTTTGTGCCATCCCAGCGTTTTTCACATAGACCTCCTGGTCTATCTCGGGAGCATCCCACTGAGTCCTGCCCACAGCAAATTCACCCTCCGTGCGGTCAATAAGAACCCTTATCTCCGCTCCCATAAGCTGCTGATTTCTTTCTTCCGAAATCTCCTTCTGAAGCTCCATCAACGCTGAGAGCCGGTCCTGCTTCACGTTGTACGGAATGGGATCCCCGAGGTTCTCCGCCGCAGTTCCTTCTTCATGAGAGTACGCAAATACGCCCAAACGATGGAACTTTGTCTCATTGACCAGGTCGTAAAGCTCCTGGAAATCACGATCCGTCTCGTTGGGATAGCCCACAATGAATGTAGTGCGAATGGCCAGGTTCGGTATCCCTGACCGAAGATCGTCAAGAAGCTCCCTGGTCGACTTCGCCGTGATACCGCGCCTCATGGAATTCAACACAGAGTCGGATGCGTGCTGGAGGGGCAGGTCGATGTACTTGCAAATCGTCGGATTGTCCCTCATGACGGGAATGACTTCACGTGGAAAACCGGATGGATAAGCATACATCAGGCGAATCCACTCGATCCCCTTCAGGCCTGCCAGCGTTTCAAGAACTTCCGCAAGTCGTCGTTTGCCGTAGAGATCGAGGCCATAGAAGGTGGTATCCTGCCCGATGAGGATCAATTCCTTCACACCGCGGTCGGCCAACGATCGGGCTTCCACGACGATCTGCTCCATGGGTTTTGTGCGGTGCTGACCGCGCATCAACGGAATAGCACAGAAGGAGCAAGGGCGGTCGCATCCTTCGGAGATCTTCAGGTAGGCAAAATGGCCGGGGGTTGTCAGAAAGCGTTCCCCAAGCAGTTCACGGCGGTAGTCGATTCCCAGCTCGACAACGACTTCCTGAAGTTGATTGGATCCGAAGAACGCGTCGACGCCCGGCAATTCCTTCTGAAGATCCGTCCGATAGCGCTCTGACAGGCAGCCCATCACCACGACCTTTTTGAGCTTCCCTCTCTGCTTTTGCTCGACCGCTTCGACGATGGCATCGATGGATTCCTGCTTGGCTGCTTCGATGAACCCGCACGTATTAATCACGGCAATATCGGCCAGATCGACGTCATCAACGACGGATGCACCGTTGAGTTTCAATTGACCCAGGAGCTGCTCGCTGTCCACAATGTTCTTGGAGCAACCGAGGGTAATGACGTTTATCTTAGGTTTTTTGGGGTCTTTGCTCATGACAAAACAATAAAATCAATATAAAGATACACAAACGGTGCTGCAAATACCAAGCTGTCGAAGCGATCATACATACCCCCGTGTCCGGGAATCAACGCCGATGAATCTTTGGTACCCGCATCCCGCTTGAACCTCGATTCAATCAGATCTCCCATCTGGCCGAAGACTCCGACAATCACACCAAGGAGAATTCCGTCCGCAAGAGTCAGGTATGGCAGGAACAGTTCTCTTCCCGTCACCATCACTGCCAGCGCCCCAAGGAAACCGGCTATGGCACCCTCCCAGGTTTTGCCCGGGCTGACACTGGGAAACAACTTGTGTTTTCCAAAGGTGCTCCCGACAAAATATGCCGCGGTGTCGCACGTCCAGAGCGCCACGACGACCGAAAGGACGGTCCACCCACCCCAGGAGCGAACGGTCGACAATTCCTCCTCTCCTGCACGGAAGGACCCGCCAAAAAACTTATGAAGTGGGAATCCGTCCGAATAGAGCTCGCGCAGACCAACCAGGAGACCAAAGCAAAGAGAAATAACGAGCACGCCGGCAAGAGTTGTGCTGATGTTCAGGAGGGGGGATCCCTTGCGCCGGAACAATTCGATACTAAGAGCGATCAAAACGAAAACTATGATCACGACCAACAGGAACTGCAGTTGGGAAAACAATTTGAGGTGATAGCCCCTCTCTGCGAAGAAACTGTAGACTTCGACCTGGAACCTTTCGTACAGAAACGCCGCGTTGACGAGAATTCCGGCAGCGATTCCCAGTCCGGTGAGCGGCTCAGCCCCTTTGGTGCGTGCCATCGCGTAGAACTCAAACAGCGTAATAGCAGAAATCACACCGATGAGTGCAAAGAACACATAGCCACCCTCGAAGATGGCGAATACGATCAGGGGAATGGCAACAACAGCGACGATGACTCGGGCCGGTAAACGCTCAAAGCGGGTTGACACGGATTGATCCTTTCATAGTCATGGTTTCCCCTCGAGCGAAAGAGCTTCCAGAAGCATCCGGGCTTTTTCACGATTTTCTTTTCGGACAAACACGCGGGCCGTGGATAACTCGGGATGCCAAAACGAGACTGTGAAATCTCCCGGAGAAAACACCATGTGGTGGAATCCCCCCTGTCGCAGGTTTATCGCTATCATATCGGCTTCAAAGACGGAAGAGCACTGCGCAATCACGTCCCAACCATCCGCAATTTCTCGGTGAGCCGGCACATCGCACAGGAACATTGAGCCGTTCCATGCGGCGCAATCCCCGCACATGGGTTTCCCACAGACGAAACAGCAGGCGACTGCATCGGCGCCTTCGTGCAGTTCACACTCCACCCTGCGCTCTCCCGGCCTCATACAACCGCAAGAGGGGCATACGGCATTTGAGGAAACGAATGGCTGTCGGCACCGGTCACAAGCTTTCATCGGCATTCCTGGGTGTACGCCCGGTTGACCGCAAATAAGCAAAGAACGTAAGAAGGAACAAGCTGACGTAGAGCAACAATTGCAGCAAAACAGCGCCGATATTTCGTTCGGCTGTCTCCTTCGCGCCGACGATCATTTCTGATTCCATCGAAAAATACACGGCAATTGCCGCGAGGGCATTATTGAGAAAATGCGCTGTCATGGCGATGATGACACTTTCCGATCGGTACCTCAGAAGTCCAAAATAGCATCCCAGGCCGACAAGCGGGATGACGGCAAAGGGATTGAAGTGGTAGAGCCCGAAAATCGTGCCTGCAAGCACGGCCGCCTGAATTCCGGGAAGAACCTTCTCCAGCGACTTTTGGATAAGACCGCGAAACAGAAGCTCCTCCACAATGGCCGGAACGAATGCCACGACGAGAACCACAAAGAACAACTCCGGAAGGCTCTCCGCCTGAACCAATTCGCGGAACATGTCTTCGATCATCTTCTTGAAAGGGTCGAGGACATTGCGGAGCACCTCTGGAAGGGGGATCAGATCCTGGAAGAACAGGTAAATCTGAAAGATCTGTTGGAGGAAGAATAGACCGAGCAGGGCGTACACTGTTTCGGCCACCGAGGGGATACGCCACCCGAACACGGTAGACATTTTGCGGGAAAGAAGCCGGGCGAGGAAGAGCGTGGGCAGAAGGATGCAAACCAATTGTCCGACCATCGTGAGAAGGCGGATCTCAGTTACGTTCTCCCGGGTCACCGTACCGCCTCCCACGATGAGAAACGTCAACGTGCCCGCAACAAGCTGATACAGGACAAAAACAATGAACAAAGACACCACCGCAAAAACAATCGGATGGATATGGTGGCGTTCAACAAAGCTTTGCTCTTCAGGCTGTCCGGCGGAAGGGGCGGTCGGGGGAAACGTCATCGACGGGGACGGCCGGGGCGTTGGAGATTAATCATCGCGGCAAGCAGGGGAATCATGATTTCATGATGTCCGGTGAATTGGTAGCCGCGACCATACCGTTGTGTCGGCCTTTCGACAACATTTACTGTCGGTCTGTAGTGGCGGATCATGTCGAAGTTTGCCGTAGAGAATCCTTTTGCTTTGTACCCGAGGTTTCGTGCCACGGTCAGCGCTTTGAGAAACACTTCCGGAAGGATAACCGCGGACCCAATATTGATAACAACGCCTCCGCCCTGCAGATCCTTGACGGAATTTGCAAGAACTTTGAAGTCGCGGAAACTCAACTCACCGGTGGCAGACCCGTCCATGGTGGGCTGTTGATGCACGATATCCGTTCCGATCGCAGCATGGACGGTCACGGGCACTCCCTCCTTGTAACACTGCACCAGGATGCTGAAAGCCTGCAATCGGGCTTTCTGTTCGAGCAGCTTCCTGGCCATTGCTTCACCGAAGCCCCCGCTGGATACGCGCAGGGCCAGCGTGAGCCCTTTGTTGATGAACTCTCCGGTTTCCCGTGACATGCCGAAGGTGCCATCCATCAAATTGACGGCGACATCTTCTGAAGTGTGACCCCACATTGCGGTCTCAACGTCATGAATAGCCGCCGCGCTGTTCATGGCAACATGCGTCACAACGCCTCTTTTGACAAGATCGATGACGATCGGCGAGAGTCCCACTTTGATAACATGCGCCCCCATCATGAGAATCACCGGTTTCTTTTTGCGTCTCGATCGGACCACATCGTCGACAAAGTCACGCAATTCGTTGGCAACAAGAATCCGCGGGAGAGAGTCAATAAGATCCTTGACGCGGGCAGACGTGGGGTTTTTCAGCACCCTGGCAAATTCCGCCGGAGTGATTTTACTTTTGCGCGACTTGATGGAGATCGTTTTGATGCCGGACAGGTCCACTTGTTTGAATCGCGGCATGCTTATTTCACCTTCGCACGAATTTCGCCAATAACACCGGAATACTCACGCAATTCAGATTCAATCGATCCCACGGCCACCTTGGTGCTCACCTTCACTGGCATCTTTCGCTCGTCATTGGTCATCCAGATGATGATGCGTCCCTCGGCTTTGAAGAGCCCGCCTTCTGCAATCATCGGTTCGACCAGGACGCAGTCAAATTCCCCGGCGTCCACATCGATTCGCTGGTAGCCCAGGAACTTGATTGCCAACGTATACGTCGTATCCTTGTAGAAATTTGCCAGGTTGGTTTTCTGTCCCGGCCTCATTGTCGAATAGTCCAACGTTCTTGCAAAGTAGAATGCGGAAACAATGTCATGAACGTTGGGTGGAATGGGATATTCTTTTTCCCCGACGATCGCAACGTGGCGACGATGGTCGAACGATGCTTCGAAATCACGGGAGTACTTGCCCTCGCGGATGCGCTGGGAAAACTTCCATGGGAACAGGCCTTCGACATCCACCATGGTTTCATAACGGTCCTCAACTTTGAAAATCCACGAGAAGGAGGGGGTGGAATTTACGGTAAAGAGAATCTGGTAACAGGGCCGGCCGGCAACCGTGTCGATGCGCGGGATGGTCATGACGGCTTCGCCGGCGGTGAGGAAGCTATAGCCGACATCATATACCAGGCGCTCTCCGACTCCAAAGGCCTTCTGGTCTACGAATCTGAATTCCCGCGCGGGACTCAAAGTATCCGGCACTTCCGTGGTATCAGGTGGTAACGGAGGAACAGATACGGGGACCTGAGCGGCCGCGTGCTGGGCCACCATGAGAAGAACGATCATAGTTCGCAGAGAGGTCATGATCCGACAGCCACGCTCAATCCTGAAGTCCGGTGTATCAATGAGTTCACGGCGTTCTCCACATCTTCCACAGTGATCAGATCCATGCAATCGTTCGATTCGCATGGTCCGCCCTTACACCTGGGACAATCGGCCGAACTCGGCTCGAAGATGACCTTCCGGTCGGTGAGCGGGCCCCATCGCGTTGGACTGCATTGCCGGAGAGGCGGATAGAACGCCACAACGGGAGTTCCCACGGCCGCAGCAATGTGAAGTGGACCCGTTGAGTTGGAGATGAAAGCTCCTGCTTTTCGAATCAACGCAGCCAGAGTCAAAAGGGAAAGTGGCCTCGGGAGTGGCCTTGCAGAGCCGGCCGAATGTTGCACCACGGTACGGACGAGTTGTTCTTCACCCGGGCCTCCGGTCACAACGACTGCCAACCCCTGCTTCGTCAAGCGTGCTGCGAGCCGTCCAAACAGCTCCGGCCGCCAATCCCTGGCAGATCCGCCGCTTCCGGGATGGAGAATCACAAACGGTGTTTTGTCGTTTATGCGCATTTCGTCAAGGATCTTCTCTGCTTCCTGGTTATTCCGTGGCGCCAGTACCAGTCGTGGTAAAGCACTACTATGGGCGCTTTCACCGAACACCTTCAGAAGCGAGAGGTTGTATTCGGCCTCATGCTTTTCAGCCGTTTTACGGTGTTCATAGATTCTCTTATTAAGGAGGAACGAGTACCAACGGTATCCCGTTCCGACTCTCCATGGGATTCGGGCGAGAAAAACAAGAAGCGCCAACCGAAGTGTCGGATAGGTCACAATCACGGCATCAAACCGGTGCGATCTCAGCTCTGACAGCATTTCCCGGAATCTCTTTCGTTCTCCACCCCTGTCGTAGAGCAGAATTTGATCCAGGCCAGGTTGATCCGCTACAAGGTCCCTGGTATAAGATCGCAGGAGGAACGCTACAAAGGACTCCGGAACAAGGGACTTGAGGGCAGCGATCATGGGAAGCGAAAGGACGACATCTCCGATACGATCGGTACGGATGATGAGAATCTTCTGAGGAAACGTAGAATCGCTGCTCATCTTGAAATACCAATATACGACTCAACGGTTTGACTTGCAACGAAACCCTTGGAAAGGCTGGAATGTGAGGTCAGATGAATACTCTTGCAATATCGAGGAGAAGGGAAGGTTGATTCCAGAGTGCTGTGCGGAAGATTCCTCCCAAAGTCCGTTTCTCCTCCGGAAGCTTCAGAGCGCTGACAGCGAGATTATTTAAGGTTTCATCGCTGAAATCAGTAACCGCCTCTTTGATCTTATAGAAAACCTCGTGTCTCCATCCGAGGCGTTTGTGCCATCGCTTCTCATAGTCGCTCAAGAGCGATAGATCCTTGAGGCCGATCGCCTCGGCCGCGACCTGACCGGCAATCATTCCGCCGATCATCCCGCTGATGATCCCTCCGCCGGAAAGCGGATTGACCTGATGGCCGGCGTCCCCCACGAGCATAACATTGTTCTTCACGAGCGTATCACAGGTTTTCGCGCAAGGGACTCCGCCTGCAATGTGTGTGAGGACTGCCGCCCCGGGGAAGCGCTTCTGCACAAATTCCTCCAGATACCGTATTGCCGACTTTCGTTTTGCCTGTTCCACGCTGATCCCAAGCCCCACGTTCGCCGTGGTCTTCCCTTTGGGGAAAATCCAGAGGTAGCCACCCGGAGAAACTTCATCGCCGAAATAAAATTCCAGGATGTCATCTTCCACCTCGATGCCCGCGATGGTCATTTGGGCACAGCTTTCCATATCGCGAATATGGCAGGTGGTGTCAATTCCCGCCCACTTCCCCACGCGGCTCTCCACACCATCCGCGGCAATGACAACATTTGACCGGATTTCGACCTTCTCGTCTTTAATGAGAGCCTTCACACCCTG
>JBBDYD010000149.1:10859-17068 GCA_040901865.1 Bacteroidota bacterium | reverse complement strand
AGGTCGCCTGCGACATTGACATCACCCAAGTTGCTGAGGATTGAACCAGTCTGCAATGTGAAGGCACCCACACCGGTACCGGTCAGCCCGACATTCAGCGTGCCCGTGCCGGCAATGTTCATCGTTACCGTGTTTGCCAGGCTCACGTCGTTTCCGGAACTCACAACCACAGCGGCTGCGATATCCTTCGTCGCGTCACCCTCGAATGAGAGGTTGAAATAGTCACCCGTGGCGATGGACTGTGAGGCGATGGCTTCAGCAGTTATACCGTCATAGATAACCGTTCCACCTGCTGCCAGAGTGGTTGCAAAGGAGAATCCGCTGGTCCCACCCAGACGCAGGGTACCGTTGGTATTGTCTTTCGCACCGCTGACGCTCAGACTGTAGAGATCCATGTCTGTCGTGATAGCAAGGTCACCCGTACCGCCGTTGTTGAACTCGGTGGCCGTGATGTTCCCCAATGCGGTCTTCGTTGATGCCACTGTTCCGGCAGTCTGAAGGACACCATAGGTCGCAGAAGCCATGCTTTGTGCAGAGCCGTCATACGTCCAGATGGATGCCGCATCAAGTGTAAGCGTACCGCTTCCGCCCACCGAGAAGCTTCCGGCGAACGTCGAGGTACCCTGGGTTCCGAGCTGGATGACGCCGCCCGTGTTGTTGACCGTGGTCGCATTGAAATCCAGGTTGGCAGCGTATCCGCCAGTCCCGGCAAGGATCGTTGCGCTGGTACCGTTGGTGACGTCACCCGTGAAAGTGACTCCGCCGCCGCCGGCCGTCACGACCGCCGTTCCACCGCTGTTCGAAAGCGTGTTGCTGAACGTCATGGCGCCGCTCGCTGCCACCGCAGAAATGATGTTCGCGTTGACTGCCGCGCCCGTAAAGCTCAAGCTTCCGGCTGCAGTCGATCGGATTGTTCCGGAGTTTCCGCTCAACGCTGCAAACGTCAGGCCGCCGCCACCGCTGGTTTCAATCGTACCTGTACCGTTGGCTGCCGTTGTGGTAAAGCTGACACCGCCGGTGCTTGCGTTCGTGATAGTCCCGGAGTTGCCAGACAAGGTCCCAATGTTCAACGAGGCGCCTGTTGCATTGTTCGTCAAGCTCCCGGTTGAAACGTCGGATACGGTTGTGATCGTCGCTGCAGTGACACCGGCGCCAAACGACATTGTGGCTGTGATGTCAGCTATGGACGCAAAGCTTCCCGATCCGGTGACCGTGAAACCCTGATCGACCGTCAGCGCACCATCTGCATGAGTCGCTGTTACAGCCGAGACCGTACCACCTGTCTGGAAGGACTTCGCCGCATCGCCCGACAGGGACAGCGTGCCGTACGAGACGCCGGTTGTGGTATTCAGGATCGTCTGGGTCGTCGCGGCCTTCGTAAAGCTGACCGTTCCGACGGAGAAATTCAGAGTACCAGTGTTGTTCGTGTTATCGTACGACGACGCATCTGCGACCGCGATCATCCTGGCGCTGCTGAACGAAACGTTACCGGTTAACGCATTCGGCGCAGTTCCGTCGCCCAATTGCCAGTTTGTGGCGATGGAGATGTCGGTATCGACCACCTTTGGACTGGCCAGCAACATGCGGAGTGTTGTGAAATTGATATCCGCACCGGGTGTCGTTGCGATGATGTTCTGCATTGTAGCTCCGGCATTGCCGTTCATCACGACGGTCGGATTGATTGAAACCGCTGCTCCGCCGCTGGTGTTTTCAATGTTTTCTTTGACATTGATCGTACCGCTGCCGCTGATGTTGGAAGAGGTCCGAAGATTCTGACCGACCAACGTGGCAGCCATAAACACCACTGCCGCAAAAACGGCAATGCTGCGCTTGACAAAGTGAGTGAACTTCATTGTTGTACTCCTTTTTGAAAGTGGTTTTGAGAACAGTGAATTGTAACGTTGCTTCTTTTCTATTGCTGACTGTGCTTCCATGAGTATTGCTCCTTTAATGATTGTTGCATTTCTGTTACGTGATGATTTTACTGATCATCCATGCTCAGAGGATGACCGAAAGACGGGTTACGGGGATCGTGCATGCATGGCTTTGCTCCTTAGTTTAGTTAATTGGGTTAATCTGTTTACTCGTTGATTCGTTCAAGTCGTTGTTTCGTTGATTCGTTGTTTCGTTTTGTCGTTGCTTCGTCATTTAATTTCCCACTGTGATCAATCCGTCGTTCGTCAATGTGCCCTGATTCTCCAGGTCGCCATCCACCTGCAAGTCGCCGTCGCTTTCAACAGTCAACGCAACTCCTGTTGCTACCGTAAGTACGGATTGTGTATGAACCAATCCGCCGGTCACACGCTTGACCGCATCGTTGCTAAGCAACAGGTTATTGTAGAGCCCCAGTGCGATGGTCTGGCCGGCGGGCGCCTGTGCACTCGTTCCGTTGTATTCAACTGTTCCGTCTCCAAATACCACTCCGTTCGCCGCGCCCGCAAATTGCATTGTTCCGCTGTTGGTCTTTGTTCCGGAAATCGAGAATGCATTCGTCCCAACGGATGTGACTGCGGAATTTGTGAAGTTGTTATTGACAGTGATGTTTCCGGAGACCGTTTTTGCTCCTCCGTTTAAAACAAGCGCGTGATACGTGCCGGCCACAATCGCCTGCACTCCGCCGGAATACTGAATCGTTGTAGAGTTCGTTGTGAAATCAGCGCTCGCCGTGCCGGCAATACTGAGCATTCCGTTTATCACTGTCGTGCCTGTCCCGAAGGACTTCGATCCGGACGCGCTCAGCGTCAGATCAGTGAACGCATACGGCGGGAGACCCTGATTCCCCGCGCGATTGAAATCAACCGTGCCGTCAAGCGCTCGCGTGCTGAAATTGTCAGGGAAGTTACAGCCCGAGACACCGCCGGTGTTCCCTCCCACCAGCATTGTCGCCCCGCTGGAAAGCGTGATCGATCCGCCCGGACTGAGCCTGTTCAACGTGCTTCCGCCCAGATCCAACGTCCCTCCAGTAATCGAGAGATTCCCCACAATCGTCGAATTGCCCGCAAGCGTTTTTGTTCCTCCGCCGCTGACAACCAACGATTGATACGCGAGGGCCTCTACGGTTTGCGCTCCGCTTGTCGCCGTGTACGCAACCGTGCCGCCGTTGATGGTTACGGTGCCGCTGACTGACGGGAAGGACGATGCCGTCGCAAGTGTTCCGGACTGTTGCAGAAGGTCTCCCGCCACCGTGAGCGAGAATCCGGATGAAATTGTCAGTGTCAATGCGGAATTGTTGAGGGTGAGATCGTTCGCATCAGCATCCACATCCACCACAATGTTCACCGCGACGGTCAGGTTCACCTCGTTCAGCGGACCCGGTACCCCGTCCGGATTCCAGTTCGCGCCATCTCCCCAGTTGCTGGTAGCCGCACCGCCGTCCCATGTCTTAATAGGTGCATTGACGCTAAGAAGCGAGCTCGCCGGACCGGAGATAGAGCCATCGTCTGCGGTCAAAGTCGTGGTTTCGACCGCTGTCAATGTCGTCGTGAGCGTCGTGGTTGATTGACCGTTCGTAAAGTTGACGTTCGTGGTGTAGGACGGCGAGCCTGCGGGACCGGAATAGGAAATGTTCTGCGCACCGCCATACGATGTGGCGATGTTCAGGAATTGGTCGGCCGCAGTGATGCCCGTGATGTCAAACGGAGTACCCGCTGTCTGAGCTGTCGCAGAACCTGAATTTCCGCTTCCGGCCGTAAATGTCTCACCGGGAAGTGTGATCACCATTTGAGCGTGTGCGCCGTGGACCTCGGTGAGCGTTCCAAAATTGGTCACCCCATTGGTCACACCGAGCATGACGGAAGTACCGGACTTCGTAATCGGTCCGGTTGCGAGCGGTGTGCCGGCAGATGGCCGAACCCGAATGTTCTGCCACGTAAGACGATTGTAAATTCCGCCGTTGCTTGCGTTGGTTATTGTAAAGGTAATTTGAGTGCTCGTGACGGATGTGGCGGCAACAGATGTCCCGCTTGCCACACTGTTGATATTCCGGCTGTTTGGTCCGCCGCCTGAAATGCGGGTGACCAGAACCGTCGGCAGCGTACCGCCTGTGTCGAAGATGAATCCGGTGGGCGCATTGAGAATAATCGTCCCAACGCCCGCGTTACCGCTGAACGATTCATCGTAGGCGGGGCCCGTAAGCGATGTGTAAGCGCCACCCGTGTTGTCCGCCGAAATGGCCGATCCGCCCGTGGCTGGCGTGATGATAACCGCGGCAACGCTGATCGCCGGACTGGTGTTCGCAGTCTTGGTCGGGTCGGTGATATTGGACGCAGTGATCGTTTGCGAGCCGGACGTGTTCAGCGTGACAGTAAAGTCCCGCGTCCCGCCGACCAAAGCTGCATTGGCGGGCAACCCGGCCGCTCCATCAGAAGATGTGATACCGACCGTGTGTGTGGAACTCACGAGGTTCCAGTTGGCATCCACCGCATTGACTGTGACCGAGATCGGGGCTCCGACAGCTTGTCCTGCCGGCGTGCCGGTCTTCCCGGTGGCCGAGCCCGGGTCCGCCGATTCACCCGGAACAAGGATCTGCATCTTTGTGAACGCCCCCGGATTCACAGTGATGGCGGGACTCGTGCTGGACGTTTTCGTCGGATCAGTCACATTCTCCGCTGTTATCGTCCAGGATCCGGCCGTGCGAAAGGTCAAGCTGAAGGTCTGTGTACCGCCCGAGAGGGCTGCGTCGCCCGGCAAAATGACATATGGATCGGTAGCCGTGATATGAATCGTGTTCGCCGAGGATACGAGGTTGAAATAATCGTCGACAGCGTTGACGGTAACGTTGAGCGATGTACCGGCTGATTGCGAAGTAGGAGTTCCTGTCTTTCCCGTCGCGGTTCCTGCTGAAGCAGTTTCACCCGGAACGAGAAGTTGAAGTTTTGTAAATGCCGCCGAATTGACGGTCAGGTTTGAACTCGCCGGGCCCGTCACGGATCCTTCGCTCGCCGTAATGGTCGTTGTCTCGGCCCTCTTGAGAGTGGTGGAAAGCGGTGTTGCTGATACACCGTTGGTGAAATTCACGCTTGTCGTATAGGTCGCGTCTCCACCGGGACCCGTATAACCGACGGTCTTTACTCCCGAGTATGTCAGAACGATGTTGAGGAATTGGTCCGTCGCTGTGAGGGAAACGAGATTAAACGCTGAGCCGGCTGTTTGCGCAGAAGGCGCTCCGCTGTTTCCGCTGCCCTCAGTGAATGTCTGTCCCGGGAGCGTCACGAACAGATTGTCAAAGGCACCGGCAACTTCCGTCAGCGTTCCAAAATTCGTCGCTCCGGTAACGCCCGCGATTGTTGCCGTACCTGATTTCGTAATATTGCCGGAGGCCAGCGGTGTTCCCGCCGTTGGCCTTACTCGAATGTTCTGCCAGGTTATGGAATTTTCCACGCCGCCGACGCTCAGACTGATTATCGTGAATGTAATCGAAGTGGGGGTCACAAGGGTCGCGCTGATCGTCGATCCGCTTGTCACCCCATTGATGTTGTTCGCATCCGGACCCACCCCCGCTATTCGTTGAATCAGAAGATTCGGCGCTGTACCGCCGGTATCAAACTCGAATCCAGACGGTGCATTCAACGTGATCGTTCCGGCCGAGATGTTTCCGCTTCCGCCCTCTTCGTACACCGGACCGGTAAGCGATGTGTACGTTCCGCCGACATTGTCAGCCGAAATCGCGCCTCCGCCGGTTGCTTCCGTCAGGGTTCCGGTACCGGCCGGGTTGACAGTTACCGAGGGACTTGTGTCAGCGGTCTTTGTCGGATCGGTGAGATTCGAGGCTGTCACGGTAGCAGAGCCTGCCGTATTGAACGTAACGTCGAACGATCGGGTGCCTGCAACAAGGGCGGCATTCGGCGGCAGTGTCGCAGTTCCGTCGCTCGACGTGATGCTTATGGTGTGGCCGGAACTGACAAGATTCCAGTTTGCATCAACGGCACGAACCACCACCTCGAAATTCAGGCCGGCTGTTTGCGGATCGGGTGTTCCCGACTTTCCGGTCGGCGAACCCGGGTCAGCAGTCTCACCGGGAACAAGCAGTTGCAATTTAGTGAACGCACCTGCGTTGACGGCGATCGATGGACTCGTCGATGGGGTCTTTGCCGGGTCTGTGACATTCGACGCCGTTACTGTGGCCGTACCGGCCGTTTTCAGAGTGACAGAGTAGGTCTGACTTCCCGCAACCAGAGCGTTATTGGCGGGCAATGAGGCATTTGCATCGG
>JBBDYD010000149.1:0-10759 GCA_040901865.1 Bacteroidota bacterium | reverse complement strand
GTCTGACTTCCCGCAACCAGAGCGTTATTGGCGGGCAATGAGGCATTTGCATCGGACGATGTGATTTGCACCGTGTTTGTCGAGCTAACGAGATTCCAGTAGGCATCGACGGCATTGACCGTGACACTAAATGACGTACCGGCAGTCTGAGCGGTCGGACTTCCTGTTTTTCCTGTGACACTTCCAGGATCCGCGGATTCACCGGGAACAAGCAGTTGAAGCTTCTCAAAGGCGCCGGGGTCGACTGTGATGGAGGGACTTGTCGACGGCGATTTCGTGCCGTCGGAGATATTGGTTGCCGTCAGCGTTCGCGGCCCGGCAGTCTTGAGAATGACGCTGAAGTTTCTGGTTCCGCCTACAAGTACATCATTTGCAGGCAGCGTAGCGTTCGGATCGCTCGAGGTGATTCCCACCGTATGGGTCGAACTCACGAGATTCCAGTCTGCGTCAACGGCATTGACTGTTACAGAGAATGAGCCGCCGACCGTATGATTGGATGGTGTTCCTGTCTTGCCGGAGCCTGTTCCTGGATCCGCCGTCTCTCCTGGAACCAAGAGCTGGAGTTTTGTAAATGCACCGGCATTCACGGTGAGACTGGAAGAAGCCGGGCCGCTGACCGCACCTTCGGTTACGGTGATGGTCGTGGCTTCTGCCTTCCGGAGCGTTGTGGTCAGGGTGGTTGTGGAAGCGCCGTTGGTGAACGAGACCGCGGTCGTGTAGGCCGGCGTTCCGCCCGGTCCGCTGTAACTCAGCGTCTTGGCGCCGCCGTAACTTGTGACGATATTAAAGAATTGATCCGTCGCGGTGATGCTCGTGATCGTAAACGATGCAGATGCCGTTTGCGACGTCGGCGCGCCCGTGGCGCCTGTTCCTGTAACGAACGACTGCCCCGGGAGAACAACCACGAGTTTGTTCAGAGCACCCGCTACTTCAGTAAGCGTGCCGAAGTTCGTCACGCCCGCCGTTACCCCGGCCATAGTGGATGTGCCTGTTTTCGTGATATTCCCGGATGCGAGTGGCGTACCCGCTGTAGGACGAATCCGAACATTCTGCCAGGTCAGCGAGTTTGTCACGCCGTTACTGGAAGCAGCTGTGACGGTGAATGTAATTTGAGTCGTCGTGATCGAAGTAATGGCAGCAGATGTCCCGCTCGCCACATCGTTGATATTCCGGGTGTCCGGTCCCGCTCCCGCAATACGGGTAATCAACACCGTGGGTGCCGTGCCGCCTGTATCGAAAATGAATCCGGCCGGGGCATTCAGAATGATCGTTCCGACGCCAGCGTTGCCGTTCGCCGCCTCTGCATATACCGGTCCCGTGAGCGTACTGTATGCTCCGCCGGTATTATCCGCCGAGATCGCCCCGCCTCCCGTCGCCGGCGTGACAGTCTGCGCGAACGCAGCACCGGAGATCAGGCAGAGGAATCCCACGAGGGTTAAACCCTGCAGAAGAATGGACGATATGGACTTTCGATACTGCACGGTTGAGGTTGTGCTTTAGATCGCCATCCTGACGTTCGAGGAGCCGAAACCGGATTCTTCGAGTAAATGCGTAAGATCCGACTTCATGGTGTGTTTCTCGATGTACCCGTCGGCGTGCGATTCGAGCGCGGCCGATCGGTACACTTCGCCGGAATGCGAAGACAGAATGATAACGCGCGTTTCCGGATGCTGCTCCTTGATGATCCGCGTCGCGTCATACCCGCTCATCGTCGGCATGCTCACGTCCATAAGCACTAAATCCGGATGTAATCGGGCAGTTTGCTCGACGGCTTCTTTTCCGTTGGCGGCTTCGCCAACAACTTCAATCCCCGCCCGCGAGCGGAGGAATTCCGACAAGGAACGCCGGAATGCTGCGTGATCGTCGACCACGAGGATTTTCAATGTGGTTCTCCTTGATGATTGATGTTGATTCATGGATTTGACCGGTGGATCGAGTTGAATTTCAGGGATGGGGAAGATTCGGATGCGTCGCCGGAGGGAATGCGGAATACTGATTCAAGCACGGATTTCAAATCGGATTTCTTCACATATGCGTCCGCTTTTGCCTCTTCCGCCTGGAGTCGGTAAATCCGGTTGTCGTGTGTTGTGGCGATCAGAACCTGCGTAGAGGGCCACCGCGCTTTGATAATGCGCGTGGCTTCGATGCCGTTTTGCCCCGGCATGCTGATGTCCATGAGGACCAGGTCCGGACTGAGTCTCTCGACCTGTTCAACGACATCCTTGCCGTCAACAGCTTCGCCCACAATGCTCACATGCGGGATCCTCTTGAGAAATTCGCAGACAACACGGCGGAATTCGGCGTGATCGTCGGCCAACAGAACGCGAATCTTGTCCATACAAACCTCTTCAGATGTTAAATTTGGAGGAGGAAACAACGTGGAAAAACTGAGGAGAATATTGGTGAAGAATGGCCAGATCTACATCGTTCAAAGGCCGTATTTCATACTCCGACCCCTACCGTAGGAAAATCTACGGTGAACAACGTAGACAGAATGGAACAATTCTGAGAGGAAGCTTAGAGGTGAATCAGGGGTGAACTAAAGGGTTTTTTGGGAGGGGTGGAGATGGGGGTATCGTTTTGAGATGAGACGGGGGGTATAACACAAATTCAGTTTGTCATAGCCAAAGACTTCAAAATTCGAAATTCGACATTCGCAATTCGAAATTGCTTTTCACCCTTCACCTTTTTTTTCCCCATATCCATTCTCTAAGGCGTATCGAACCAGGTTCGCAACGTCATGAATATCCAGCTTCTGCATGATGTTTGTCCGGTGCGTGTCGACGGTCCGTGGGCTGATGAACAGCTGACCGGAGATTTGTCGGTTATTGAGCCCCTTTGCAATGAGCCGCAGAACCTCCTCTTCCCTCTTCGTCAGTGTTGTGTCCGACGACTGGCTATCGCGCCGTTCGGCCTGCTTCATATACTCGGACATCATCAGCTCCGATACTTTCGGACTGAAAAACTTTTCGCCCCTCGCCACTGCATAGATTGCAGAGGTAATTTCATCCCTCCCGGCGTTTTTCAGAAGGTACCCTCCGGCGCCGGATTTATAGATCTGGTAGATATATTCCGCATTCTCATGCATGGTGAGGACAAGCACCTTGACAGCCGGATATTTTTCCCGCAGATGCTTCGTCACTTCAATGCCTGACATCTTCGGCATCGAGATATCGATCACCACAACATCGGGTTTCAAATCGCGGACCTTCCTGATCGTCTCTTCTCCGTCTCCCGACTCCCCCACGATTGCGAAATCCTTGTTTGTGCCCAATAAATTCCGGATACCGGTTCTGATTAATTCGTGGTCGTCGGCAAGAAGGATCCTAATGGCCGGCATCGACAATTCCTTTCTTCGGGATATCAACGAGAATAGTGGTACCCTTCCCCGGGGTGCTCTCAATGGTCAGTGTCCCGCCAAACACGGCCGCCCTCTCGCGCATGCTCAGAATTCCCATTCCGCCCGCAGAACTCAACGTGCGGGGCATCGAAGGAGAAAAGCCCTTCCCGTCATCTTCAATCGACATTCGAACCCCCTGATCGTTCCCGAGAAGCTGAACTTCAATCGAGCCCGCCTCCGCATGCTTCACGATGTTTGTCAGTCCCTCCTGGGCAATCCGGTACAGATTCACTTCAAGGGCCCGGTCGAACCGCCCATTGATGCCGTGGGACTGGTAGGAGACCTTCACGTTGACACGATTGCCAAATGTTTCGCAAAGCAACTGGAGAGCCGGTGAAAGTCCGAAATCCTCCAGCACGCTCGGCATCAGATTATACGAAATGTCTCTCGCTTCCGTCATGACGTTGTCGAGAAGGCCCTTGATCTCATCGAACCGCTTCTTCTCAGCCTCCCCCAGGCCGGGAGTGTCTTCGAGTATTTCCACATTGAACTTGGCCGCGGTTAACATTTGCCCCAATCCGTCATGGAGTTCCCGGGCGATTCTCCTTCGCTCATCCTCCTGCGCCGCGGCACGCGCGCTGCTCAAGCGCTCCAGCTCCTGCTCCCGTTGCCGAAGGTTCTCATAGAGCTCCGCGTTCGCAATCGCAATCGCCGATTTTTCGGCAAGCGATGTCATCAGGCGGGTTTCGCGGTCCGAGAAATCATGCTCCTTTCGGAATCCAACAAGCAACACCCCCTCGAGGTCTTCCTTGATGTGAAATGGGAATCCTGCGATGATCACAAGGTTTTCATTTTCCAGGGCGGGAAAATTACGGACGGACAAGCCTGTTTCGGTGTCGACATCATAGAACAGAATCGGGCTTTTTTGTTCCATTAACGATTGTGGAAGTTCCTTCAGGGGCAGAAAGTCCGTTGGAACCGGTTGAACGTTTCCACGAATACCGCGCCAGGCATACGTCTGCCGGTCTTCGTTAATGAGAATAACACCCGAATAGTCTGCCCGCGTAAACGCCCGCGCGTGGTTCGTCACTGCATTCAGGAGTTTTGTCAGATCCACCATCGCCACCAACTGCCGGTCGATCGTCATCAGGGACTCCTGCTCCCAGAACCACAAGGCCTGTTCCCGCTCGAGAGCTTTGCGCTCCGTGATGTCGCGCAATGATGACTGCACCGCCGGCTTTCTGTTCCAGGAAATCAGGCGCGCGTTTATTTCCAGATCGATAAACTTCCCGGAGCGCGTCAGTCCCTTCATCTCGAAATTGCGGTAGATGTTCTCGCCGACTTCCGCGCTCAGAAGGTCTTTGGGAAAAAGAGATCTGCTTTCGGGGGCGACGGTCTCCTCAAACCGGATGGATTGCATCTCTTCAGCCGAGGAATAGCCAAAAATGCGAACGGCGGATTCATTAACGAACACAAGGCGCCCGTCCTGAATCACCACCATCCCATCGAGCGAACCCTCGACAATCTCCCGGTACTTTGCCCTGGATTCCTCAACGAGTCTCGCGAGCTCCTGCCTCTCACTAATATCCCGGGCAATGAACACAAGGCCCGCTGACGCCCCCTTCTCAACCATCCGTGTCACAGAAACGGATACGGGAAACTGTTTTCCTCCGCTTGACCGATAGTGAAGCTCCACGACAACCGGCTCCCTGCCATGTTGTTTCTCGGCACGCATTTCATCTACACGATCAACCTCAACAACAAAATCCTTTGCATGAATCGCGCCCAGAGGGCGTTCAGACGGAATCCCCAAAACCTGCCTGAAAAACCCATTGGCAAAGGTAAGATATCCCTCGCCGTTGATCACACAGACAAGATCGGCGGCCGCTTCCAGAACTCTGCCCGCGACGATTTCCTGAGTGGGAGTGAGCGAATGGAGTCGAACAAGAACAAACGAAGCCACTGTCACTCCAAGAACCGATGAGGCCACGGTGACGTACAAAGGTCGCATGAACTCCGGCAGGTCAATCGTGTCGGCAACAAGAGCGGCGGTGATCGGAAGGGCCAGGCCGAGGAACAGTAGCAGGGTCTGGGTCCGCTCCGGTTTCGAATTGGTCCTTGCGAATTTCAGGAAGCAGAAGACGAGACCGGTGGCAAGGCAAAGGACCATCCACAAGAGAAAAAGGGAGTATCCGCGTCCGTGGCCGGTCGTGAAGACACTGTCATACGGGATCAGCTCGATGATGAAGCCATGAAGGGAGAAGGCACAGAACAGGGCAGAAATAGTGTAAAGCGCAAAAAGGACAGGAAGCCTTGTCCGGCCGGTCCAGCGACCTGTGAAAACAAGAGCGACATGGAGGAATACGGCCGGGAAGAAGGTGAACCCGACGGAAGCCAGATCGAAAAATGACTCGGCCGCGGTTTTATCCTGATGCAGATGGATTCCAAAATCCCCAAATCCCCAGAGACCAAGAAAACCCACGAACACAAGCCACATCCTGTTCATCGGACCGCCGGGATTCATGAGAAAGACCATGATTCCCAGCGAGACGTTGATGATCGTCGCGGCCAGAGTGACGAGGGCTTCGGTGTTCATACTAATTGGAACTGTGGAAAAGTAAAATTACCCAACGGTGGAGTGAATTGCAACGGAGAGCGCAATTCGCGCAGGCCGCCTGAAAGAAGAACGGTTCCGTTCTGAGAGGGGGGAATTGGCTATTGCCCGATCAATTTCTTGTATGCGTCTACTGCGAGAAGTGCGTCTGCTTCTTTCGGATTCTCCAGCTTTACTTTGATCATCCAGCCGCTGGCGTACGGGTCTTTGTTGACGACTTCCGGCGTTTCCTGAACGGCCTTATTCGCTTCGAGCACTTCACCGCTGACAGGCGCAAAGAGCTCCGACACCGCTTTCACGGCCTCGATGGTTCCAAAGGCCGTTCCCTGCACCAGTTTCGTCCCTTTGCCCGGAAGCTCCACGAACACAATGTCGCCGAGCTCACCCTGAGCGTAATCCGTAATCCCGATAGTACCCGTCGCACCTTCAACCCGGATCCACTCATGGTCTTTTGTGTAACGCAATTCGTTGGGAAAATTCATGGCTGTCGTTGTTGATTATTCGTTATTGGGATGTGACTCGTTGTTGCGTTGTTTCGTTGTTTCGTATTATTCTCTTCTTTCTACATACAACCTACTCTTCTACTCGTTCATCCACCATCTCCCATCTTCCATCTCCCATTTTTTCCTTTTTCCTTTTTCCTTTTTCCATCTTCCATTCTCTCACTCTCCCATCTCAAACGTATCCACAAACTTCGTATCGAAAATTCCGCTCCGGAATTTCTCGTTGCGCATCAGCCTCTTATGAAAAGCAATCGTCGTATGAATCCCCTCGACAACAAATTCATCCAGTGCAAGATACGCCTTTTCCAGTGCGTCTTCACGCCGCTTGCTTTTCACGATCAGCTTCGCCACCAGGGAGTCGTAGTAGGGCGGAATAACATAGCCGTCGTATGCGTGGGTGTCAACTCGAACCCCAAATCCGCCTGGGAAATGCAGGGTTACGATCTTTCCCGGAGAAGGCCGGAATCCATTTGTGGGATCTTCCGCGTTGATCCTGCATTCAATGGCATGCCATTGCGGCTTTAAGGCGGTTTTCTTCAATCTTCCTCCCGCCGCCATTTCAATCTGCATGCGCACGAGGTCAACGCCGTACACTTCCTCCGTCACGGGGTGCTCAACCTGAATGCGGGTGTTCATCTCCATAAAATAGAAATGCTTGTGCTTATCAAGCAGGAACTCAACGGTCCCCGCTCCAACATAATTCACACTTTTTACACCCTTAATGGCAGCCGCTCCCATTGCCTCACGGAGTTCGGGGGTCAGTGCAGGCGAGGGCGCCTCCTCGACAAGCTTCTGGTGCCGGCGCTGAATCGTGCAATCCCGTTCTCCAAAGTGAACAACATTACCATACTGATCTCCCATCACCTGGATTTCCACGTGACGCGGCTCTTCGACATACTTCTCGATATAGACAGACGGGTTACTGAACGCCGTCTCCGCTTCGTGACTTGCCGTACGATACGCGTTCTCCAACTCCGTCACCTCCGTTACAATCCGCATTCCCCTGCCCCCTCCACCCGCGGTCGCCTTAATGATGATGGGATACCCAACCTCCGAGGCAACTTTTTTTGCCTCATTGAAATTCGCAATCACTCCGTCCGATCCCGGGATGACCGGCACATCAGCCTTCCGCATGGTGTCCTTGGCGAGCGCTTTGTCCCCCATCGATGAAATTGCATCGGGTGAAGGCCCGATGAACGTCAAACCCGAACCTGCGCAGATTTCGGCAAAAGCCGCGTTCTCCGCCAGAAATCCATAGCCGGGATGTATCGCGTCGGCATTCGTGATTTCCGCCGTAGCCATGAGACGGGGAACATTCAGATAGCTTTCTTTGCTGGGGGGCGGACCGATACACACGGCCTCGTCGGCGAAGCGAACATGCAGGGAATACCGGTCGGCTTCCGAATAGACGGCGACGGTCTTGATGCCCATTTCACGGCAGGCCCGGATTATCCGAAGCGCAATCTCTCCGCGGTTGGCTATGAGGATTTTTTTGAACACGTGGGCTTCAATCAGCGAAGGGTCACGCAGGATCGACCAGGAACAGAACCTGGCTGTATTCCACCGGCTTGGCATTTTCGACAACGGCCTTGACCACCGTGCCCGCAACGTCGGATTCGATTTCGTTCATAAGCTTCATGGCTTCGACGATACAGAGGACGTCGCCCGGCTTTACAGTCTGTCCGACTTCAACATACGGTTCTGCATCGGGGGAGGGTGCACGGTAAAATGTGCCGACAATGGGGGATTTGATTTCGTGGTACTTCTTTTCGGGCTTTGCTTTCTCTTCGGCGGGAGCGGCCGGAATTGCAGCCGGTGCCGGGGCATAACCCGCTTGAGGGACTTGCGGAAGCTGATAAAATTGCGGCCCGGTGCCCGATTGGCCCCGGTTCTTTGCTACCCGGATCTTCTTGCCTTCCTCCTCAATCTCAATTTCATCAACATCACTGTGCTCCACCAACTTGATGATCTTTTTGATGTAGGAAAGGTCCATGCATGCTCCACGATTGACGAATGAACGAGTCAACGAACCAACGAAACAGCGAACCAGCGAACCAACGAATGAACGAGTCAACGAAATCGAATCCTGAAGCTTGAATCCTCAAACCTGAAACCTTAAACCTGAACCTTGAACGAACCCCCAACTCGTAACCCGCAATTCGAAACTAACTCTTCACTCTCTCCAAATACTGCCCAGTCCGCGTATCAACCCGAATCACGTCGCCCTCGTTGATGAACAGGGGAACGTTGATAGAGGCCCCGGTTTCCACGGTGGCCGGCTTTGTCGTCCCCGCCGCTGTGTCTCCCTTGACCCCCGGGACCGTCTCAACCACTTTCAACTCCACGTTAAACGGAATTTCCGCCCCGATGACGTCCATCCCGACCAGCATCAGTTGGACGGTTTCGCCCTCCTTCAGGAACTTCGCTGCTACACCAAGGATCTTTTCCTCCACAGGCATTTGATCGTACGTCTTCTTGTCCATGAACTGGTGACTAGCCCCGTCATGGTACAGATACTGAAACTCCTTCTGCTCGACCCTTACCTCTTCCACCACTTCGCCCGACCGGAAACGATTTTCTATCACGCGGCCGTTCCTGAGATTACGCAGTTTTGCCTGAACGAACGCCCGCAGGTTGCCCGGCGTCCGATGGATGAACTCGTCTATCCTGTGGAGCTCTCCATTGAACTTGATGACCATTCCAATTCTGAAGTCAGATGTAGATGCCATGAAATCACCAAAAAACCAGTCATTTTTGATAAAAAGTGAGCTATTTTTGCTCAAAATGGGTCTAAAAGTTACAGAAAAGCCAAAGCAATGTCAAGGGAAAGAAACGGTATTTTGAGGGATGGATTGACATTCGTTTGTGACGAAAAGTCGATTCAATCGAGATCCTCAATCTGGCAATCGGGTGTCTTCGACATAATCTACCTCAATCTGTAAAAATCTTTCATCTGCGTTCAATCTGCGCGAATCAGCGTAAATCACCGTGGTGCATCACCCCAATTTATCCTATATTGTCACGATTCTTGCAGGTTTTCCCTGCAAATTCACCAAAATCGCCCAGAATTATCATAGAACCAATGTCAACTGACCTTTCGAAGATCAAATACCATGATTCGATCCTTACTACGGTAGGTCACACTCCCTTGATCAAGGTGGCCAAGATTGCCCGCGGTGTTAAAGCCCAACTTTTTGCAAAAGTCGAATTCTTCAATCCAGGCGGATCGGTCAAAGACAGGATTGGCACGGGCATCATAGAAGAGGCCGAACGCGAAGGACGGCTCAAACCCGGCGGGACGGTTGTCGAAGCGACATCGGGGAATACGGGACTCGGCCTTGCCATCGCCGCGGCCGTGAAGGGCTATCATTGCATCTTCACCATGCCGGACAAGATGAGCATTGAAAAGATTCTGCTCCTTCGCGCCTTTGGTGCCGAAGTCATCGTCACTCCCACTGCCGTACCTCACGAATCCCCTGAAAGCTATACCGAAGTTGCCAAGCGAATCGTCCGCGAAACGCCAAACTCAATTCTCGCCAACCAGTACTACAATCCGAAAAACCCCGAAGCCCATTACGAGATGACCGGGCCGGAAATCTGGGAGCAGACGGGCGGACAAATCCGGCATTTTATTTGCGCAATCGGGACAGGCGGAACAATCAGCGGAGTTGGAAAATTTCTAAAAGAGAAAGATCCTTCCATCAAGGTCATCGGGATCGATCCGAAAGGATCTGTCCTGCGAGAGTACTTTTACACGAAGAAGTATCCACCTGTTTTTAAGACCTACAAAGTGGAAGGCATCGGGCAAGACTATATCCCCGGTGTTCTTCAATTTCAATATGTGGATGATGTCATTGAAGTGACAGACAAGGAATCGTTTCTGATGGCCAGGCGGTTGACGAGGGAGGAGGGGATTTTTGTGGGAGGATCCGCGGGGACGGCAATGGCCGGCGCTTTGAAGTATCTGGAGACAATCGAAAAGGACGATGTGGTGGTGGTCTTGCTTCCCGACACGGGCGAGCGGTATCTCAGTAAGATTTACAATGACGATTGGATGCGGGAAAACCGTTTTCTCATTCCGGAAAAAATCACCATTCGGTTTGTCGTGGAGGGAAAGCGGGGCATTCCCGATCTCATTTCCATCGACCCGCTGGCGACTGTCCGCAAAGCGCTTGACCTTATCAACCAACATCACGTTTCCCAGCTTCCGGTCCTCGATAAAGGCACGCCGGTGGGCAGCGTCGAAGAGAGCGACCTCTTGAGCGCATTGATTGCTGACCCCGCGAAGTTCGACGCGCCCGT
>JBBDYD010000148.1:0-17104 GCA_040901865.1 Bacteroidota bacterium | reverse complement strand
AATCGGCAGGCGGTGAGGGGTGGCTGGATTGGTTCGAGATTCACTATCGGCGGTCACTTCAGGCAGTGAATGATTTTATCCTGTTTCCAACGGAAGACACGACAGCAGTGATGGAGTATGGGCTCTCGGGCTTCTCATCATCGGATATCAAGGTGTTCGATGTCACTGATCATGACAGTGTTGTTCAAATCATCAACCTTAGTCCGGACTCTCTTGACCCGCGAGCGTGTGCGTTTCAGGTCCCATTGTCTGCCGGCGCGCCTCGCTGGCTCGCGGCCGTGGGACCCACCGGATTCAAAACCCCGGTTAGCGTCAGTCAGATTGGAAACTCGGACGTGCGCGGCATAACGCAAGGGGCGGAATTTATCATAGTTGCGCCAAGAGAATTTCAATCGGACGCGGATCGCCTCCGCTCGCACCGACAGCAGAACGATTCGCTCTCGACAATCGTTGTCAATATCGAGGACCTGACGAACGAGTACGCGGGCGGGTTGACAGACCCAATGGCGGTGAGGGATTTTCTCGCGGATGCTATTCAATCATGGGCGGTTCCCCCACAGTATGTGCTTCTTCTGGGCGATGGACACTATGATTATAAGAGCAGAAAAACACCCGACCGGAACTGGATCCCTCCCTATGAATCTTTGGAGTCTCTTCACCAGATCAACACCTATGCGAGCGACGACCCCATGGCCATGCTCTTTCCGGGCAATACACGCGTCAGTCTGGCTGTTGGAAGGCTTCCGGTGAATTCCGTGGAAGAGGCCCGGCGTGTTATCGATAAGATTATCGGATATGAAACCACGGCCCCGTTTGGCGAATGGCGCAACCGCGCGACATTTGTTGCCGATGATGGACTTACCTCAACGCGCGACGACGGAAGCATCCATACTTTTCAGGCCGAAGCAGTTGCCCAGACATACACTCCTGCGCAGGTGCAGAAGAAGAAAATCTATCTCATTGAATATCCGACCGTGAACAGTTCCTCCGGCCGGCGCAAGCCAACCGTCAACACCGCCATCATTGACGCGATCAACAGTGGAACGCTTCTCCTGAATTACACGGGTCATGGAAATCCCCAACTCTGGGCCCATGAGGCGGTATTTACGAGAGAGGGGAGTCTTCCCCAGTTGCGGAATGATACTCAGTTGTTTCTGTTGATTGCAGCAACATGCGACTATGCGCGGTATGATGATCCCTTCGACATCTCCGCCGGAGAGCTTCTTCTGACCATGGAAAACGGGGGGGCGATCGGCGTGGTTACGGCGACACGAGTAGTCTATTCTTCGGATAATTTCCAGTTCAACAATACGTTTTCCACGGAGTTGTTCAGAAGGGATTCACTCGGGATTCCACCGAGGATTGGGGATGCCCTGCGACGAACGAAACAGATACACTCCGACCTCAATGACCTGAAATACCACCTTCTGGGCGACCCGACGGTGCGGCTCAACCTGCCGGGATACACGGCGGGAGTGGACAGCCTCAACGGCTATCCCCTGAACAGCCTGACGCAGATACAGGCTCTGGGAAAAATCGATGTAGCCGGTGAGATTCGACGGCAGAACGGAACCCGTTGGTCTGAATTTCAGGGTCAGGCGCTGCTTGAAATGTATGATGCCCGGCGCACCGTGTTTATTCCCGAATGGAGTTTCTCCTTCGTCGTGAATGGGAGTTTGTTGTATCGCGGTGACATCAGTGTGAATGCCGGACTCTACCAGGCAAGAGTCCCTGTGCCGAAGGATGTTTCCTATGACACAAACCCTGCTCGAATTTCAATCTATGCGTGGTCGCCTTCCGGTGACGCGACCGGCTTCACCGAGAACGTCATTATTGCCGGCACGGATTCCAGCGCCTCACCGGATACGACTGGACCCGGCATCGAGATTTTTTTGAATGAAGATTCCTTTCGCTCGGGGGATGTTGTTTCGCCTGACCCGGAGCTGATCGTACGATTGTTTGATGAAAACGGCATCAATACCTCCATGGCAAGCGTGGGCCATGGGTTGGAAGCAAATTTGAGTACGGGGGAAACGATCAACCTCTCCGACCACTATCGCGGAGAGAGGGACACGTACCAGAGTGGAACGGTGCGGCTTCCCTTGCGGGGTCTCCCCGAGGGAAGACAAACACTCGAAGTGAGGGCCTGGGACACCTACAACAACTCATCCAGGAATGAAATCGCTTTTGATGTCAAAGCGATCTCTGATCTTCGTTTGTATCAGGTGTACAATTTCCCCAATCCCGTCTCACGTTCAACGGTCTTCACGTTTCAAAGGACCTCAACAGAGCCGATCGACGTTCAGGTGAAACTCTATACGGTCGCGGGAAGACTGGTTTTAGATATGTCCATCCTTTCGGTGATCGACCGGTTTGTCAGGATTCCGTGGGATGGGAGGGATCAAAACGGTGATCAGGTTGCCAACGGAGTGTATTTTTATAAGATCATAACACGAACACCTTCCGGTTCGCGATCAGAGGAAGCGCTTGGGAAGTTGACGATGCTCAGGTGATTCGAGCCATCGGAAGACTGGACTTGCAGTCTTGCGGTTCGTTCCGGAAAAAACTATTATTCACTCGCCCGCTACGCGGGCAACCATAAGGAACCAGTTATGTTGAAGAAATTCGCGGCGGCTCTTTGTCTGAACCTTTGTTTGATCGGCATGTCAGCCGCACAGGTTTCAACGTCCGCTGTGCCGTTCCTGCTCATCGCTCCGAATTCAAGGGCGAGCGGAATGGGAGAAGCGGGGGGCGCTCTGGCTGACGACGTGTGGGCTCAATTCTGGAACCCCGCCGGATATGCCTTTCAAACGGGATCTCAACTTGCCATTTCCCACGCGAACTGGCTCCCCGGGTTCGGTCTCTCTGATTTATGGATCGCCCATACAGTCTATAAACAGGAAGTCCCCGAATTCGACGGGACTGTTTCCGCCGGGTTGACGTACCTGAACCTGGGAGAATTCATTCAGACAGCGTCAACAGGGCCGGAAGAAATCGGCAGGTTCAAAGGATATGAGTTTGCCATCACGGCGGGATACGCCACCAAAGTTCTCGAGGAACTGGGACTGGGAGTGAATGCCCGTTTCATACACAGCCGCCTTGCTCCATTTGGTACAGAAGCGGAAAAAGGCAGGGGGGTTGCATCGGGAATCAGTTTCGACATTGGCCTGATGTACAAGCCCAGAACGGTGTTCATTCCGTTTACGGATACAGACATCGGTGGGAGATTGAGTATCGGGATGAACTTGTCAAACATCGGGCCGAATCTGACGTACATCGATGAAGCGCAGGCGGATCCGCTCCCGATGAATTTTCGGCTCGGATTCGCATACGACATCCTTCAAAGCGATTTCAATAATCTGACATATATTATCGACTTCAACAAGCTTCTCGTTCGGCGGAACAGCAAGGGCAAAACGGATCCATTCTATAGGGCTCTCTATTACTCATGGGTCGATAAGTCCTTTCGAGAAGAACTTCGTGATATCGTCACGACCATGGGATTTGAATACTGGTACGGAGCTCCGAAGCTGATTGCGATTCGCCTCGGATACTTTTACGAAGATCCCTCATACGGAAACCGGAAGTTCCTTACGTTTGGAGCGGGTCTCCGGTACGATATTTACGGGTTCGATTTCAGCTACATCGATGCGTTTGAGGATAAACACCCTCTCGGAGAGACGCTCCGGTTCAGCCTGATGATCACGTGGGAACAGTCGCCGTTCTAGGCGACCAGACCCCCCGTCATTGGCCCGAGTGTCATGAACAAGGCTTGTCTCCTCGCCCTCGCTCTTTTCTCGTTTGTTTCCTTCGCGGACTCCCGGCAAAGAACGATACCTCCCTCTCGCCGTCCGATGACCGCGCAGCAAGCGACCGTCGTTGGCAGAGGTCTTCAGAACGTCCGTGTCCTTGCTCTCCGCGTCCAATTCCAGCAGGACTCCGATCCGCGCACAACCGGAAACGGCAGATTCCTGCTTGCGGGACCACCCTCGCAGATTGATCCGCCGCCTCATGATTCCGCCTATTTTTCCTCGAAACTGCGTTTTCTCAAAAACTATTTTGAGCGAGTCTCAAACGGCCAGCTGACTGTTCAGGGAGATCTGTTCGATCAGGTCGTCACTCTCCCCGACACCATGGCCGCGTACTCGCCGGGGAATAACGGACCCAACCTCCCCCTGGCCCAACTCGTGTCCGAGAGCTGGACGGCGGCATCCGCGCTCGCACCCTCGTTCCAGTTTTCTCAATATGATGCCTTCATTATTTTTCATGCCGGTACGGGAAGAGACATCGATCTCGTTTCCATTCTGGGGTTTGATCCGACTCCGTCCGATATTCCCTCGATTACTCTGAATCTTGAAACTCTCCGTCTGTACTTCGGCATTCCGACGTACCCGGGAGTTTCAGTCGATAGCGGGTCTTTTCACATTACGAATTCGCTGATACTTCCCGAAACGGAAACGAGGGTTTTTACATCGGGTAGTATCACGGACACCCTTCATCTCAGCATCAATGGCCTCCTTGCGGCTTCGTTCGGAAGTTATCTGGGACTGCCCGATTTGTTTGATACCAGGACCGGCAGGTCGGGTATCGGTCAATTCGGATTGATGGATGGCGCGTCGATTTTTGCATTCAATGGAATGTTTCCCCCTGAACCATCCGCCTGGGAGAAAATCTTTCTCGGGTGGGTTACGCCAATCATCGAGAATTCCGGAACCGCAGCGCTGACGCTTCCTGCGGTCGGATTGACGCAATCCGGCATGGATTCGATTTATAAAATTCCCATCAGCGCGACAGAATACTTCCTGATTGAAAACCGAATCCGAGATCCGGAAGGAAACGGACAGACGCTTACTCTGCTGAAGGAAGGAGCGGAGGTCACGAGGCATTTCGGAGCGGACACCGCCGGATTTGTGTTTTATGATCTTTCTGGTATCAGCGGGTCAGTTATTGATGCCGAGAACTTCGATTGGGCCTTGCCGGGGTCAACGCTGGACCCGGGATTTGAGGGCGGCGGCATTCTGATATGGCATATCGATGAGACGGATCTGGCAATCAACTTGACCGCTAATACCCTTAACGCTGATCCAAACCGAAGGACGGTTGATCTGGAGGAGGCCGACGGATCGCAGGACATCGGAGTGTCGTATGACCTGCTTGAGCCGGGGAGCGGAACACAGAACGGGTGGCCGCTTGATTTCTGGTTTACAGGCAACGCCGCGCCGGTTTATTCGAATGCTTTCAACGAATCGTCCTTTCCAAACACCAAATCGAACGGGGGCACGCGGACCCTTCTTTCCATGAGCGTGTTCGGGCCTATTTCCCCAAGAATGACAGCTGCGGTAAGTCAGGGCAACAGTCAAACGAAGCGCCTTTTTCAGAGTGCCCGTCTTCCCGGCGGATCTTCGGTCTCTGTGACCGTCTCGGATTCCGGATTGTTTCATGCATCAGCGGCCGGTGTTGTTGCCTTGCGTCCCGACGGCTCTTCCCGGACGACTGCCCCCGATGGGTTGATTGATTCCCTTGGTTCGGAAAGGCACGTCGCTGTCCTTGAAGGAACTCCCACGTATGTTGTGGGTGTGCGGGATTCTCTGGTGTTCGTGCGCCAGCTTTCGGACGGAAACAACGATGGATTGTTCGATTCCAATGTCCTGACCACAATGATCCTCGCCGCTGCGATCAATGCCCACCCGTTGATCATTGATTCGTTGGGAAGTCCGCGGATTCTCATCGGGACCGCAGGCGGTGATGTTCTTGTATTTCGTCCGGATGGCGCGCTCATGAGCAGCCAGACGGCAGATTCCGGGGCGGTCCATGCACTCGTTTGGTTTCCTCCCTCAACAGCCACTCCGCTTGGGAATTTGGTAATCTCAGGTACTTCCGGTCTGACGTCGTTCCCGAATACTCTCCCTTTGCCGAATCGCTCTGACGCAGGCCTTCTTTCGGGCGTCCGATTTGATGGTGTTGATGTTGTCTATGCAGTCGATTCTCCCTCGGACTTTTCCGGATTTGAGCCTCAACTCTTCCAATCATCTTCCTCTGTCAGATTCCAGGATTTACCATTCAGAGCATCGCTTGGGGATATCGGAATGGTCGTTCCGACTGATTTGGATAAAGACGGCCTGCTGGACGTGGTGGGAAGGGCGGGAGAATCTCTGATAGCGTTTAACAACAAAGGCACACTCCTGGAAGGGTTTCCTGTGACTTTCCAGTACACAATTGTTGCCGGTCCGCTGATCACTGATCTTGACGGTGATGGAAGCCTTGATGTCCTTGCTTTGACGGCAGACGGCGGCCTCCAGGCAGTCCGTTCCACAGGGACCGCCTTGCCGGGTTTCCCCCTTCAGGTGAAGTCGAGTGGTGTTGGTTCGCTGGGGGTGTTCCGCACCCAATCCGGGAGGATTGGAGTGGTTGTCTCGTCGGGAGACGGGGGACTGGATGGATGGGAGTGGACACAGGCTTATGTTCCCCTCGCGGGATCATGGCTTCAACAGTTTGCCAACGCGGCAAACACGGGAGTGAGTGTCGTTACTCCTGTCAGTACTCAGCCACGATCATCGGCATTTTTGCCGGACGATCGCGTGTATAACTGGCCCAATCCTGTTTACGGAAATTCTACGAGAATCCGGTATTACACGTCGGTTCCCGCAGAGATCGCAATCACCATTCTTACGATCGCGGGGGAGAAGGTCGCGGAATTCCGGACTTCGACCCGGGGAGGAGTGGATGAGGAGATTTCCTGGGACGTGAGGTACATCGAAAGCGGAATTTATTTTGCGAGCCTTGAAGCAACGGGGGGCGGAAGAAGCGAGGTCTCGATCATCAAGATTGCTGTGGTAAAATGAAAGTGGAATTCCCTTTATCCTGTAAACGGCTTTGCGCGGTTCTCCTGATCGTCTCCGGATGTCGCGATACGGGCATGGTGAATGTGAACAGTAAGCTGGAAGGATTCCGGATCGAGGGGACGGTCCTTGATGGACTGGAACAGCCGTTCAATAATATTCCCGTCTCCCTTTTCTATTCGCTGGAATTTATTGACAACACCGTACCGGTACGTGACTATACTATTCAGACTCCCGGTGAGTCCGTTAACGTCGATGTGTATGACTATGAAAACGGACCTGTCAGAAATCTTTATGCCGGCACGCCGGGAGGTCCAACGATTTACATCCCGTGGGATCAACGCGAAAATAACGGGGTTCTTGTGGGCAGCGGTGTCTATACGATCCGCGTGACCGTGGGAGGGGGGCTGCGGCACTCCTATGTCGAGACTGTCAACGGACGCGTAACGGCGCAAACGGATGCCAATGGGGTTTTTGTCATTCCTGGCGTTCACCTTCCGGTTGGGTTTTCTCCAGCGCCTGTTTATAATTCCGGGGGAGCCTTTACAGGCAATTACAGAGTCATGGACAGGGTTCTTCTCGAATTCAGCGTCGGGGGAATCACTCACGCGTATTCCGCCCGCCTCGTTACCGGCCAAGTCACAAGGGTATTCGTGAGAATCATATAAACGATGCAAAGGGCTCTTCGACTCATATCGCTTACCTACGTCTTTGTCGCTCTTCTCCCTGCACAAGGCCGGGAATTTCTCCATCCCGAGTTGCGCTGGCGTACCATCGAAACGAAACATTTTCTGGTGCATTATCATGAGGGGGCGGAATGGACGGCTCGTACGATTGCCTCGGTCGCTGAGTCTGTTTACACACCCATTACAACTCTCTATCGCCACGAACCGGATCACAAAGTGAGTATTGTCGTCCGTGACCACGATGATTACTCGAATGGCGCGGCGTACTTCTACGATAACAAGATAGAAATCTGGGCTCCCGCAATGGATTTTGAATTCCGGGGAATTCACCCGTGGCTTCAAAATGTCGTCACTCACGAATTGACGCATATTATTCAGATTCAAACTGCAATGAAACTGGGTCGGCACTTTCCGGCCCTGTACCTGCAGTGGTTTGGCTATGAGTCGGAACGGCGGCCGGATGTGCTCTACGGTTTTCCCAACGTTCTCGTTTCCTACCCGCTCTCTTTTTTCCTCGTCCCGAGCTGGTTTGCCGAAGGAGTGGCTCAGTACAATCATCCGTCATTGAGCTACGATTATTGGGATTCGCATCGCGATATGATTCTTAGGATGCACATGATCGACGGTACTTTGCTGAGCTGGGAGGAAATGGCCGTGTTCGGGAAGAACAGCCTGGGGAATGAATCCGCCTACAACGCCGGGTTTTCCCTGGTGGAATACATCGCAGCCACGTACGGTGTGGAAACGCTGGAGCAGATCTCCAGATCACTGAGTGCTCTCCCACGGCTGACAATTGATGGAGCTATTGAATCAGTCCTGGGGAGGACGGGAGAGGAGCTGTTTTCCGAATGGAAATCGAAAAAGGAAACGCAGTACCGTCTTGTGAAAGAGAAGCTGAAGAGCGGACCCTTGGAGGGGTCTCTTATCGAATCCGAGGGATTCGGAAACTCGTATCCTGCGTTCTCACCGGACGGATTGTCGATTCTCTATGTCTCGAACAAGGGGGAGGATTATTTTGGCGAAAGCGCAGTGTATCGGTACGACATCCGAACCGGAACAACTCAGCGTATCATCGAAAGAGTTCGATCCAAACTCTCGTTGAGTCCCGACGGGAAGACGGTGTACTACTCAAAGATCACCGCCGATAACCCCCATTGGTCCCGGCTATCCGATCTTTACCGTTTTGATCTTGCCACGCGGACCGAAACACGCCTGACCCATGGACTCCGCGCATTTAATCCGCAGGTATCAAAAGACGGGTTGCGGCTTGTATTCTCGAAAGGGTCGGATGGGACGACGAATATCGGCGTGTCCAACAACGACGGATCGAATGTCCATCAAGTAACGCAGGTCCCCGCAGGACATCAGGTGTACACTCCTGTGTGGAGCCCAGATGGGTCGGAGATTGCTTTTGGATACTCGCAGGGCCACGGTCAGGTTGTGGCAATGATCAACGCCAGTGGTGGAGCGATTCGTCTTGTTGCCGAAGGCGGTGATTGTCGAAACCCGGCATTCTCGGAAGAGGGGTCGCTTGTTTACTACTCGTCAGACCGAACGGGGATTTTCAATCTTTACGCGCTGGACCGTGTTACGGGAGCGACGAAGCAGGTAACCAACGTTCTTGGCGGTGCGTTCCTCCCGGCCGTGAACAGGGCCGGCGATCTTGTCTATGCGTCTTATTCTTCCTCGGGTTTCAAAATCGCCCTCTTGCCGGCATCTGCACAAACGCTCAACGCAGTGGATGCACTTCACAATGACACCACTTCGGTCGCGGCGGCGATGCCTTTTTCAACGGACGACCAGGGCACGCCGGTCGGATCCGAATCTTCGAGAGAGTATCGGAACACCTTCAGCTCGCTTTCCCTGATTCCGTTTATTCGCGTTGACAACTATAACCCGAAAAACAAGGGCATCGATATCATCAAGCCCGGGTTGTACGGTTTTTCGTTTGATATGCTGAACAAGTTGTCTCTTTTTGGCGGTGCCGCTCTTAACCGCAAGCTGGAGCGTGACCTGTTTGTCATCTTCGAGTTCAGCGATAAACTCCCGATTCTGTCGGCAATCGGACTGGAGCCGGTGCTCGGACTGGAGCTCTATAACATCTCACGGAAAACCACCAGCACATTCACAATCGATCCCTCGCCGGAGTTGGTCTCAACCGAGATTACGTATAACCTCTTTGAATTTACCGCTTCACTCCGTCAGCCGGTGTTCAATGAAAAAACAGAAGCGAGGTTCTGGTACACTCTTGGCAGGTACGGGGCAGACATTGGGTCGTTCATCAACCCAAACGCGTCTCCCGGCGACCCCGGAGCTCTCATCTCATCGTTCCGAAACGTCTATTTCATTGGAAACTCCTTCAACGCACAGGTCAAGATGGATTACATCCGATTGGATGTCGATCGGGAAATCAATCCTGTCGGTCGATCCATGCTGTTTCGGTATTCGTACGAGACGGACAAATTCAATCCCGAGGGCGAATTCGATTTTAGTTCGGGTCTTCCGGTACCGCAATACCAGCGCTTTGTCTTGCACCGCGCGGAGGTCCAGTGGAACGAGCATATGGCACTTCCCTGGAGGCGCCATACGCTCACCGTGGGGCTCCGGGCAGCCGGAATTATCGGGAAAACGGCAGACAGTTTTTTTGACTCCTACGCGGGTGGGGTCCTTGGGATGAAGGGGTATCCCTTCTATGCTCTTGGCGGCAACACGATCGGGACGGCTTCGTTTGTGTATCGATTCCCTCTTGCGACGAAACTGGATTTCAGAATTCTCCAGTTCTATTTTACGAAACTCTACGGATCAGTGTTTTACGACCTCGGGAATGCCTGGACAGGCAAGGTTCCGCCTTTGAACGATTGGAAAACGGATGCCGGCTTTGAACTCAGATTGGAATCATTTTCCTTCTATGCGTATCCCACCAGATTCTTCTTTTCGGGCGCGTATGGGTTTGATCAATTCCAAAAAACATTCAGCGAGGTTCAGGTTCAGTACGGAAAAGAGTGGAGGTTCTATTTTGGCATCCTGTTTGGATTTGAATTGGGAGACATCAATTCCTCCGTCACACGCTTGCTAAGGATGTGGTAAAATGAAATTGATCGCGATCCTTCTTGTGAGTTGCCCGCTGCTTCTGGGCCAGGAGCTCGCCGTACGTCCCGGGGGGAACCTTCGTCTGGACCTCATGATCCATTTAGTGCCCTCAGATTCTCTGCCACCCCTCGGGTCAACCGGAATTCGGCCAAAATCCCCCCTGCGTGCGGCCGCGTACTCCGTCGTTGTCCCGGGAGCCGGAGAGTTCTATGCGGAATCCTATTGGCGGTCCGCCGCCTTCTTTGGAACGGAAATTCTGCTCTGGGTCGCTTATGCTGTCTATGACGGAAAAGGGGACAGGCAAACCACTGATTTCGAGCGGTATGCGGATCAATACTGGTCGGTTGTCAGGTTTGCGGAATGGGTGGAGACCCACGGCGCTTCGTTGAATCCAAATCCGCCCCCGGCCGGAATTGTCGTCAGCAACGATACGAATCTGCCTCCCTGGGAGCGTGTGGACTGGGCCTTGTTGAATGCATGGGAACAACATATCGGAGGGCGGGCAAGCACGGGGTTCAGTCACCGCCTCCCGCGAAGACCTGATCAGCAATATTACGAGCTCATTGGCAAATACCTCCAGTACAATATGGGATGGGATGATTGGGACCCGGCTCGGGTTGATTACCTGACATCCATGTCGCAGAAGTTCGGTTATTACCGCGACATGCGGGGCCGTGCTAATGACCTCTATACTATTGCCCGCACCGCCGGTTACCTTGTTCTCGCTAATCACTTTTTGAGTGCCGTGGACGCGGCCTTTGCAGCTTCCGGTTTTAACAAATCTGTACACATCGAAGCACGCCTTCGCCCAACACCGCGTTCGTTTAACTTTGTCGAATTCGTGCCAACGGCCTCCGTGACTGTTTCCTTTTAGGTAGTGTTTCAATTTCGCATTCTAAAGATCAACGCAGAGACGCAGAGGTCGCAGAGGATCGCAGAGTTTCAATAAATAGGGGTTTTTCACTCTGCGTCACTCCGCGTCCTCTGCGCCTCTGCGATTTTTCTTGAAACTGAGCCACGACCTCCTTTTAGCCATGTTTGCTTTTGGGGCCCCCGGACGATATACTCTCTATCTGACCCATGAACGATTCTTCCCCTCATCCAACTCTGGAACAACATCCCCATAGGGGGCAGGGACAAAGTGGTTCGGGCGCCAAACTACGCTCGATCGTTATCAGGGGGGCCCGCGTCCACAACCTGAAGAACATTAGTCTCGAGCTTCCGCGGAATAAACTGATCGTCGTAACAGGGGTGAGCGGATCCGGCAAATCGAGCCTGGCGTTCGATACAATTTACGCCGAGGGTCAACGGCGGTACGTGGAGAGTCTCTCCTCCTATGCGCGCCAATTTCTCGAACGCATGGACAAACCGGACGTCGATTTCATCCAGGGAATCAGTCCGGCAATCGCCATTGAGCAGAAAACCACAAGCAGGAACCCTCGATCGACGGTGGCCACCACCACGGAGATCTACGACTATCTGCGTCTGTTGTTCGGACGCGTGGGGAAAACCATTTGCAACGTGTGCGGACAAGTCGTCAAACGTGATACCGTGACGACCGTGGTGGAAAGGCTGACGGAGGAAGCTGACGGTGCCCGCGTCTATGTGATGTTTCCGCTTCACGACCATTCAGGCCGCAGCATGAAGGAGGAACTGGATGTTTTGAAGAAACGGGGGTTCTTCCGGATTGTTGTGAAGGACTCGTTGGTTGATTTGAATGAAACAGAGCATAAGGGAAAGAGCAAGAAAGACGTGATGGTTCTTGTCGACCGGGCCGTTGTCCGGAAGAGCGATCCCGAGAACTCGAAGCGCCTGGCAGATTCTGTGGAAACCGCGTTTGCGGAAGGAGAGGGATATACCTTCGCCCGCATGGTGGACTCCGGAACCGTTCTGAAATTTACACAGCACTACGAATGTCCGCGGGATGGAATTCGGTATGAAGAACCGGACCCTCGGCTCTTTTCTTTCAACAATCCTGTCGGTGCCTGCCCAAAATGCCAGGGGTTTGGCAGGTCCGTCGGCATCGACATGAACCTGGTGGTTCCAGACCCGAACAAGACAATCCGGCAGGGAGCCATCCATCCGTGGAATTCTCCAAAGTGGCGCGGAAATCTCCACGACCTCCTTACAGTGGCGCGCAAGGCGGAGATTCCGGTTAACATCCCTTTCAAAGACCTGCCCCCGGAAGCGATCGAATCCATCATGGATGGAACGGAGGGTTTTGATGGCATCAATGCGTTCTTCCGGTTTATCGAAAGGAAATCCTACAAAATTCACTATCGGGTTTTTCTTAGCAGATATCGCGGATACACCAGGTGTGATGAATGCGGCGGGTCTCGATTGCGGAAAGACGCATTGAATATCCGCGTGGCCGACAAGACGATTCACGATATCGTACAGATGACGATTGCTGCTGCAAATGAATGGTTTTCGACGGTGAGTCTTTCGGCCTTCGACCTGGAAGTTGCCAGACGTATCCTGGATGAATTACGGAAACGACTGAAGGTGCTGAACGATGTTGGGATTGGATATATAACCCTCGACCGGCTTTCGATGACCCTTTCGGGAGGAGAGGCCCAGCGGATTAATCTGGCCACGTCATTGGGGTCGACGCTTGTCGGGTCGCTGTATGTGCTGGACGAACCGAGCATCGGCCTGCATCCCCGTGACAATGATCGATTGATCAAAATTCTCAAATCGCTTCGTGATGTTGGGAATACTGTTCTGGTTGTTGAACATGACGAGGAAATGATCCGCTCCGCCGATGTTGTTGTGGATATGGGACCGCGTGCCGGAGAACTGGGCGGCGAAGTCATGTTTAACGGAACGCCGAAAGAGCTGCTGCTCCACCCGGATTCATTGACGGCTCAGTACCTGAACAATACCGCCTCGATTCCCGTCCCGCCCACCCGGCGCAAGGATACGGAACAATCATTGTATATCAAGGGCGCATCGGAGAACAACCTCAAGTCGGTCGACGTCCGAATTCCGTTGAACATGTTTGTCTGTGTCACCGGTGTAAGCGGATCGGGGAAAAGTACTCTGGTTCATGACGTTCTCTATGCGGGGCTCAGAAAAATGAAAGGAGGCTTCGAGGGATCAGTTGGAGCGTTCTCCGCGATCGAAGGTGCGGAGCATGTCGGGAACGTGGAGCTCGTGGATCAATCACCGATCGGCCGCACGCCCCGTTCGAATCCGGCTACCTATATCAAAGTCTTTGACCTGATCCGAGACCTGCTTGCAAAGACACCCGCGGCGCGGGCCCGCGGATTCAAACCGGGATATTTTTCGTTCAATGTTCCGGGCGGACGGTGTGAGACCTGCGAGGGGGACGGTGTTCAGAAGATTGAAATGCAGTTTCTGGCGGATCTCTATCTTACGTGTGAAACCTGCAAGGGAAAACGGTTTAAACAGGAAACGCTGGATGTGCAGTACCGCGGAAAGAACGTCGATGACATTCTGGGGATGACGGTCTCCGAAGGAATCAGATTCTTCGGCGAAACGAGGCAGGGAGCAAGAGTTGCTTTGAAACTGCGCGTCCTGGATGACGTTGGCCTCGGATACATCCGCCTTGGGCAGGCGGCGACGTCGTTATCGGGAGGCGAGGCCCAGCGAATTAAACTTGCCCACCATTTGATTGCGTCACAGAAAGGTGAACGGACGTTATTTATCTTTGACGAACCGACCACCGGGCTCCACTTTGACGACATCGCAAAGCTGCTTCGGTGCTTCGACGCGCTGGTCGGAGCGGGACATTCGCTCGTCGTTATCGAACATCATATGGATGTCGTGAAGTGTGCGGATTTCGTCATTGACCTTGGCCCCGACGGCGGTGAAAAGGGCGGAACGATTGTGGCCGCAGGTACACCGGAGGAACTTGCTTCAGTCAAGAAATCATGGACTGGACGATTTCTCAAACAACGACTTTCAGGGCAACCGCAACGAAAGGAGGCTCAATGAAGCGATTTGGCCTCATGGTCATTTGTGCTCTGGTGTTTACGTTTGCTGACGCGCAACCGAAGAAATTTGGCATCGGCGTGGTCGTGGGTGCGCCGACGGGACTGTCGATCAAATACTGGAGCAGCTCACGGGAAGCGATCCAGGGCTATGCCGGGGGCGGATTTGGCGGGGTGACGCTCGGTGTGGACTATCTGTTCCATTCGAATGCATTCAATAATTCAAATCTTCCGTTCTACTACGGGCCGGGAGCGTTCATTGGTTCTGCCAGTATCGGCGGACCTCGTTATGATAAAAACTCCCTCGGTCTCGGCCTTCGGTTCATGTTCGGAGCCGACTACCTCTTTCCGAACAATCCCTTCGATATCTCCTTTGAGGTAGGCCCAGCGCTTGTCTTCTCACCAGTGGTTGGCCTGGGTCTTGAAGCAGGTCTCGCCTTTCGCTTCTATCCGTAAGAAATTGCAGGAGCGTCTGGATTCAGAGGATACTCCCGACTTCTTGATTCCGTTCATCTCTGCGTGAGCGTAATCCCAGCCGATTTGGTTTCAATTATAATCGTTCCCGATCCCGCTCCGACAGTGCCGACGGCATAAGCTGAGGAACCCGTTTTTCGGTTTCGGATGAGGAAATCCGTATCGATTGAACCATATTCCGCATCCAACGTTACTTCTCCGGCGAATCCTTTCGGCATTGTTACTTCCACTCCGCCATATTCGTTTCGGATTATGACTTCACTCGGAACAGTCCTGAGATCAACGCGGACGTTGTTGCTCTTGTTGGTAATCCTCACACTCTTCGACCGCAGGGAACGCAGGCGGAGGGTCGAGTACTCTGTCTTCGATTTCCAATCCCCGGAGACCTCCTCGGCGGTGACGCTGGAACTCTTGGACTGAAGGTCGACGGATCCCTGGATATTTTTCAGATCTATATTGGAATAGGGTCCGTCAAGCTGGAGGTCGCCCTTGACATTGTCCAGCGTGAGTGATCCCGACTGGCCGGAAAAAGAAACCGGCTTTCCGGCAGGGCTTGAGACATCTGAGGCCTCAACGGTGGTGTATGGTGCCTCGATCGTGAGGCCTTGAACGCCTTTGACCCGGAGGGATCCGCTCTTTGTTCCCACCGTGAGGTCTCCCTTGATGGAAGACGCCACGATGGTCGTGTAGTCTGACTGAATTGCCACATTCCCGCCGATAGATTCTGCGGTGATGCGCCCGCTTTGTGATTTGATGGTTGCAGACTGCGTAACATCCTTGACGAGGATGGTGGAGTACTGGGCCTCGATATCGACCGGTCCTTTGAACGATTCGATTGTCACCTTTGAACTTGTTCCCTTGAGTTTGAGATTCCCTCCGCAATTCTGCAGGACGGATTCTCCGTAGTCGTTCTCGACGTTTCGAACGTCCGAGCACTCTTTCAAGGACAGGGAATTGTTCTTTCCGAGAATTTTCAGCTCCCCCTTCATGCTCTCCAGCGCGATGGAACCGTAACTGAAATCGGTCGTGAGGGCGTTCGACCGGGGTACGAACACCTCGCCGCGTATTTCCTTGCGAACATAGTTTCCACCCGAGAAAATACTCCAAAATCCGCCGCCTTTGACCCCGCGACGAAGCTCCACAAATTCGAGAAGGAGTGTCGTCTCGCTTTTGGTCTCACGAATGTCGAGGGATCGTATATACTCTTCTTCATACTCTTGATCCGATGATGATATCCGGACGTGAATTGTCATGGCGACTTCATTCTTGTCCCATGATTTGAATTCGATTTCCGATCCCGAGAGACCCCTGATTTCAATCCGTTGTGCCGGTGTTGTGCGCGAACGGTGTTCGAGGTCACGGGTTTGGTCGGATGCCGGTGATGCAGCGACCAGCATGAGGGAAACAGCGGCGGCGAAGATCTTCATGATTGACGTTCTCCTTGTTCGATAATTTCGAGCAGTACGCGGAGCTTGAGCCCGTAGAGCTGGCGCAAGCGCGCATGAGTAATCGGCGAAAGATCGGTGCGGGCAATATCCGAACGCAGTTCCTTGATCGCGGCATCAATGAGCCGGATTTGCTGCAATCGGGCTTCCAGAACCTCCTGCTCCGGATAGCTGTCCCGCGAGTCGGCAGCCGCCGGCAGTACGCGTTCGAATTCCTGAATCGCCGACTGATACGCGGCATCGAATCGTAGTTCCGCCGGCCGGTCGACGGCTGTGAACCGTTCGACCATGTGATACATCCCGTAACTGCTCAGCAGAAGCAGAAACGATGCGGCAATGCCATAGACAAAACTGCGGGTGTCCGACACGGAGAAAAGGGGGCGGCGAGGTTGAAGAGTTTTGTCCACGGACCGCCAGATCCTCTGTTTTGTCGATTGCGTTGGAGTGTCGTGCTCCCTGTAGAATTGCTCCGGATTCATATGTGTGCCCTTTCCTCGTTCCATTTCACTTTCAACCACTTTCGTGTCCTCGAGAGGATCGTTCGCGAGGTGCTCTCGCCAATCTGCAGGATCTGAGCGATCTCGACGTGCGAAAAACCCACCACCTCGTGCAAA
>JBBDYD010000147.1:84434-87314 GCA_040901865.1 Bacteroidota bacterium | reverse complement strand
TGCCGCGGCAATTCCTGGCTGAATTCCAGGAGCGCGCGCTGGTAATTCATCCGTTCCCGGTAAAACACCCGATCGATGCCATCCTGGACACGTCGTTTGATCGGATCGAACGCGAAAGCGATAATGAGAAAAGCGGTAATGTTCAGGACCTCGTTTTCCTGATTGCCGATGAGCGCACCGAGCAGGCTTCCGATACCGAACACCATGCCGATATAGATCGCTGCCAGGGTTGCCGTGATCGCTCCATAGAGGAGGCTTCGCTTGATGATAAGGTCGATGTCCATCAACCGATAGCGGAAAATCGAGTACCCGAACGCGGCGGGCACTGCGACCAGGAAAAGTCCTGGCATCAGGATCACCGGTTGTGTAAAGACGATGAACGGGTTCAGGGCCTGCATGACGCTGATATAGGCAAACGTGGCCACGCCCACGCCGATCGCCACGAGAATAGGGCGGAATTGCCGCCGTTTCGAGGGCTCAATGAGTTTGAAATACGAAACAACGAAGAGGGCGAGTCCGGTAAAAAAGAAGAAGAAGGGCGCCGATATGATCATCTGCGCGAGCCAGCCCGGCAGATTTGCCAGCTGATTGTAGAAAATGGGAGCGACCGTGGCGAGACTCAGCACGATCAAGGCAATTCTGAACCACCAGCGATCGGCAATGGGCCGCCGGACGGGGAACGAAACGAAGAAAATGACGAACAGGGGTTGAGCGATGAGGCGACCCGCAAAAAACGCCGAGATAAACGCGGTGACCTTCCATTGCGGATCGACACCCTGGTTGATATTCAGGGTGGAAAACCCGAAGACCAGCATGGCTGCAACGCTGTACCATGCAAAGAGGCGCTGGAGCTTTCCCTGGGGTCTCGTCATCACGACCACATACCCAACGGTAAGAAATCCGAAGCCGATAAGACAATAGGCAAGATAGGTGACATTGACCACTTTGAGAATTTCGACCTTCGTTTCAAAGGTCACGCCGTTACGGTCAACGAGGTATGTCGCATATTCTCCGGGCGCCATCGGGTTGATGATCGCCATTGCCTGCACGGGAGTGCGAAATTCCTGGCCGTTGATCTTGAGGAGGACGTCTCCGTCCTTGATCCCGGCTCTGTCGGTGACTCCGTCCGGAGCCACGTCGGTGATGATGGCGCCGGGGGAACCGTCCGGCCGTGGCAGCCATCCGCACTGGTCGTTGCTTATAGCCTTGTAGAACATGATGTCAAGGAAATTCAACGTCGTGACGCCCAGGACAATGAGCGCCACCAGGGTGAACACGGCACGGGTAAGGCGGGGGGACTTTTCGAGGGGACTCTTCATAATGGGTTCTTGTCTCTTCTACTGCTACGTGGACAGTGATGCAAACGTTGCATGCCGTCCTGGATCAAATCATCGTTTAAAAAGTATATCCTATCTTGAAATACGTAGCAATGGGGCCGTAACTCAAAGGGTTGTCGAAGAGGTCTTTTCGAATGAAAAAAGCCCTGGCAACGGAGAATTCCGCCGACCCAATGGGTGTGTCGAGCGCCAGGGTCAATCCAATCCCATGCCGGAGATCCTTGATACGGATCTGCTCTGCCTTTTCCCAGATGTGGCCGAGGTCATACCGGACCATCACGTACGTATCGAACAAGAGGTTCACCGGAAGCTGGTAACTGTATTGAAGGCTGAGGAGGAACAATTGTCTTCCCCGCGCGTTGTCTTCGCGATATCCGAAGAAACTGTCCTGGCCACCCAACCGGAACTGTTCCGTGAGGGGAACAGTTTCGTCTCCGAACCCAAACAGGACCTTCGGTCGAATGACCTGGTTTGAAAAGAGGGCTTTGTACCATTCGTAGCTGAAGAGCATCTTTGTAAACCCGACCTTCTCACGCTCCGAGACGATTCCGGATTCGTACGAAAAATCCATCACCACACCGTCGCGGGGATACGGGAATTGATCCCGGGAGTCTATCCGTGTCCCAAGTTTGACGGAACTGACGGTATATTCCCGGGTCGTGTCCAGCGGCTGGCCGAAGATATTCCAGATTCTCTGCCGCTCATGTCTCCCCTCGATGGTAAACAATCCGAGCCGTTCGAGCTGGGTGCCGAACGCCATCGCAACCCCCTGGCGAACATCGCGGTATTCACCGGACCGGACGCGATTCCAGCGCGTCGGACTTTGAAGGTTTTCATCGACAAACACATTGACATCCCGCAAATCATAATATCCCTTCAAATTGAAGGTCAGATAGGAATTAAAGATCCTGTTTGCCTTGAACTCTCCCAGGTAATATCGATTCCGCAATCCGCCAAAAAACCGCATTCCCAACTCCGACCCGATTCCCAGAAAATTCTCATCGCGGACATCAATCGAGGGTTGGACATTCCGCTCATTATCGATCGTCATCCCAAGGCGAATCAACTCCGTATAACGCTCCCGAATACTGATCACCACAATCTGCTCCTCGTTCGAGGCCACTCCCCGTTCGGTTTTGATGGAGATCTGCTCAAAAAGGTTCGTGCCGTAGAGGTTGTTGAGACCTTCAGCCACTTTGTCCACCTGAAACACTTCACCCTCATTCCACGGTAATTCCCGCCAGATGACATAGTCTTTGGTTTTCCTGGTGCCGACAATAGTGCGCCGATGGACGATGCCTTCGTTGATCGTGATGGTGCCGACCCCGGTGGATTGATCCAGGGAGACTGATTGGATCCGCGCGAGCGAATATCCCCTGCTACGATAAATCTCCAGGAGTTGCTCCATCGCCTGTTGTGCGGCGTGCGCGTTCAGACGTTTGCCAATGAGCCAATTGAATGCAGACCGAAGCGTATCAGAATCAACGACCGCGTTGCCGCGAACCACTATGGCGGTGAGGATGGGATGAGGGCGAACCTCCAG
>JBBDYD010000147.1:31708-84334 GCA_040901865.1 Bacteroidota bacterium | reverse complement strand
TCGACAATGACTGTGGCCGCAGCTTTCCCTTCGACAATCAGGGAATCAAGATTGGTGAATTCTGTCGACAGATGATTGCCGATCCTGGGACGAATGACATAGTCTGCCGCCTTGAGCTGTTCCTTGATGGCAAGTTGCATCGCTATACCAATGATCTGGTCTGCAATTTCCCAGGGGGCGTTGAGTTCATGAGCAGGCCGCAGCGGGCTTGTCACATCGACCGCAACGACGATATCCGCACCCCATTGGCGCGCGACATCAGCGGGGATATTGGATGTCAGTCCCCCGTCCAACAGCATCGTGGTATCCCGTTGAACCGGGCTGAACAAAAGCGGAACGGTCACGCTCGCCCTCAGAGCCTCAGTGAGATCTCCGCGATCGAGCACAACACGGCTCCCGGAAATCAGATCGGTGGCCACTGCACGGAAAGGAATCTTCAGGTGATCAAATGTGGGGACCGGATTATAGACGCTCTGCAGAACGAGGACATTCAGGTAATGCGTGAGCCGCTGACCTGTCGAAAACGATTCAGGAAGAATTGGCGTAAACCCGTCGAAGCGAAGGACCAGGATGCTCTTGTCAACGGCATGTTTCTGGTCATAGAACAGGTCTTTCCGGCGGGCATCGTCACCGAGGCTCAGCATGCTGTCCCAGTCGGTCGAATCCACCAGTGCCTTCAACTGCTCTGTGGAATAACCGGCGGAGTAGAGACCGCCGATAATACTTCCGATACTTGTGCCCGCGATGAAATCGATCGGGACCCCGGCATCTTCAAAAGCCTCGATGACACCGATGGAGGCAATCCCCCGTGCCCCGCCACCGCTCAAGACAAGACCAACGCGTGGGCGCTTCACCTCGCGATGATCCACCAGTGAAGGCAGTCCACTCACCGACCCGGTCAACACTGGCTGCATGGTCCACACCCGCACAGGGTCGCCGTTCTGCCGGGCAACGACGCGGACGGTGGAAATCGAAGCTCCCAGTAAACACAAAATTACCCGCGTGAAAAGTACAGTGTGCGTCATGGCAGAGAGAAGGTACCGAAATGTGCGCCGAATTTCAACGCGAGATCGAACTTGCTTTTCGGTCATCCGGAGGTTAAGTTGATTCTGTCCACAGTTCGTCTCCCCAAGAGATTCTTCGGCATACCTCATGACGTTTCTGAACCCGCTCATGCTGGCTGCGCTTGCGGCCGCCGCAATCCCGGTGATCCTGCATTTGATCAATCTCAGAAAACTGAGAACCATCGAATTCAGCTCGCTCACCTTTCTCAAGGAACTGCAGAAGACGACCATCCGGCGGCTCAAGCTGCGCCAACTCCTTTTGCTTATTCTCAGGACCCTCTTGATCCTCTTTCTGGTGTTGGCGTTCGCACGGCCGACGTACCAAGGCAGTTTTGCCGAAGGCATGGGTCCCAAAGCCCGGGCGACAGCTGTTATCCTCATCGATGACTCGTACAGCATGACCGCTTCGGATGGATCGGGAGAATACCTGAAGCAAGCGCGTGAATCTGCACGAAACCTGCTGGCAATTCTTACCGATGACGACGACATTCATGTCCTTCCGCTCTCCAGAGCCGGACGCCGGGGAATGGACTCTGTTTCGACGCGTTCGACCGTCGCTGGCGCCTCTTCCCTGCTGGAAGATATCCGTCCGACCCCTGTCCACCAAAAACTCGAAGACGGCTTGAGGCTCGCCGCAAAGATCCTTTCTGCATCCGATAATCTTGTGCAGGAAATCTTTGTGATCTCGGATTTCCAGACAGGGCTGCTGAACAGAAAAAGAGAAAACGGGGATGAGTTCCTTTTTGGGCCCCAGGCCAGATTGTTCCTCATACCGATCGGATCCCGTTCGCCGTCGAACCTGGCCATTGAATCCCTTTCCATCTCCAACACTCTTATTGAAGCCCGGAAGCCTTTTTCCCTTGATGTTGCAGTTGCAAACCATTCGTCCTCTCCCGTCGAGAACCACCTGGTGAGCATCTTCCTCAACGGCACGCGCGTTGCCCAAAAAGGCATTTCGGTCGAAGCTGGGGGAATTGCGAGGACATCGTTTTCCGTCGTTCCATCGTCCCCCGGATTCCAGAACATCACCGCCGAACTCGAAAACGACGACCTGGAGTTTGACAACCGCAGGTTCCTTTCATTGCATTTGTCCGAAACCATCCGCGTTCTCCTTGCCGGTGAATCGGCCGGCCTGCGCTACGTGCGGCTCGCCCTTGAAACACGACAGCAGAGCGGATCCTCTCTTACACTCGCAACCACGCCACCCGACAGAATCACTTCGGGTATGCTTGAACAGGCAGACGTGATGTTCCTTGCCAACCCCGGTGCTCTGACATCTTTTCAGTCGGATCGTGTGAATGCATTTGTCCGCAATGGGGGCGGACTGGCCATCTTTCCAGGCGCGGGAGCCGCCCCCACTGAGCTTCTGCGTCTGCTTGAACTCCCGCCCTTCCAGGGTATTCAGCCGGGCGGAGCGGAAGATTCGTTTGTTGAATTCGACCGTGCCGAGATGGCCCATCCACTCTTCGACGGGATGTTCACGGAATCAGGGAATGACCGTTCCCGTGTCCTCGAATCTCCGAGGATCCGGCGATTTGTCCGCGCAATTCCCACCGAGCGTTCTGCGGTGATCATAGCGCTGACGACAGGATCACCATTCCTGCTCGAGCAGCGCGTGGACAAAGGACGTGTCCTTCTTTTTACAGTTGCGCCAACACTCGAATGGTCCGATTTTCCGCTCAAGGGCCTTTTCGTGCCTCTGATCCAACGAACGGTGTCGTCTCTGTCGCAGGAACAGATCCATCAACCGACGATTCTTGCCGGTGAGACCGTCCGGTTTTCCTCACTTCCCGATGCGCAGGAGCGGCTCACCATTGTGACCCCGCGGAACATCGAAGGCGGGATTCAACCCGAGCCGGGCAGGGGGCTTTCGTTTGGCAAAACAGACGAGCTCGGAACCTACACATTGAAAAACACCGCCGGAGCGCTGAGGACATTCAGCGTGAACATCGATCCCGACGAGTCACGAACAGTGCGGGCAACAGAGGAATCGCTTGAGACGCTGTTCTCCTCGCTGGGAATTCCTGAAGGTGCGCTCACGACCATTGAGGAAGGCAGTGCGGTGCAGGCCTCGGTCCTCGAGACGCGTCATGGGGTTGAATTGTGGAAGCACTTTCTGATCGCGGCGCTTTTCCTGGCAATCACGGAAATGCTCCTGGCAAGAACGGGCAGGGGCGAACTACCGGGGGTACAAAAACCATCACCAGCATGATCGAACTGTCGAAGCCGGAAAAAGAGAAAACCATCCTGATCGGTGTATCCACCCGCCATGTAAGTAAAGTTGAAACCGAGGAACTCCTCGACGAACTTGCTCTTTTGGCGGATACGGCCGGGGCAGAGGTGGTGGCGCGTGTCATTCAGGACCGTGACCATATCGATGCCGCAACGTTCATTGGCAAGGGGAAAGTCGAGGAAATGCGCTCTCTGGTGGAAGAAAAGAAGGTTCCCATGGTTATTTTTGACGACGACCTTTCCGGCGTGCAAGTCAAAAATCTTGAGAAACAGCTCGATTGCAAGGTACTCGACCGCAGCGGACTCATTCTGGATATTTTTGCGTCACGGGCAAAAAGCATGGAAGCGAAGACGCAGGTTGAGCTGGCGCAGTTACAGTATCTTCTTCCGCGGCTGACGAGGCAATGGACGCACCTTTCGAAGCAATTGGGAGGAATCGGAACCAAAGGACCCGGGGAAACGCAGATCGAAACGGACAGACGCATGATCCGGGCGAGGATCACGCTTTTGAAGGAGAAATTGGAGCGAATCGGGCGGCAGAGGGTCACACAGCGAAAAGGCCGAAGCAAACACACGCGGGCATCTCTTGTGGGATACACAAACGTCGGTAAATCAACTCTGCTGAATGTTCTTTCAGGTTCGGACGTGTTTGTGGAAGACCGGTTGTTTGCCACACTCGATCCCACAACGCGGCTTGTCCCACTTGTTTCCGGAGTCGAGATACTGATGACGGACACGGTGGGGTTCATTAGAAAACTTCCCCATCACCTGGTGGCTTCCTTCAAGAGCACGCTCGAGGAGATCACCGAGTCGGACATTCTACTTCACGTTGTGGATATTACCAGCAAGACATTCGAAAAACAGATTTCCATTGTTCGGGAGACGCTGGAAGATCTGGGCTGCGCTTCCAAACCGACGCTGATCGTATTCAACAAGATCGACAATCTTGTGGACCGGAGCATCCTCCACGCGGTAGCAAAGGAACACCCGCGGTCTGTCTTCATTTCGGCCGTTCGTGGCATTAATCTGGTCGGGTTGAAGAACGAGGTTCTGGCATTATTAGAGGAGGAGTTTGTGGAGCGGGTGTTCACGGTGTCTCAGGGGCATCAAAAACTGATTTCGCTGCTTCATTCCGCCGGCGAGATCCGTGAGCGAAGCTATGTGGACAACTCGGTTGTATTGAGGATTCGAGTACCGAAGAAAGACCTGGATCAACTGGAGCGGATGGTTGAGCGGGCCAAAGAGTCAAGCGGCACGTCTGGAGAGTAGGGACAGGTCAGAGGTCAGCTTGCCCCGAATTCTTTTTTCGGGGAGGTCAGAGGTCAGCAAGCCCCGTCCCAAAGGGATCCCTTTCCCGTCCCGAAGGGATGGCTTCGCCAAAGGGATGCCTTTCCGAAGGAACCCTTCGGGTCGGCACGGGATAGGGGCGGCCTAATCAGAGGTCGGAGGTCAAGGACCATCAGGAAGATGAAAACATCAAGAGACAAACGGAAATGAAACAGAAAAATGTAAAACGAAATGTGTATTTTGCCTTTTATTCCGCCTTTAGCGGAATTGTGACATGCCTGAGTTGCAATCAGACCCGGGATTTATCCCGGGGCGGAGGTCAGAGGTCAGACATCAGAGGTCGGCTTGCCCCGACGAAGTCGGGGAGGTCAGAAGTCAATGTCAAAACGGATATCCAATGGCAATATTCAACGCGAGGTTGTTCTTTCTCCACGACGGATTGCCGAAATCGATCTTCTTGATGACCCAACGCTCATCGGCGGGCAGCGAAGGCACGCGTAACGGGAACGCAAGGTCAAACCGAAGAATGAAAAAGGACAGATCAAGCCGCAAGCCGAAACCTGTTCCAACCGCAATCTCATCGAGGAATGTTTTTCCGGAGAACGTACCACCGGGGCGGGACGGGTCTTCATCCAACAGCCAGATATTACCTGCATCGACGAACAATGCGCCTTTGACGACACTGACAATGGGAAACCGATACTCGATATTTGCTTCAAGTTTGATGCTCCCCGCCTGATCAATAAAGGTTTTCGCAGCAACACTGTCAGGGATCTTGTACGAGCCGGGACCGAGACCGTGTGCAGCGAAAGCCCGCACGCTGTTGCTTCCCCCGATATAAAACTGCTTCACATAGGGCAGGGTTGCGGAGTTGCCGTGTGCAACCCCTATTCCTGCGATCAACCTGCTGGCAATTGACGATGTTTGATCAATGCTGTTCAAGTAATGGCGAAAGTCAATATCGAATTTGTAATACTGCGAATAGGTTGTTCCGAATATTTTGTACGGAGTTTCGGGCGTCGCCTTGTGTTTGACAAACAGCGATTGCACGATGTTTAACAGGTTTCCCGAAAGGTCCACACTCCCTTTGAAGTACAGGTGGTTCTTATGACCTCTCTCAAGCTGGTCATTGTAGGTGAAGGAATAGTTCTGTCCGATGATAAACTGTTCCTCAAAACTTTTTCGCAACAGCGGATTGCCACTCAGCAGGTCGTTGAATTTATCGGTTGTTTTTGTCAGTTGCGCAAAGGTAATCGACAGCGGACTGACATTGTGTTCCTTCGTGATGGATTCCTTCCAGTTGTATGCAAATGATGCATCCACCGAGAACAGCTGATAGTATTGCAGCCGATTCAACAAACGGACTCCCAGCACGATACGCGTCTTCGGCACGAAGAGGCTCGAGATGTTCTCGAATCCGAACGGAGTGGCAAACTTCGGCAGATCCAGCTCCCCACGTGCACCGAACTCATACGAATTCCCTCCCGATTGTCCCCCGCCAAGAGGGGTCTCAAAACCAACTTCAAAACCAAGCTTTAGGAGTTCAGCCCCATGGAACACATTTCTATTCCGATAGCTGGATTCGAATACCGGACCTGCGAGATTATTGGATTTGGAAACACCCTGAAGTTCAAAGCGAATGGTCTTTGCCAACAGCGGCGTCAGGTAGATATGAGGTTCCAAAAGGGGGATGCCTGCCGAATCGGCGTTGGTAAATCGTATGTTCACAAATTTGAACACGCCGAGATTCATGATCCTGCTTAATGTGAGATCGTGGTTGTTTCTGCTGTAGGCGTCCCCTTTTTTGAAAAAAATCGACCGCATGAGAACTTCGGGATTAAATTTCTTATCAAGGTCGATATAGTAGAACCCAACACCTACAGTGTCGCCGGCAGGTATTGTCGTACTATCGCGGTCAAGCGAATGACCGGAATAGACGTAGATGTTGCCTATCGTATAGACGCGCGTTGCCTCGACCGGTATGCTTCTTCTGACCTGGAGGGAGAGATCCACCGTCTTATTCCCTGCACTACTATCCGCTTGAAACACAATGAAGTCGGGAGAGAAATAGAAGTAGCCTTTCTCTTTCAGCGCGGCGTCAATGCGCTCGCGCTCCAGCTTGAGCTTCACAAGATCGTATTGGTCTCCCGCGCCGAGAACTGTTTCTCCCATGGTGGAGCGAATTGCATCAACCAGTGCGGAGTTTTCTCCCTTCACCGTAATCCCATTGATTCTGTACGGTGATTTGACTGCAACAGTATATTGAATGTCCGCAGTGCTTTCCTCTTCCCGTACCGTGTACTGTACATCCGTCCAGAAGTATCCTTTGTTTTCCAACAGCGTGCGCATTCTCCCAACAACGCGATCGGGTGCAACAGATTGCAGCAATACCGGTGGTTCGCCCAAACTCTCCTTGAAGAATCCGATATTGTACAACCATAGCTTAAATCGGAAGAGTCCGAGGAGCTTTCCATTTGGCTCCGGTTTGACAAGCAGGTCCAGTTGATCTTCCAGGTCGCGTTTGTCCGGGATATCCTCCCTCTCTTCAATGTTCACATCTGCACCAGTGTAGAGCTTTTCGCCTTGAGCGAGGTACCCCGTGTTGCTGCAGCCGATGGAAAAAGCCGAGAGCACGGCCGCGATCGCAACAAGCGAAAAAGAATCAGTCAGGAAGGATCCACTTCGCATTTATTTCCCTTCTTCATCTGGTACCGGCTTGAGCGTGATGCCGAAGAGTTTGTCGTATTCGATCGTGAAGACGACCCCGGCACCAGTCTTGGTGATATCACCGTCAATGGCGCCTGCGTAGGCATTTTGCCTGAAGACCTGCAACTGCCAGCGCCCATCCTCTGTGAGCTTATATAACACTTTCAGGTCCCCGGCAAAATTATTGAGCGAATTCTCCCGGCTTCGTTGCCCCTCAAGGTCCACATTTCCACCCACCTGAACGGTCACACGTTCATCGAAGAGTTGTTTCGAGAGAGCCAGCTTCATTTGGGTCCGTCCTTCGGCATTACCGGTAGAGTAATCCTGATATGACTCCAGGCCCACATCAAGGGTCACTCCTGTAATGTATTGTTCAGACAGACGGTTCAATTGTGCGGAGAGAATCTGGCTTGCACTTGAGCGGACAAAACCGGAAAGTCCGCCGGTTTGATCTGAAGAGGCAAGCGGGCTTCCCGAAATGAACCTGCCCAGCACCAGAAGTCCGAATACCTGCTTGTTCAGTTCAGACTCCTGCCCATTTAACTCATTCAGTTTCGCGTAAACAGTGCCATCCAATACCCCCCGTTTGTCCGAAGGAAGGTCAAGTTTGAAGTGAATGTCCGGCGTCAGAAGTTTTCCCTTCATCATAAGATAGACCTGGATGGGGATCTCCTGCTTGTATTTGTTTCGTTCTTCCTCGCTTAGTTCGGCCAGTTGATCCTGAATCAAATCCAACACTGTAGTTTTCACCGTGTAAATCGCTGTGATATCGACATCAGCTTCATAGGGGGATCCAAACCACGTGAGGCTGCTTCCCTTTGCAATGACGAATTCTCTCCTGACAAGGTCCCCGAACGAAAGATGATAGGATCCTTCGATAATCTCGTAACGCCCCGTGAGTGTCAGCTTTCCGCTTGGGTCCATGGTGACACTCACAGTCGCTTCGCCCCGAATCACAAGCGAATCGCCTGCAATTTGATCGATCAATATTCGAAATCTGGAGTCCTTGTTCACAGTGATATTTGACGTAAGGTCTATTTGCGAAAGCTTCGCTTCCGTGGTATCTCTCCGTGTCCTGATGTTTCGCCGGGACATGATCGAATGGGGAGGCGTTTTGACGTCGACGAATCTTACAATGCCACGGCGCTCTTCGACAGCGAGATCTGATTCCGGAAGAGCCAGGGCGAGATCGGTTCCTTTCTTCAGTTCTGCCTGAATGGTGACTACTTGTTTGCTCTCGTCTCCCTTTATGGAAATGTCGCTATCGAGTATTACAGTGCCGTAGTAAAGAGCGTCGCGGCTTGCGGGCTTGTTCAAAAGAAGAAAATTGTCGGTGTGGACGCGGAGATCATACCTGTAGTTGCGAAAGTCTTCCATAAAAAGATGACCGCTCAATGAAGCTTTGTTGCCGAGGGTATCGACGAGATCAAAAGACTTGAATTCGGCCCCCTTCCCGTCAATCTTTATCGTGCCGCTGTTGAGATGCAGGTACGTGTCCAGGAACGTCGGGTTGAATGCGGTATTCGTGAAATTCAAATCCCCGGTGATGGAGGGCTTTTTCATTGTCCCCGTCATATGCAATCCGCCGCTCATTGTTCCTGAGAGGCGCGTCACGCTGCCGAAGGCAAAAGGCTCAATGCTGGCAAGATTCACTTTCGTGAACTCCGCTGAAAGGTCCAGCTCGTTTCCATCCCCTTCGATCCGATATTTCCCCAGTATCGCAATTTGGTTCCCATTACCGTCAATGCCCAGGTTCACTTCGTACACGTTTTCTGTTTGATTATTTGCACGCAGCGTAACATCGCCGATAGGCCTTTGACCGAAGCTGAAGTCTTTGATTGTGAGGTCCGACGTGAATGCCATCTGGCTTTCCAGATTTTGCAATACGACATTGCCATTGAGAGTGCCGCCGAGGCCGGCATCATCCGCAATCACCACTTGGGATATCATGGCAAGGTCAAACTCCTTGAATTCAATCCGTAAGGGCGAGCGCTGGCTTTTCCCGTCAGCGCTTTGAAGAGAGAGAGATTGTCCCTCGCTTTGCAACAGGACGTTGCGGGCGATAAGCTGGTTCTTCCCAAAGAGCAGCTCGTTGTCAGGTGAAACGCTCCATGGAAGGTCCCGGAATACGATTCCATCGTCGTTAAATCGAAACTTGTATCCATCCGGAACACTCGTAAATACCCCGGCGAGGAGCATCTTCATGAAACCGTCATTGCGGGTACTTTGCAACGCGACGGCAATGCTGTCGTGCCCGGCCTTTCCGGCGAGTTGAAGATTCGTTACGCGCAGGGTCGAATCAGCGATAGACCCCACGTTCAATGTTGCTTGCAGCTGATCGGTATCGGAGGTGACGCTGACACGAAGGCTGTCTATTCTGAGGTCGTTATACTCAATACGGGGGATGTCGATATTCACATTCAGATTTTTCTTGTGGCTATCGTAGTTGCCTTCAATAATTCCTGCGGGCAATGATTGCAGGTCCGGAAAGAATACTCCTGTGAGTGTCGTCGGTTCGTCGAGAGTGACGCGAAACGTAAAAGCTTGAGCCTTAAGACTTCTTTTGTCCTGCCCTCCCTGCAGAGTGAAATAGTAACCGACCTGTTCCTTCAGCGCCGCCGGCAAATCACCAAGTGCAATCGTGCCGTCGAATTGGCCTGCGAAGATCGCGGATTGGAAACTAAGGTGGGTTTGTCCCTCTTTGTTGACCGACGTAAACACAAGAGAGTCCAGGACAGTACGTCTTCGATTTTTCATGATCACGACATTGCGAATATCGATGTTGCCATTGAACTCGTTTATGTCCTGTCCTACAAGATTGGAGGAAACGCTGCCTGCCACCCGAATGTCATCCGAGGTGAAGTTGAGCCGGTGCAGATCGGCGCCTTTCAGATCGAGTGTGAATTTGAACGTCGGATTCTCTTCGCTGGTGTTGACGGTGCCGTTGAATGTGAAGGCGATGCTGGAATCCTCAATCTCGGCCTTTCCGTCGAACATGTTCGGAGCGGCAGTCCCGTAGAACGAGAGCCGCCTGTAGGCGTAGCCGTTCAAAACCACCTTGTCCACCGTTACATCCAGATACGCTTCAATGTCATTCTTACTCATTCCCGATCCGACGGCGGTTGCTTTCAACGAAACCGGGCCAAATGTTTCCGGATCGTTCAGAAGCAGACCCACATCAAACTCGTCGACAAGGAAATCTGCATTCCATCGGCTGGCTTTAAGGTCGGGCTCATTTCCTGAGTCCAAAGCCACACTTCCCCTCAAGCTGCCAATGCTGGTCATGATGGCAGATGAAGCAGAGAAATTTTTCAACGTACCCTTAAAGTTTCCGCTCATTCTCACGGAGGCAGGCACAACGATGTCCTCCGGCAGCAGGGTATCCGCAACAAGTTGCTGAATGTCTTTCCGACCGGAAGAAAACAGACGCAGGTTCAAATCGTAGTGCGCTGTTTTTGCCTTCGGCAATCCTCGGATTGAGCCCGTGAAATCAAGTGTCGTGGAATCGCCTACCGCAGCCCGAAGCTCCTCTACCTTCAAGTCCTGCACAAGCCCCGAGAGTTGGCAAGAAAACCTTATCGACGCGCCCGGTGTGCTCCTTATCGGAAGAGAAGGCTGGAAAAAAAGCAGATCTGAAATGGCAAGGTGAGAGTCACCGATTGTCACCATAACGCCCGCAGTACCTGGTCGGTTGGTGATTGCGTACAGAGAAGAATAGCTGAGAACAACATTCTGGCGAATGCGGCTGGCTGGAGTTTCGATTGTAAAGTCCGTGAGCCGGGCATGCAGAGAGTCAAGCATGAATCCGAACGAAAGCTCACGCAACTCAAAGCCGGATTGCTCCCGAAAGGACGTATGACTGACTTCCGCCGTAATGCGATTCTCACTGAAATATATGTTTTCTGCCCGCATCGTCAGGTCATCAAGGCGGAGGTGATTCTGATCCAAACCCCTGGTTTTGGCCGCACTGTGGACATCATAGCGCACGCTGTTGCCGCTTAGAATCAGGTCATCAAGGCTGATGACCCATGGAAACGCAGACGCTTCAGATTTTTCTATTTTGGCCTTGCTCTTTTTCGGTTCCAAGACAACGATGTTTGTGTTTTCAAGCCGGAATGATCTGAGTTTTATGTTGCGGGCCGGCAGGTCGATTGTTTCTGCAACGACAGTCGAAGCTCCAAGCTGAACGGCGTATCGTTCTCCCGCCGCTCTGTTTTCATACTTGAGTTGAAGATTTGTCAGTGACACGGTTCCGAACCCGAAGCCGAAGTCAACGTCTGCGGATGTTGAAGTATCGGCCGGCGATTCTTTTATCTGGATGACACTCGCAATTGCATTCTCCAGAGAGAGTTCATCGATATGGAATTGCTTTGTCTCGAGGTCAAACTTGTCGATCGAGGCTTCCAGTGAACCCAGCTCCAGACGCAGGTTCAATCCGCCGACGTCGTCATCGTATGAAACGTTGATCCCGTTGAGGCTCAATCCGCCCAAAACGAATGTCCACCCCGCCGCTGCAGTATCGGGGCTTGCATCAGCTGTTGAATCGGAGCTGAGAGCGTTGAGGATAAAATCGAAATTGTAGGTGCCGTCCGGTAGGGTGCGGGTAATGTGGGCAGTGAGCGAGTCAACCCGGACGTTATTCAGCTTGATGCGATTGGAGAAAAGTGCAAACAGGTTTACATCCGCGGAAAGCGTTTGGATGGACAACAGCGTGTCCCGCTGGCGGCTTTCAACGAATATATTGTGCAGAACGACCGAGTTCGTGAAACCGATGTTGATCGAACCGACCTCAATGCGGGTCCGGGTCTTTTCCGTAATCGGCGACAATACCTTCTGCGTAATATAGCGCTGCACTCCTCGGAACTGCAGGACCACCATGGCAAGGAGGATCACCCCCAGTATGCTGCCGAGTATCCATAAAAGAGTCTTGAGAACACGGCGGATGTAAGTTTTGAGCATAAGTTCTATCAAAAAGGTGCACAGTTCTCAACGGAGGATTAGTTCACGCTTTTTGTCCGCTGGCACACAAGCAGGCACCGAAAATCAAGCAACAGCCGGAAACGTAAATCCACGTCAGCAACGCCATGATTCCGCCCAACGCACCATAGACGGCATTCAACTGCGTGAAGTTCTCCAAATAGATGACAAACAAACTGACCCCCGCACGCAAAAAGATTGTCACGCACAGGGCGACAACCCAAACTTCGGCAAACTTCGTGGAACGGTGCGGTGCCAACTTATAGAACATGCTGAGACCAAAGAACACCAGCAATAGGGGTATGAAAAAGCTTGCCAGTTCATATATCCAGGAATGATCATCAATAGATGGTAAGACCGAACTCACCACTAACCTCAAGAGCACGGGAGCCGTAAGACCAAGAAGAATCGTAATCACCGTGATGCCGAGCAGCGTCAGGCTTATCAGCTGCAGTCGCCACCAATTGGACACCTTAGTGCCCCAGGCATTATTGGTCGCGCAGATAAGGGTGGTAAAACATTGCAACGCAACCCAAATAAGAAAGAGCGACGCGATCGCCCCCGCCTTCCCGCGCTCCTGAATCACGCCGGCGATGGTCTCAAAAACATGATGTTCCATTTGACGGCTGAGGGGGAAAGTGCTTTCGATGTACGCAACGACTTCTTTCCCGGCAGTGGCGCGGTCAAGTGAAAACGAGGCAATCGTGACAACCAGGATTATGAGGGGAAAAAGGGAAAAGAATGCATCGAAGGACAAGGCTGCCGCCCATTGCGCCCCATCGATCCTTAAAAATGTTTTGGCGGCGAGACGGAGAGTCGCCCAGACCTTGACAATCATTTCAACGAGCTTTCCCTTCATGGCAATTCTTCCCTGACTTCAGTCATGTCTGGTCCTCCTGCCGCGCGGTCGGCGAGAATCAGGGCCAGTTTCCGATTCACCCGTCCAGCCGGAATCGACATGTCTCCGGCGCGCAGCCGCGCGAGCATTCCGGCTTTTTCGCCTCCGCAGACGATCCACAGGATGTGGCGTGACCTATTCAGTACGGGATACGTCAATGTCATTCTCCGCCTCCCCTGGTACATACCAGTCAGCGCGACAGCGGAATCCGTGACGTCGAGGACGGGATCTCCCGGAACGAGAGAGGCGGTGTGACCGTCGGGCCCGAGTCCCAGGTGGACAAGATCAAAGACCGGGGGGGAGCCGGCAATCTCCGAAAGTCTCTGCGCAAAACCGGCGGCAGCGGCGTCCAAGTCCGGTGATTCCACCGGCATCGCATGGATCTGTTTATCGCGTAGCGGGGAATGTTCAAGCAGGTTCTCGTTCAAGTAAGTCAGATTTCGGTCGGGATGTCCCAACGGGGCGATCCGCTCGTCCACCTGGACAACCTGCAGGCGATCCCAGGGAACCTCCTGGACGGCCAAGGCGCGGAGCATCTGCCGCGAAGTGTGGCCTCCGCTGACTGCCAGGACAAAACGACCATGTGCGCGAACGGCTGATCGAGCCTCTGCGGCGATGTGCGCGGCACCCGCCAGTGCGACCGAATCGGCATCGGCAAGAACTTTGATTTTCATGAAAGAGCTACTGGTTCACATTCGTCAGCGATAATCGGGTTGTGCCAGCCTCCGACCGGCGAGATGTCTCCATCATCGGGTCCCCAGGACTTCCGCCGGTATTTGTGAACCGGAGTATCCGCCTTTAAGGCTGTGTCGACGATGCGCCACGCCTCTTCTGCATAGTCCTTCCGGGCAAACAGGGTGTCGTCTCCCTTCATCGCGTCTCCAAGCACTCGCTCATAGGCAGACGGCTCATCGGCACTTTGTTGGTGGCACGCCACCATCTCCACCGACTGGCCCGGTTTCTGCTCGTCGGCACCAAGCACATTCATGTCAAGCGCGAAGAGGATCTCAGGACTGATCCGCAATCGCAAAGCGTTTGGTTTAAGATCGAGGTCTTGATACAGGAGCGCGGGTCGACGGAGCCGAACCACGACTTCCGTGAACGTGACCGGCAAATTTTTCCCGGCCCGGAGATAGAATGGCACGCCTTGCCAACGTTCGGTTTCAATCTTCAGTCGCATTGCGGCATACGTTTCGACCTTGGAATCCGGCGCCACGTCTTTCTCGTTTTGATAGCCAATGTACTGCCCGCGCACAAGATCCTTTGCCTCCAGCGAAGGGATGGCTTTCAGGACGGCGACTTTTTCGTCCCGAATCGCCTCACTCTCGGTGCTGGCTGTCGGTTCCATGGCCAGATTGGTGAGTACCTGGAACATGTGGTTTTGTATCACGTCCCGGATGGCGCCCGTTTCTTCATAGAAGCCGCCCCGGCCCTGGACGCCGAAATCTTCGGCCAGATTGATCTGCACGCTCTCGATATAGTTATGGTTCCAGATCGGCTCCAGAAACTCATTCGCAAACCGGAAGAAGTGCAGGTTGCTTACGGGCCGCTTCCCGAGGTAGTGGTCGATGCGGAAGATCTCCGGCTCGTCGAAGGTTTTAAGCAGAATGCGATTGAGCATCCGGGCGGAGGCCAGGTCTCGTCCGAAGGGCTTTTCGACGAGCACACGCGCCCCTCTGGCGCAGCCGGTTTTCTCCAGATGCCCCACAACCGTCGCGAACATTTTTGGGGGGATGGCAAGGTAATGCGCCGGCCGATCGGCCGCGCCCAGTTCTTTGCGCAACCCCTCAAAGGTCGTCGCGTCGGCATAGTCAACGCTCACATAACGCAACAAGCTGCAAAGCTTTTCACAGGCGTCGGAATCAACCTCTCCATGCTTTGCAAGGCTTTCCCGAGCACGTGCCCTGAAGCGCTCGGCAGTCCAGTCAGATCTCCCGACACCGATGACCGGGACATCCAGGTTATCGCGTTTCACCATGCCTTGCAGCGCCGGGAAGATCTTCTTGAAGGCCAGGTCACCCGTGGCGCCAAAGAAGACTAACGCGTCAGATTGGGATTTACTCATCGTTTGCTACTCCTGCAGATTGGTCTTCGTTCGTCCCTCGTGTAGGTCTTGAATTTCATTTCACATCTCGGAACTTCATCAAGTACGCCAGGTGGTGGAGGTGTGCTCATTGTTTAGGGCTTCTTTCCCCCGTACCACGCTGGTTGCCTTCTCGATGTGCCCGCCAAACTCGAACCGCATCGCGGACAACAGCTTGTCGGCAAACTCCGCTTCGCCGCGCGAACTGAATCGCGAGTAGAGCGCCGTGCTGAGCACTGGTGCCGGCACTGCCTCATCAATGGCCGCCTTGATCGTCCACCGTCCTTCGCCGGAATCCGATACTCTGCCCTCGAACTTCGCGAGCGTCGGATTCTTGGTCAGGGCGGCCGCGGTCAAATCCAGCAACCACCCCGAGATCACGCTGCCGCGCCGCCAGACCTCGGCTATATCGCGCAGATTGAGATCGAACTGGAACTCTTCGGGGTTGCGCAATGGCGTGGTCTCGGCATCGCCGACCTGTTTGTTCTTGCCCACATTCGCGTGGGCGAGGATATCCATTCCTTCGGCATAGGCCGCCATCAGGCCGTACTCGATGCCGTTGTGCACCATTTTGACGAAGTGGCCGGCACCGCTCGGCCCGCAGTGCAGATAGCCCTGTTCGGCGGTGCAACTCCTCGGCGAGTTTTGGTCCAGCCGAAGGCGGGTCAGGTCTAGCGCTCTTTTGATCGCGCAGACGCCCGAGCGTGCTCTCGATTAATCTGGTCAATTTCTCTGCTGCGCCGTCGACGGCTTGGTTCAAGGTCGCAGCCTGGTGAGTGACTGCGATGGGCCGGCGGCCTTCGAGGCGGCTTCCATCACGCAGCGCTTGTTATCCTAGCCGCCCTTGTGGCTGTTCTCGTCGCTCAGGTGTACCTCCACCCGGGTGATATGATCTGCAACTCGGCTCAATCACCTGAGCCTGCAGCGCTTATCATCCCATGAGGCAATTTTAATTCAAAACCACCAAAGCGCCGCTGCAAACCAGATTACTCCGATGAGAAACGCCAACCACACCAAGTCGCCGCCCCACCTCCAAGACTCATGGTTAAAGGATGCCGAATTGCTGTCGGCCGTTGCCCTTAATACGCGGCGTCGCTGTACATATCTCGGGTATGGGGCCCCCCATCTGCGATAGCCCCAACCATAACCAATCGGAGTTGCGAAGAATAGTACCATAAATATTATCCACCATAAGAACCATGAGTTCATCATTGACGTCTCCTTTAGAAAGAATTCATGTATCTAATTAATGTCGAGGTAGAACTGCCGCTTACACGGCGGACTCCTCACAAATCCCTGCGTAGGATTTTCCTGCGCAAAGGCACTCCGTACAGATTCATCTGGTCCTTTCCTTTAGCCATTTCCCGGCGATTTCCCTCCCGCAAGAGCATCCTTGACAATCGTCTGTGCTTCCTCCAGGAGGTGGTGCAGTTGATCCGCTCCCTGAAAGCTCTCCGCATAAATCTTGTAGATGTCTTCCGTCCCTGATGGACGCGCAGCGAGCCATCCGCTCTCGGCCACCATTGCGCCCCATGACACCAAGACCGACCATGCCTATTTCATAATGCCGTTGCGGTTGCATATTGATCATCTTCACGTCCTTTCCATCGCGGCATTGTATTCGCCACGGCACGCAGCTCGATTGCACCTGGCCCGATGAACCAGAGCTTGCTGTGCCGCCAACACGTTGGCCTCCTTGCCTTGCCAAATCTCCAGAGCCGGTTGTTGGATAGCGCGGGCAAACGAAAATGCCAACGCCCATGGTAATCGCGACTTGAATCTGATATTCATGGCATTCAAACGGGCCGAGGCGAGTTCACCGGATTGGCCGCCCGACAGGAATGTAATCCCAGGAACAGCAGCGGGCACGGCTCGCAAAAGACACCTCACCGTGGCGTCGGCCACCTCGTCCACAGATTCTTGCTTTGGGCAGGCCAATCCTGGAAGTACCATGTTCGGCTTCAGGATCATGCCTTCCAGCATTACCCGTTGTCTATAAAGCTGGTTGAAAACCGCTCGCAGGACTTCCTCCGTCACCTCGGAGCACCGCTCCAGTGTATGCTCGCCATCCATGAGCACTTCCGGTTCGACGACGGGAACCAGTCCGACTTCCTGGCACAAGGCGGCATAGCGAGCCAACGCTTGTACGTTAGCCTCGATGCAACCCCGACTCGGAATGCCGTCACCCACGGCGATCACCGCACGCCACTTGGCAAAACGGGCGCCCATTTGAAGGTATTCCTTGAGTCGCTCGCGTAGCCCATCCAGGCCTTCAGTTATTTTCTCACTTGGGTGACCCGCCAAATCTTTCGCGCCGGTGTCAACCTTGATGCCCGGAATGATACCCGCAGCGGTGATGACTCTGATGAAGGGAGTTCCATCTTTCCTCTTCTGGCGGATTGTCTCGTCGTAAAGGATCGCACCACTAATGCACTCACCGAGACCCGGCGTGGTCACAATCAACTCCCGATAGGTGCGCCGGGCCTCCTCGGTCTGCGGAATCCCCAACCTGGCAAATCGTTTGTTGCAAGTTGGATTACTTTCATCCATCGCCAGCAAGCCTTTGTCCTCGGCAACCAGCGTCCTCGCGGTGTCTACAAGCTCTTGTGAACTCATCTCTGATACCCCTATTAAGCGCTCTTCTCTCTTTCCAATGCCGCCACTTTCTCAATTCGTCGTCTGAACCGTTCGGCCTCCTTGAAATGGGCGCTCAGGAACGTCTGAATCAGGTCCCACGATAGAGCATATCCGGTGACCCGGCCGCCCCAGACACATAACGTTCATGTCGTCATCCTCTACGCCCTGATGTGCGGAATCCGTGATCAGCGCAGCTCGCACACCCCGCACCTTGTTGGCCGCAACACAAGCCCCAACACCGCTGCCGCAGATCGCCAAACCCCGTATGACCTCACCCCTCGCCACTGCCTTGGCCAGAGGCACCACAAAATCCGGATAGTCATCTTCTGCAATCAATCAGACGCGCCGAAGTCCGTAACCTCGTAACCGGCGGCTTTGAGGGCCGCAGCGAGTTGCACTTTCAATTCAAACCCCCCGTGGTCTGCAGCAATGCCAATGCGCCTCATTTCTCCTCTCCGCTCAGTGCTTCGAAGCCGGAGACGACATCGAACAGCTCCTCGTCGATGCCACTCTGGCGCAGACGATGAAATTTTCCATTGAGGTCCTCCAGCAATTCGTTGATGTTTTTGTCGGCGCGTTGCATCGCCGCAAGGCGACTCGCGTTCTCACTTGCAAGGGATTCGGCGCACGCCCGGAAGATCGAGACAAAAAGATATCCGCGTATGAGTGCTCGCAACGTTTCGGTGGTCTCACCCATCACCTCAGTTAAGTTTTTCGTTGGCCAGGGAAGTTCGGCCAGCTTGCGTCGCCAGCTTTCGTCCAATGGCAGCAGGCGCTGACTGACGGGAGCATAGACCGCCCCGGAGGTGGGACGGTTATAGAAAAGGTAAAGTTCGGTGACTCCGCCCTTACCCCGGCGTTTCTCGCTCTCCACAAGAATCTGCCCAACGAGAGGAGTGATTGCCTTTACAGAGTTCGGGACGGTGAAGACTCCTATCACCGGCAACGCCGCATCAATCAGCCGCGCATGAATACGCTCGCCCACAGCCCAGACCTCGGGTTTGGCCGACAGAGCTGCCAGAGTCTTGACCGCATGATCAGCCACCACATCATTAAACTGGCCCACCAATCCCTGGTCTGAGCCGAACACGACCGCGCCAATTGCTTCCGACACTGCTTGTCGTTTCAGTTCCGGAAGCAAGGGCTCAGGACCAATTTCGCGAAAGCATGCACCTAACCCCAGTTCAACTGTGCGATAGTAGTCGTCCAACGCGCTCACGGATTTCTCGTATTGTCCGATGCTCGAGGCCGCCACGGCCTTCATCGTGCGGACGACAGATTGGAGATCTCCTGCTCCGCTAATCTTCCGGCGCAAGCTTGCTGTAGTGTCATTCATGACTTCTCTTTGGGTTCTGGCCCAGGCAGATATGGATCTGTCCTGTGATTTCTTTGATCGTGCTGCCGCCCGAGTGTGTTGTCAATCAACCTGGTTAACTTATCTGCAGCGCCATCGACGGCTTGGTCAAAAGTCGCTCCATGGTGTGTGACCGCAATAGGCTGTTGGCCTTCGAGGCGGGCTTCCATCACGCAGCGCATGTTGTCCCCGTTGCTCTTATGGCTTTTCTCGTCGTTCAAGTGAACCTCTACTCGTGTAATGTGATCGCTGAATCGACTCAGGGCACTCTCCACCACAACATTGACCTGAGCGGCCAGCGCCTCATGTCCTTCGATCTTATGGTCCAAATTGATTTGAATCTGCATGGTGTCATCCTGTTATGATTGTGATTGACTCAGTATGGTCGCTCAACAAAAGAGGCTCGAGAAGAGGTCCTATCAAGTGACCTTTCGTCGCTCGATGCGTCCGGGGCCCTCCACGTTTGGACGATCAATAGTGTATCCAGGCGTGGTTCTCTTGGTGCAGGCTCACGACGACGTTGCTCCTGATTTCTCCTTGATGGCCGCTTGAGGTTTGAGTTCGGGCTTCGTCCCGTCTGACTTTGCCTCGGGCTTCGATTGCAGCTCGGCCTGGTCTTTGGGTTGTGAATCTTCTTCGAATTTTTGCTTAGGCTCAAGTTCTGGTTCCGGATTCGACTTATTCGGTTTGGCGTCAGACTTGGATTCGGCTTTCGCTTTAGGTTTGGCTTGCGCTTCGGTCTCTTGTCTCGGATTAGGATTGGAGTCCGGTCCAGGCTCATTCGATTTGCTTTTAGGCTTGGACTTGTCTTTGGATTTCGCATCCACTTTGGTCTTTTGACTCTTTTCTGGCTCGGGTTGGAAAGCTTCGAGCGCCATGCGGGCGATTTCGATAATTGTTTTACGATCCTCGTCGCTGAGTTTCTCGGCAGTATTCAATCGGTCGCTAACTTCCACCGGAATTTTCGTCGTTGCCTCACGTAAGGCGCTCTCGGCGTCCTTCATTTTTTCCAGAGGCACGTGGTCAAAGAGTTCTGAAGTCAACGCCAACAGCACGGCGATTTGCTCGGGCACGGGAATAGGGGCGAACTCTGGCTGTTTGAGACATGCTCGAATTCGCTGTCCGTGCTCGATGATTTTGCGGGTGTCTTCATCCAGACGCGCCCCGAACCGGGAAAAGGCTTCGAGTTCCTCAAACTGTGCGTAACCAAGCTTGAGGTCGCCCGCTACCGCACGGTAGGCAGCGCGTTGGGCTTTGCCGCCAACGCGCGAAACGGATTTTCCGACATCGACCGCAGGTAGCACGCCCAATTCGAACAACGTTGGGGAAAGATAGATCTGTCCATCCGTGATGGAAATCAAATTGGTCGGAATATAGGCGGATATGTCCTGCGCCTGGGTCTCGATGATCGGGAGCGCGGTGAGGGAGCCACCGCCGAGTTCCTTGTGTAAGTGTGTTGCACGTTCGAGTAACCGCGAATGGATATAGAAAATGTCGCCGGGAAACGCTTCGCGACCAGGTGGACGGCGCAACAAGAGAGAGAGTTCGCGGTAGGCGCGCGCGTGATGGGTGAGGTCGTCATAGACGATCAGTACATCCCGGCCCGCTTCCATGAAGAACTCCGCGATGCTGGTTGCAGCGTAAGGGGCGATATACGCGAGACCCGGCGGGTCGTTCCCCTCGGTCACAACGACGACGGTGTAATCCATCGCGCCCGTTTCCCGCAAGTTCGCCACAGCCTTCGCGACGGCGGCAGCACGCTGACCGATGGCGCAATAAACGCACAGGACATTCTGGTCGCGCTGGTTGAGTATTGTGTCGATCGCAATGGCAGTCTTGCCCGTTTGGCGGTCGCCAAGAATCAACTCGCGCTGGCCGCGCCCGACGGGAATCAGCGCATCAATGACTTTGAGACCGGTCTGGAGCGGCACCGTGACGGGAGCGCGGCCCATGATGGGCGCGGCCGGGCGTTCGACGGGCAGGCGATTGCCGGATGCAACCAACCCACTGCCATCAAGTGGCCGACCGAGCGGATCGATGACACGGCCTAGCAACCCGTCACCGACGGCCACATCCATGACCCGACCCGTACGTTGGACTTCGTCTCCCGCGTGAAGTCGCCAGTATTCGCCAAGCAGAATGACGCCAATTTCATCCGCGTCCACGTTGGACGCAATGCCGAGCACATCGCCGGGGAATGTCACTAATTCATCAAAGCCCACACCGGGGAGACCCGACACGGTGGCGATGCCGGTGCCAACACTGGTGATTGTGCCTACCTCCCGCGGCTTCAGTTGCGGCGTAAATGCTTTCCGCACCTGGCTTATTCCGTCAAACGTGATGTCGAAAACGTTCTGGAGGCTCTCAGGTTCCATGTTCATTAGCTCTTTGTTTCAGATTTAGGCTCGGACTTGGCTGCATCTTTAGGTTCAGGTTTAGGCTCGGCTATGGCATCAGATTTTTGATCAGCTCTCGTTTCAGGTTTAGGATCGACTTTAGCTTTGGGCTTGGGATCGGCTGTAGCATCGACCTTGACGTCTGGTTTTGGCTCGGTCTTGGCTTCGGGTTTTGGCTCGACTTTAGCCTCAGGTTTAGGATCGGCTTTAGCCTCGACTTTGGCGTCAGGTTTGGCCTCGGCTTTGGCTTCACCTTTCCGAATCTCCCGCTCCGCCTGACTCCAGTCCTGAGTTGCCGAATCGCTCTTGCGACCACTCTGTTCGTAAAGTTCATAGGCGCGCTTGGCGATCTTTGGCGTCAAGTCGGACGATGTCTTTTCTTTGGCTTCAGATTTATCTTTCTCTTTCAGGAGTTCTACGACGCCTTTTTCCAGAGAAGCCAGATACTCTGAGATGCTCCAGGCCACTTTTTGCCCATTGGTGGTGAGTTCGATTCCACTGACCACATCCGGTGCCGTCTCGAACCGGATGCGGGTTTCCGTCGAGAAGGTTTCGTTGAGGGCTTTCTGAATCGCCCCGCGTTGCTCCGCAGGCAGATCAAACGCGGTGCGCACAAGCACGGGATCCGACGTTTTTTTTATTGCCTCGGCGAGTCCTGCTTTCGCATGGTCATCCATCTCTCGCAAGCGGCGAGTGAACACCTCACTCACGCGTTCTTCCAAACTCGTCGAGGCGAGATCCGTCAACGTCTTTCGGGCGATGGCGAACACTTCCTGCTCTGTCCGGCGGCTGATTGCTTGATGCAAGTTGTGGGTGTCGTTCTTCAGCGTTTCCTGTCGCTTGGCGCTCAAGGCGTCGGCCGCCCTTCTCGCCTCGTCGAGGAGCCGCTGACGTTCGGCAAATGCCTCGTCCTTAGCCTTGCTCAAAAGTGCGGCCCGCTGTTTGTCGAATTCCTCGTTCTTGTGCTTGAACTCGTCGCTCTCCTTCTGGGCTTCGGCCTTTTTCTTGTCGGCGTTGGCTAGCTCTGCGGCAACCCGCTTCTCCCGTTCATCGATGGCATGGAGAATTGGTTTGTAAAGGAAGCGCTTCATCAACCACACCAGCATGAGAAAGTTGACCGCCTGTGCTCCGACTGTGAACCAATCGATTAACATAGGTTTACTTTCCTGTGGCTTGGGCTATGACGTGGTTCCAAAACGGATTGGCGAAAATAAGAATCATCGAGACCACGAAGCAGTAGATGGCTGTGGACTCTATCATTGCCAAACCGACGAACAGTGTCCGGGTGATAGTAGCGGAGGCATCTGGCTGCTGGGCCAGCGAACTCAGTGCCGTGGCAACCGCCCTCCCTTCTGCCAATGCAGGCCCCAACGTGCCGATTCCAGTGGTGAATCCGGCGAGGACAATGGAGGCCACCGCAATAATAGTCATGCTATCCATGATATCTCCTTCTGTTGTCGTATCCCTGTTTCACTGTTTTGCCTCGGGTTCAGGCTTGGGTTTACGGACTCGCGTTGCGGCAGCGATATAGACCGCTGCCAGAATGCTGAAGATGTACGCCTGCACCATGCCGGTGAGCAGACCGAGCACCGTCATGACGATTGGGAAAATAAAGGGTGTAATAGTGAGTAGGATACCGATAATCATCGCCCCGCTCATCATGTTGCCGAACAAACGTATGGCCAGGGCCAGAGTGCGCGAAAGTTCGCTGATGATATTGAACGGCAGCATGATAAACGTTGGCTTCACATAGGACTTGAGATAGTGGCCCAAGCCTTGCTCCTCGATGCCGAAGAACGGCACGGCCACAAAAACGCACAGCGCGAGTGCTGCCGTGGTCGAGAGCGAGCCGGTCGGCGGCTCGTAGCCGGGAATGACGGTGCAAAGGCTGGCTGCAGCGATAAACAGAAAGAGCGTGCCCAGAAAGCCGAGATATTTCTTCGGCTGGCTCAGGCCTACCTCTTCAATTTGTTTCTCGATACTCGTGACGACGATTTCCAAAAAATTCTGCCAGCGGGTGCGATTCAGATCCGTGGAAAGATTGCGCGTGAGGAATTTTGAACCGACAGCCAGTACGAGCATAAGTCCCCACGTGAACACAATGGTGGCGTTGAGCTTGAGAAACCCGTGTTCCCAGAAAATCATCTGATCGGGACTAATGTGCATGGCTGGCCTCCTGTGCCGGGCGGGCTTGGTTCTCTCCCGGCGACTGGGTAAGCCGCGTCACGAGGAGGCGTGCCATGACAAATCCAAGGAGACAAAGAAGCAGCCGCTCCCAATGGCCGCCAGAGACAAAGTACAATCCAGCCAGGGCAATGCTCGTTCGCAGCAGCATGCTGCCGATGAACCACTGCGCCGACCGATTGGACGAAACCGCTTTCCGAACCGTCCACCAAAGGCCGCCGAAGAAAATCGCACCGAGCAAAATCCCCGCAACCAAATCCAACACCATCGTCAAAGGTTCATTCATTCTTATCCTCCTGTTCCTCTCGCATTTCCTTGTCTTCCTTGGCCACCCAATGCCAGGCATTCACACAACCGATGACCAGGCCGATGACCAGAAGCATCAGCGTCCAGGAATGGCTCCCTGCATGGCTTTTGTCCAGCCAGATACCGACCACCGCGCCGAGCAGCGTCGGAACCGCCACCGACCAGCCGATAAGCCCCATCATACCCAATCCAAACCAGACGCCCCGCTTGGAGTTATGCCGTGCTTTGAGCTTGCGCGTCGCTTTCGCACCGACTTCCCGGCTAAAATCGGTCGGGTCTTTCTCGCTTTTCATTTCCGGTTTTTCACTCATGATGAAGCTCCGCCAAGCGGCGGATGAAGCCGCTTTCCATTTTTGCCATCACGGCACGAGCTCTTTGCTCCCGTTCGTTCAGGTTCAGAAACTCCTTCTCCACAACCTCACGCAGTTGGCCGAGGTCGGTTCCGGCAATTGCGTTGCGCACGGAGATAAGCACATCCAGGCCGGTTTTGACGAGCACTCCCTCATCGATGGCCACGTATACTTCCCCCCCTGCTTCATGTTCGTAGATCAGAATCCCGGGCACCAGCGCCGCTACACAGTCGAGTCGGTGCGGCAAGAGACCGAATGAGCCGTCGCGGGTCTCCGCAACGATGCGCGCAACGCCGGTTTTATCGGCGAAGACTCGGAACGGCAGGAGAACCTTAAGATGCATGAGCGTCGGCATGTTCAACTTCTGTTTTTAGTCTCGGCTCGGACTTCGGCCGCGGTTCGGACTTGGCCTTGGAGTCGGCAGCGGGCTTGGAGTCGTCTTTTGCCGCAGGTTTTGCGCCGGGTTCGACCTTGGCTGCTGGTTTGTCGGGCGGGGCCTTTTTCTTCGCCTCGTCAATCGTCCCGATCATGTAAAGAGCGCTCTCCGGGTAGTCTTTGAATTCATCGTGCAGGATTCGTTCGCAGCCCTCGAGCGCATCTTTGAGGCTGACGAGTTTTCCTTTGATGCCGCTGAACTGCTCGGTGGCGAAAAACGGCTGCGTGAGGAATCGCTCCAGCCGCCGGGCGCGGGCGACTACGTTGCGGTCTTCCGGCGCCAGTTGTTCCAGGCCGAGCATGGCGATGACGTCCTTGAGATCTTCGTACTGCGCGAGCGTCTGTCTGATTTCCTGAGCCAGGAGATAATGTCGTTCGCCGACAATCCCGGGCGTGGCAATTTTGGAGCTCGATTGCAGCAGATCGACAGCCGGGTACAGTCCTTCGCTCGCCCGTTTGCGCGAAAGCACGATGGACGCCGAGAGATGCGAAAACGTGTGCACCGCCGCCGGGTCGGTCAAATCGTCCGCCGGCACGTACACGGCCTGAATGGACGTGATAGCTCCGGCGTCGGTGTTGGCGATACGCTCCTCCAGTCGCGACAACTCGGTGCCCAAGGTTGGCTGATAGCCGAGACGCGATGGCATTTGCCCCATCAAGCCGGACACCTCCATGCCGGCCTGGATGAAGCGAAAAATATTGTCGATGAGCAGCAGGACATCCCGGTGCTCGTCATCCCGGAAATATTCGGCCATCGTCAGCGCGGCATGGCCCACTCGGAACCGGCTGCCCGGTGGCTCGTTCATCTGCCCAAAGATCATCACCATGTTTGGCAAGACGCCGGCTTTCTTCATGTCGCGGTAGAGCTCCTCGCCTTCGCGACAGCGTTCGCCGATGCCGCAGAACAGACTTACCCCCTCGTGGTGCCCGATCATATTATGAATCATTTCCGTGAGCAGGACTGTTTTGCCCACGCCTGCCCCGCCAAACAGTCCTGCCTTGCCGCCGCGCTCCAGCGGCACGAGCACATCAATCACCTTTATGCCCGTCTCGAAGACTTCGGACTTGGTGGAACGACGGGCCAGCGGCGGCGGAGCGCGATGGACAGTACGCCATTCCACGTTCGTAACTTCCCCTTCGCGGTCGAGAGCGTTCCCAAACACGTCAAACATCCGCGAAAGAATTCCTTTTCCCACCGGCACTTTCAACGGTCCGCCCGTGTCCTCAACCGCCATGCCGCGCGCAAGACCCTGCGTTGGTGTCAACGCTATGCCACGAACGCGATGCGCATCCAGTTGCGCCAGCACTTCGATGATGATGCGCCCTTCATCTCCTGTGCGCAGGACCGAGTAGATCGGCGGCAGCCGATCGGCGAATCGGATGTCCACGACGCTGCCACGCACCGAGACTATTGTGCCTTGGTTTATCTTACTCATTGTCCTGAGACCATTGCCCGTGTCGCATATTTGATTGTCTCTTTCTTACTACGGCACACAGCCAACTACTTTTCGCATCGCTCCGAAACCGACTTTCGAAGGTACGTTTCAGTGAACTGTATGATAGCATTCATCATCCTGACCGTCTCAACCGGATATTTTCCCACGGCAGACTCAGCCGAAAGCATAACAAAGTCCGTTCCGTCTATGATGGCGTTGGCCACATCGCTTGCCTCTGCCCGGGTAGGGATGCGGTTTTCCGTCATACTCTCCAACATCTGTGTCGCGGTAATAACGAACTTGCCGGCGCGGTTACACTTCTTGATAATCTCCTTTTGAATAACGGGGATTTTGTAAATTGGCAATGATACCCCCATATCTCCGCGCGCAATCATAATTCCGTCTGAACCGTCGACGATCTCATCGATATTCTCTATGCTTTCTCTGTTTTCTATCTTGGCGATGACCTGGCATCCCGAGCCTTCTCCGAGCGTTTTTCTCACATCCTGGATATCCTTTTTGGTGGATACGAATGACTGCGCGATATATTCTACACCATGCTCTTTACAAAAGAGTATATGTTCGATGTCCCTTAAGCTGATACCGCCAAAGGGCAACCGTGCCTCAGGAATATTGATCCCCTTATGTTCCTGAACCAAGCCGCCGTATACTACTTTGACTTGTAGGCTGTTTTCAGTTCGTCCGATCACTTCCAAAGCAATATTGCCATCGTCTATGAAGACATGGTGCCCGTTTTTAATACCGAGGAGGGAGCCTTGATAATCAAAAGGTATTGTTTCATCCGAGCCTTTTGTCTTTTGCTGGGTGAGCCACACTGTCTGGTGTTGTTCAAGCAAAACCGGAGCAAGGAGATCGCCAACTCTTATGCGATGGCCCTGCAGGTCACCGAGAAGCTGTACTCTCCTGCGGTATTTCGTGTTTAGAAACCGAACGAGTCCTATGGTACGGAGCGATTCCTGCGGCGTAGTGTGGGAAAAATTCAGGCGCCCGACATCCATGCCAGCCAGCATCATTTTTCTAAGCACCGTTTCGTTCGATGACACTGGACCAAGTGTACAGATTATCTTGGCCTTAACCATGAGCCCTTTCTCCATAAAGGCGGTCTGCGTTGTCCCCACACTATTGCTCTATCCATGGCGTTATGAATGCCGCTCTTCCTTCCGCGTACTGCAACAACGCTGCCGAAGTTGGAGGGATTTTCGTTGTTTTTCATCCTTGCCCACCTGTCTTTGGTCCATCGCCATCGGCGGATGCGCCTGGCGGCAGATGTTCCGGGACGTCAAGCCGTGCCACACCGATCCGGTTGTCCGCCATTCCATAATAAATGTCGAAGCGGTCTGGAGCGCCGAGGTCGTCACGCCGGTCGATGCCGGTGGGGAATACGACATTGGGTACAGTGCCGTGGCGTTCCTCCTTCAGCAGCGGTGTCAACACTGGCTCCGTCGATCGATAAAGGATCACGCGCGGATGCTCCTTCGAGAGCACCATCACTCCGGCTGAGTAGCACAGCGGGTGTTCGTCCGGCCCGGGGTCCGGCAATTCCTGCACACCATGATAAATGGTCAGCCAGCCATGCCGGGTCAGGACGGGCGGAGTCCCACCACCTATTTTCAGCATCTCCCACGGCGACACCGGAGTCGCCAGCCGGTGATGAGAGTTAAATAGGCCAAGGTGATGCGGTTCGAGACCCTCCAGGGCCATCGGGCAATAGGAAATCCAAATGCTTTCATGATCGAGGTCCACGACACGGGACTCGGGTTCGCAGGCGGTCTCCTCCGGTCGCGTGCCGGGGAACAACGGCCTGTGGATGATGGCCAACTGAATCTTCCCACGGTGATTGGGAATGGCGACGGGGAAGAAGCTGGAGTCCTTGTTGTCCACATGGACGAAATCGATGCCGTGATAGGGCTCGAAGGTCGCGAGCCCCAGTCGCTTCCAGTGAAACAAATCCTCCGAGACGGCCAGGGCGATCCGTGGCCCGATGGGGGAATGGGCCGTGTAAGTCATCACGTAACGCTGGAACCGTTCCACGAATGTGATCCGAGGATCCTCACAGCCGCCGCTGCCGTCGGACCGCTGCTCGTAACCTTCTTCCGGCTCCAGTGCGATGCCGAGCCGCTCCACGCCACACGGGTCACCCACCTCGTTGAATTTCACACGGGCGACGCCAATACGTGAATGATTACCCTGAGCGACCAGCCTGGGAAACAGATAGAGTTCACCATCCGGGCCGCGCACCGCCGCCGGATTCAAAACGCCTTCGACCTCCATCGGATTGCCAGGCTCCGGCTCCATGATCTGTGCGAGACGCTTTAATTCGAATCCACTCATCGCGCTCCTTTCCCCAGAAGCCCTGTACATTCAATTCTCTCCATACGGAAGCCTCTTCTCATTGGATGTTGGGATGTTGTTCCATTGCCAATTGCGAATTTCCGGCATGTCCTCGCCGCGCCTGGCAATGTATTGCTTGTGCTCGATGAGCTTATCCCGGATCACTTCCTTTGCGTAGGCCGCGCGGGGACCCAGCGTGGGCACACGATCAATCACGTCTGCGACGAGATGAAATCGGTCCAGATCGTTCATCACCACCATGTCAAACGGCGTCGAGGTCGTGCCCTCCTCCTTGAACCCGCGCACATGGATGTTCTTATGGTTGGTGCGGCGATACGTGAGCCGATGAATCAGGGTCGGATAACCGTGATGAGCGAAAATGACAGGCTTGTCCTTTGTGAAGAGCCCATCAAAATCTTTATCACTCAGACCGTGCGGATGTTCGCTCTGCGGTTGGAGTTTCATCAAATCCACCACGTTGATCACACGGACCTTGAGTTCGGGAAAGTGTTTTCGCAGCAATTCGACTGCGGCCAGGGTTTCGAGGGTGGGCACGTCGCCGCAGCACGCCATGACGACATCCGGCGCGCCGCCTTGATCATTGCCGGCCCACGGCCAGATGCCAATGCCGGCGGTGCAATGCTTCATCGCGGCGTCCATGTCGAGCCACTGCGGGGAGGGTTGTTTGCCGGCCACGATCACGTTCACGTAGTTGCGGCTGCGCAGGCAATGGTTCGTCACCGAGAGCAGCGTGTTCGCATCGGGCGGCAGATAGACGCGGACAATCTCCGCCTTTTTGTTCGCCACAACATCGATGAAGCCGGGGTCCTGATGACTGAAGCCGTTGTGGTCCTGCCGCCACACATGCGACGAAAGCAGATAGTTCAGCGAAGCAATGGGCCGGCGCCACGGAATCTTGCCGGCGACGTCCAGCCACTTGGCGTGCTGGTTGAACATTGAGTCAACAATGTGAATGAACGCCTCGTAGCAGGAGAAGAAGCCGTGACGGCCCGTGAGCAGGTAACCTTCCAACCAGCCTTCACACTGATGCTCGCTCAACATCTCCATCACGCGGCCATCGGGGGCCACGTGGTCGTCGCCGGGAAGGATTTCCGCAGTTGAGCAACGGTTCGTAAGCTCGAAAACCGCATTCCAGCGGTTCGAGGTCGTCTCGTCCGGACTAAACACGCGGAAACTGGTGGGGTTGAGTTTGACCACATCGCGAATGAACTGGCCCTGGACGCGGGTGGCTTCGCCGACCACGGTGCCTGGCTCTGGCACCTTCACCGCGTAGTCGCGAAAATCCGGCATCCGCAGGTCCTGCAACAGAAGGCCGCCATTGGCGTGCGGATTGGCGCTCATGCGGCGCTCGTTTTTAGGGGCCAGCTCGGCGAGTTCGGGGCGCAGCTTCCCGGTCTTGTCGAACAACTCATCCGGACGATAACTCTTCAACCATTTCTCCAAAATCTTCACGTGGCCCGGACGATTCATGTCGCCCATCGGCACTTGATGCGAGCGGAACGTGCCTTCAATGGGTTTGCCATCCACCACCTTCGGGCCGGTCCAGCCTTTCGGAGAACGCAAAATAATCATGGGCCAGGTCGGACGCCCCTTGAACCCTTTGGTGCGGGCCCCGTGTTGGATGCGCTGAATGTCGGTCACGACGGTATCGAGCGTTGCGGCCATGAGCTGGTGCATTTTGTATGGGTCGTGGCCCTCGACAAAATACGGCTTGTAACCATAGCCACGGAAGAGCGCTTCCAGTTCATCATGCGGAATGCGAGCCAGCACGGTGGGGCCGGCAATCTTGTAACCGTTTAAATGCAGAACGGGCAACACGGCGCCGTCGTGAACCGGATTGAGGAACTTGTTGGAATGCCATGCAGTCGCCAGCGGTCCGGTTTCCGCTTCGCCATCGCCGACGACGCACGCAACCATCAGATCAGGATTATCGAACGCCGCGCCGAAAGCATGCGACAGGGAATAGCCCAACTCGCCCCCTTCATGAATCGATCCGGGCGTTTCCGGCGCGACGTGACTCGGAATACCGCCGGGAAACGAGAACTGCTTAAACAGCCGCTTCATGCCATCGGCATCCTGCGACATGTTTGGATACACTTCGCTGTAAGTGCCTTCGAGGTAGGCGTTCGCTACCAGACCCGGCCCTCCGTGTCCCGGTCCGGTGATGGTGAGGACACTGAGGTCGCGCTCCTTGATTACCCGATTCAAGTGAACATAGACGAAGTTCAGCCCTGGTGTCGTTCCCCAGTGCCCAAGCAGGCGCGGTTTGATGTGCGCCAGCGTAAGCGGCTTCCTCAGGAGCGGATTGTCAAAGAGATAGATCTGGCCAACTGAAAGATAGTTCGCCGCGCGCCAATAAGCGTCCAGCTTGCGCAACAGTTCCGGGTTGAGTGGTTTTATCTTTGTCCTCATCGTTGTTGTCTTTTTTCAGGATCGAATCATTGTCAGAATGATCTTGAATCGTTCAAGTGCTTTGAGTGCGTGCGGTTGACCGGCGGGCATCAGAATCATCTCGCCGCTCTGCAATTTGAGTGGTTGGCCGGAAATCATAATCTCAACCGCGCCCTCCACCACCTGCACCAGCGCGTCGAACGGGGCCGTATGCTCGCTCAAGCCCTGACCTGCATCGAAAGCGAAGACCGTCACGCTGGCAGCAGGTTTCTTGATGAGCTCGCGGCTGACGATGGCGCCGTCCTGGTAGTTGACAAGTTCAAGGACGCTCATCGTCTGGGCGCCGGGGAGCCATTTTGGTTTGGATGAGGCTTCCTGGTTCATAATGCACTATTTCCTTTGGTTTATGGGTCGGCGGAAAACCCGGACATTATCCACAGCAGCTACCATACTTACCCCCAGGCCTGGCACCGGCGGGCGCGGAGAGAGACTTCTGCCGACAGTGATCGCAGCAAAATAGTACCTCTTTTCATCGCGTTCATCGTGGAGCGGCGGTTGCTACATCCATGTCATTCCGCAGATGGGATCCAGGCCTTTGGTTTTCGATATTTTCATGGCCCCGCTTCTTTCTTGGTGGATGCAATCGCTGTCTTTTGATCCCGGTGTTCATGGTCTTTCGTGTTGACCGAAAGTTCTTGTTCCGGCTTTTCGGCAGAGTGCACATTCTTCAGCTTCAGCAGTCGCGCGTTGATGGCAACAATCACCGTGCTCGCGGACATCAGCACCGCACCCATCGCGGGACTGAGCAGCACGCCCCATGCGTAAAGCGCTCCAGCCGCCAGCGGAAGAGCGACGATGTTGTAACCCGTAGCCCAGACCAGGTTCTGAATCATCTTCCGATACGTGGCACGGGAGAGCTGCACGATGGCCAGGACATCCAGCGGATTGCTCCGTACCAGAATGACGTCAGCGGTTTCGACGGCCACATCGGAACCGGCTCCAATAGCTATACCCACATCGGCCTGCGCCAGCGCCGGGGCATCGTTCACACCGTCCCCAGTCATGGCCACCAGCACACCGCGGGATTGGACCTCTTTGACTTTGGCTGCTTTGTCCTGGGGAAGGACTTCGGCAAAGTATTCATCCAGCCCAACCTGATCCGAGACCCATTTGGCCGTCGCTTTGTTATCGCCGGTGAGCATCAGGCAGCGAATGTCGAGCGCCTTGAGGGCATCGATGGCTTGCTTCGCCTCGGGTCGTACGATGTCCGCCAGGGCAATCGCTCCATTGAGTTTCCCATCAACGAGAACAAACACGACCGTTTTGCCCTGGGCCTGCAGTGGCTCGACGCGCTTGTCCGAGAGATCGATGTTCTGGTCGCGCAAGTAGCCGGGACTGACTACCTTGACGTCTTTGCCCTCAACCCGGCCTTCGGCGCCCTTGCCAGTGATGCTGTTGAATCCTTCGACCGGGAGCTTCTTTTCCGATGCGGCGGCGATAGCCTTGGCAATGGGGTGGGCAGAATGCGCATCCACGGAGGCCGCGTAGGTGCGAAGCGTTTCCTCGTCGATGTCATCGCTGAACACCAGAGTTTCTGTGACGCCAAACCGACCCTCGGTCAGCGTACCGGTCTTATCAAAAATGACGGCCTGCAGTTTTCGCGCGCCTTCGAAGGCAACCCGGTTGCGAATGAGCAGGCCGTTTTTTGCGGCCAGGGCGGTGGAGACGGCCACGACCAGCGGGACGGCCAGACCGAGAGCGTGCGGGCAGGCGATAACCATGACGGTGACGGTGCGTTCGATGGCGAACGCGAACTCCATACCCATGATGACCTGCCAGATCACGAAGGTGATCAGACCGCCCCCCAGGGCGATGATGGTGAGCCACAGCGCCGCAGTGTTGGCTAAGTCTTGGGTCTTTGATTTACTTTCCTGGGCTTGTTTCACCAGGTCTATGACCTGCGACAGAAAGGAATCCTTGCCGGTGCCCTTGACCTCGATAGTCAGCGAGCCTTCGCCATTGATGGCCCCGCCAATAACCTTGCCGCCAGTCTTTTTGGTGACCGGGGTTGATTCCCCGGTAAGCATCGCCTCATCGACTGAACTTTCACCCGACACGATGACACCGTCCGCGGGTATCTTTTCACCGGGCTTGATCAGGACTTTGTCATTCACAGCCAGTTCGGCCAATGGCACGTCCTTCACGCCGCCGTCGGGCATTATCTTGTGCGCGTCGGAGGGCATAAGTTTGGCCAGTTCTTCCAAAGCTTTTGAGGCACCCATGACCGACTTCATCTCGATCCAGTGTCCCAGCAGCATAATGTCCACGAGTGTGGCCAGCTCCCAGAAGAACATCTTGCCGGTCAGGCCGAAAACCACGGCGCTACTGTAAAGATAGGCAGTTGCAATGGCGACAGCGACGAGGGTCATCATCCCGGGGCGGCGGGATCTTAGTTCCTCGTACAAACCTTTGAGAAACGGCCAGCCGCCATACCAAAAAACCGCGGAGGAGAGCACGAACAGCACATAGATGTCGCCGGAGAAATGAATGGTCTCCCGCAGACCCACCAGCGTTTGTAGCATCGGCGACAGCGCGAGAATCGGCAGCGTTAAGACCAGCGAGATCCATAATCGTTTCCGGAAATCCGCCGCCATATGAGCATGGTGATCGTGATGTTTTTGGTGGCCTGGATGGTCGGGGCCGGCGTGCTGTAATTGAGCTTCCGCCTCCGACCAATTCTGGGCGGCGTGACCCTGCGGACGACCTTCCTTCTGATAGATCGCAAATGCCTTCTTGGCTACCTCGTCTCGCGGCGGCTTCGTCCCGGGTTTATGTTCGGTTGAGTGTTCGTGTTCCTTCATCGGCGGTATTCTGTCATTGTTTCTGTTTTTCCCCGTATCCTACGCGACTGTGCTTCGCAATGTTTTGGGCCGCCGTTGATAGACACTTCTGCCTGCAGAGGCCACTCATTCACGAGCGGTCCATGAACACACGATTATTTCTTGGGCGTCCTGTTAATCACGACGACCAGCAGGATCACCACCAGCAAGCCGATCACCACCCAAATCCAATTTCCCCCGTCCATCCATCCGCCTAAATGGTCCATCATAAAACCTCCTTTGTTACGCTGCGACGAGCCCACGCAGCCGTGTGATACGAAATACCCGCTGCAGGCCACGGCGAGCGTTTGTCCTCGTATGTCGAGAATCGCGTTCTAGAAGACACCTGCCCTGAGCGCGGCCCCTTTGCGTTGGACATCGGTGACGACCTTCACCGTACCGGCAACAGTTTTCATTTGTTTTAGGGGATTGCATTATCGATCTCCGGACCCCATCATGGTGCTAACGTTCCAAATAAGTCTATTTGCTCTTCCATGAGATGATCCGGCTTCATGATGCTCACTTTCACCAACAGATCTCCAAACCTGTTCTTCTTCGCATAGATCGGCATTCCATGCCCCCGAAGTTTGAGCATTTTGCCGGTTGACGTCCCCTTCGGGATGTTGATTTTGACTTTTCCTTTCAGCGTTGTGATCTGAGTTTTTCCTCCGAGGATTGCAGTACGCGATTTAACCGGAAGATCGCGGCGGAGATCGTTTCCGATCCGGCGAAATTCCAGATGCGGCGCGACCCTGACGGTGACAGAGAAGTCGCCGTTTCGACCGCCGCCCCGTCCGCGTCCCCCCTTGCCTGCAATTTTCAGTATTTGCAGGTCAGCGACGCCGGGCTTGATCCTCACCTTGATTGCTTGACCATTGAACCGGATGAGCCGCGTCACCCCGTGATACGCGTCTTCAAGCGAGATGGTGGTCTCTGTCTCAATCGAGCCGGTGTTCTCATAGCGTTTCCAATCCGCGACAAGCTGATCGTACTTTTTCCGTTTTGCCGGATCGCCGAGGACCGTGTTTGCCTCATTGATATTCTTGAATTGTGTTATGGCGGTTTTATTTCCCTTGGACTTCTCCGGGTGATATTTCTTGGCAAGCCTTCGATATGCTTTCTTGATCTCTCCGGGCGCGGCTGTCTTTCGAACACCCAAGTCCTTGTAGTAATCCTTATAAATCATGGTCGTGCCGTTGTTTACTCATTCCGTGATGTTTATCGCTCGGAACGCTTAGTATTCCGACAAGCCGGGCCGCACACAACAATGCATTGTTCCAGGCGGACCTTGATAGTTGTTTAACCATTTTTTGTTGACAGGCGACCTTTCAGGCTTCCCGCAGTGAAAGGACCTTTTTCCGCTATCAAGATACGTGCTGCGTCAATTTGTCCCCAAGTATTCCATAACAACACGCCGCGTACACGCCCAGCGTGAAGGTAGTAGACAATGCCTTCGCGAAACTGTTCTTTCCAGTCCTCGACCATCTCCAGTTTTGTATCGAGTTCGCCGATGGCTTCATATCCCAGGTCAAACAGGTCAGAATAAAATGAAGGAAGATGGTGATACGGTATGTTACTCCCCGCCATGTTTTTGCCTGCCAGATCCCCCATTGTGTTTGCATTGTCTTCATGCTCTACACGAATTCTTTTCCCCAGAGCTGGATTATGAAAATTGGCAACATCGCCTGCGGCATATATATCGGGGTGGGACGTTCTAAGGTACTCGTCAACGATAATGCCGTTGTCAACGGCCAATCCTGCAGATTGCGCAAGTTCGACGTTTGGCTCGATGCCGATTCCGGCGACGACTCCATCGACCTCGAATTCTCTTCCGCTCTTCGTTGTGACGAGATAGTGCAATTGACGTTTTTCGACCTTGGTAACACCATCCTTCGCAAGTACTTCAACGCCCTTTGATCGATAGAAGTCATTGAGAAAATGTGACAGGCCCGGCGGATACACGCGGGCACCTATGCCATCGTGCGGGAAGATCATGGTGACAGATTTCTTATGCATTGCGAGAGCCGCTGCTATTTCGGACCCGATAAATCCTCCGCCGATCACAACAAATGTCTGCCCATCCTCCGTTTGCTTTTTCAGGTTGTGGTAATCATCCAGCGTACGAAAATAGATGATCCCATCGGCATCCGTGGGCAGCCGTCGCACCGTTCCCCCCGTTGCAAGGAGAAGTTTATCAAATGAGTAGCGCATCCCTTTGTCATCGACAGCAACCTTCGCCTTTGGATCAACACTTTTTACCGTTCGGGAGAGGTGGATGTCCATATTCTCAGTCGGAGTATCCCGCCATAGTGTTTCAAACCCCTTCCCCTTCCAGAGTGCCTTCGAGAGAGGCGGACGATTATACGGCGGGTGATTCTCGTTACTGATGATTCCTATTCTATCGGAGGCATTGAGTTCGCGGATGCCTTTCACGGCGGCGTCCGCGGTCATTCCTCCACCAATGATGAGATATTTGTAATCGGGCATCCTGGTCTCCTGACTCATTGAGTCACCTGGCTCACAACTGCCTGAGAAACGCCGTGAGATCCTTTTTCTCCTGGCTGCTCAGATTGAGCCGCTGGACGAGGTTAAAAAATTCAACCGCATCCTCCAGGGTCAGCAATCGCCCGTCATGCAAATACGGGGGAGAATCCTTTATCCCTCGCAGGGTGAATGTCTTGATAGGTCCTTCAGCCCGAATGTATTGATCGTTGATCGTCTGGGGCTTGTAGAATCTCTCCACCTGAAGGTCGTGCATCTGATTGTCTGTGTAGTAAGGGGCCTCGTGGCAACTGGCGCACTTCCCCTTGCCAAAAAAGATTTTCTCCCCGCTCTTTTCTGAATCTGTTGCTTTTGTCTGATCAAGCCGCCCGTAGATATCAAGCTTTTGTGCCGGGGGAAAATCAAGCAGGGCTTGAAATTCTGCCATAAAATGAACCTGGCTCCCCCGCTCAAGGATGTTCACTCCCTTTTTGGCGGCCGTCAAGTGGTCTCCATCGAAATAGGCGCCGCGTTGTTCAAACTCCGTAAAATCCTCAACAGTTTTCAGTGCGCGCTGGGAACCAAAGAGACGCTGGATGTTGACCCCTCGCAGCGAGGGGGTCTCAATGCGGTTTCGGTGAGATTGCGGTCGAATGTCGCCCACCAAATGTATCGGTCCGAAGGTGTGTCCATTGACATGACAGTCAAAGCACGTCACTCCCTGGCTTGGCTTTTCACTCTTTCTGTCTGCGGTTGCGTTGAACTGCTGCTGAGGGAACTGCGTCACCAGAAGCCGCAACCCCTCCAATTGCTTTGGGTTCAAGATGCCGTTGAATAGTTCATAGTAGTTGTCCAGCGTTATCACCTGCCCTTGAGAAACGTCCCCCATGTCCTTGTGAGTGGTCAAGAAGATCGGTGGAGGGAAATCAGGGAGAAAATGTTCGGGGAGGTCAAAATCTAAATCAAACCGCTCAAGACGGGGGAACTGCCTTATTTGAATCTGCGGAAACAGCATTCCGCCGGTTGCATGGTTGGGATGGGGCAAAGGAAGATAGGGGAAGACACCTTTATCCCTGATCTCGTCGGGAGTCATGCGCGCCAATTTCTCCCATGTCACTCCGCCTTTTAATTTGGCTGTCGGGCCGACAGGCAGCGGTTTTCCTCCGGACATGGTTACTTCGTTTGTAACCCTTTTCGAAAGATCGTACCGTTCATTCAGCAAGTCCATGTGGCGCTTCATCACCGCAGCTTTCCCGGACTTGTCCCGTGCTATGACCTTTTCAAACGGTTCCTCGATTACCGGAGAATAGCTGGATTCTCGTTTCTGCTGACCAAAAGAGTATCCTGCACTAAGAAACAGAGCACCGGCAAGAACGAGACACCGCCGGCCATTTTTTCCCGCAGCGTTCATAGCGTCACCTCTTTTTTGAAGGATTCAACATGATTGTCCGCGCCCATCATTGTATGAATCAAGGCGCGCTCACAAGCCCCTCGATGCTATTCTTTGCTTTTTCGCAGCGCCGAAAGTTCTGCAGTTCTTTCCCCTACTAATTCTTCCAAACGTTCATTCAGTTTTTTCAAATCATCCTGTGCCTGTACCAGTTCATCGTTTCTCTGAACCGCCGCTTCATACGTTGAGATGAGCAGCGTAAGTATTTGCTGATGATCCACCGTAATAACCCGTTTCTTCCCTCTCACGAGTACTTCCAATTCAACTTTAATTGTTTCGCTTTTGGGAATTTCCCTGTTGGAAAGGATCTGTTCAATATGGGAGACAAGATACTCTTCCCGAAATGGTTTGGTAAGGAAATTATCGGCTCCACAAGAAATACCTTCCATCACATCTTCCGATCGGGAAAACGCCGTCAGCAGAATAACAGGAATGTTCACGGTCTTCTCGCGGGATTTTATCTCTTTACACAACTCGTACCCATTCATTTCCGGCATTACGATATCGGTGATCACCAGGGAAGGTTTATGTTCATTGACAAGCGCTAAAGCTTCTTTGCCGTCTTTCGCCACAAGTACTCTGTACTTGTGTTTCTCAAGAAGATGCTTTATCTGTTCGGCCTGAGTCGGACTATCCTCGGCTATTAAGATTTGATCAATCTCCTTTACAGCAGTCTTTTTATTTTTCATACAATCACACTTTCATTTTTTTTAATGAGCGCAGTGAGAGCAACTGCTATCTCTTCCGGTGAGAGAACATACGTCGCCGCATTAAGTTTTATTGCTTCACCGGGCATACCGTGAATAATTGAACTCTCCTTATCCTGCGCAAAAGTTACCGCTCCTTGATCTTTCATTATTTTTAATTCATCTGCTCCGTCCCGCCCCATTCCTGTGAGTAATACACCGGCTGCATTGGGACCGAAATTGTGTGATACCGAACGAAAAAGGTGCGCAACCGATGGACGCAAGCCATTTTCCTCGTCGTTGTGGTTTAGTACAATGTTCGGCCCCCGTTCAACTCCCATATGAAAATCATCCGGAGCGACGTACCCGTGTCCCCGCAGTGCGTATTCACCATGAGCAGCGACCCGTAATGGAAATTTGGTTGTGTTCTGTAACCATTCGACAAATCCCGCCGTGAAACCTTTTGAGATGTGCTGAACGATGAATAATGGAACCGGAAGATCTTTCGGTAATCCGGAAAGTATTTTTTGCAGGACATTCGGCCCGCCGGTCGATGCACCGATTGCGACGATCTGAATATCCGATTCCGGTCGAAAGAATTTTTCGCCGGACAGTCTCGCTTTCTCCTGTACTGTCGAAGAGCGTGCCGTACGTTTGACCAATTTCACTTCAGACATGAGTTTTAACGTCCGGGTTAACTGTAGTATCTCTCGTTCATAATCGGGATGATCGACACTTGGCGGTTGGTGCAGTATCGCCAAGGCCCCTGCTTCAATCATGCGGAAGGATGCTGCCGCATCATTCGCCGCAACGCTTCCAGTCACTATAACAATAGGTGTCGGCGTTGTTTCCATGATAATGCGTGTTGCCTCCAGACCATCGAATGTCGGCATCTGCCAGCCCATCGCAATAACATCCGGATGGAATTCCCTTACTGCTTTCAGAGCTTCCTCACCGTCAGACGCGACACCAACAACCGTCAACAGCGGATCGGAACTTATTGCGCGCTTGAGTACTTGCTGCATGACAAGTGAGTCTTCTGCGATGAGAACTTTGATCATTTGTGCTTGAGCGGTTACAAAAGTTTTTTGATTACTTCCAACAACGTACTCTGGTCAAAACTACTCTTGACAATGTACGCGTTGGCACCGACATCGATCCCGTGTTCGCGGTCTTCTTTCGATTCAAGTGCTGTCACCAACACAACAGGTACTTCCGATAATCTCTTTTCTTTGCGAATCTTCGCCGTGAGTTCAAATCCATTCATGCGCGGCATATCAACATCGGACACGATGAGATCGAATGCTCCTACGAGAGCCTTCGTCACCGCGTCAACGCCGTCCACTGCCGTCATAACATCATATCCTGCGATTTCAAGTATATTCTTGATGAGTGTTCTGGATGTAATTGAATCGTCGGTCACCAACACTTTATAAACCTTTCGCTCGGCCTGTATTTTATTTGTTGTACTTCTTTTTATCGAAATGGAATCCAATGCCGATTTCATCAAATCCGAAACATGAATAACCGGAACTACCGAACCGGAACCAAGAACTGCGGCACCGCTTATATTCCGCACATTGTTCAATTGCCTGCCTAATGGTTTTACAAGGATTTGGTGTTCATCAATTATTTCATCAACCGTGAAACCGATACGATGAGTACCGTGCGTAAGAACAACAATGTGGAAAAAGTGCGGGGAAGATGGTGTCTTGCCTTTTTGGGGCGGGAGTGCTTTTGTTCTATCACGCAATCCAAGTACATCACAAAGCTTTATGATCCAAATAACTCCTTGATCGATCACGAGGGTCTCTCGGTTTTCCACCGTCTTGATCTCTTCGCTTCTCACCCTGAGAGCACGTTCCACATAGCCTGTCGGTATCATGAAGAAATGTTCTGCGGTTTTTACCAACACCCCCCTCACGGTAGAAAGAGCGAGAGGCAGAACAAGGCGGAACGTGGTGCCACGCCCAGGCTGACTTTCAACGAAAACCTTTCCCCCCAGGTTTTCTACTTTCTCGCGAACAATAGCCAACCCCAGCCCGCGCCCGGAGATGTCTGTAATCATCGAACTTGTCGTAATTCCGGATTTGAATATCAGATCGAGAGATTCCTGAGTATTCATCTTTTCAACTGTCTCTTTTGAAACGAGACCTGCCTTGACGGCGGCAGAAATTACCCCGGCAACATTGATGCCGGCACCATCATCGGAAATACGTATTTCCAGGTTACGGCCATCTAATACCATAAAGGTGAGCGTAATGGTCCCGCGGGAGGGTTTTTTTATTTCCAACCGTCTTGCCGGCTTCCTTATTCCATGGTCAATACAGTTTCTCAGTAAATGTATCAACGGATCTTTCAGTTCTTCCAGAATCCGCTTGTCCACTTCAATTTCTTTTCCATGGGTTATGAACTCCACTTCTTTCCCCTGACTTCGGGAAAGATCACGAACAAGTCTTGGGAATACTTCAATAATTGTCGATACGGGAAGCATCAAAATATTTTTCATCGATTCCACGTGATCATCAATCATCCGTCCAAGCGAACGCTGGTCGTTTTCTATTGCATCAGTAACGGTCACTATATTTCGCTCTGTTTCATCCAGCTGTTCATTCGTCCAATGAATTATCTCTTTTACCTGAAGTTCGTTGTCTCCCGGTCGCCGTGCCTCTCGTTTTCTTAATTCTGTCCTCCATGCTCCAACAAAACTGCCAATACTCTTTAGTTCCACTGTCCTTTGAACGGAAGCTATCTTCGACTGAATCATTTGCTCGGCCTGCAAAAACAGCGGATCCAGTTTTGACGTTTGTATTCTTACGGTTTCCATTTGCAGTGGTTTTTCATCGGCTGATGGTGCTGGTGCAGATTTCCTTTTTACAGGCAGAGCAGCGTTCGCACTTTCTCTCGGCTTGTGTTTTGCATGTGCTGCTTTGCTTTTGAACAACACCCCGTTCCCAGGCTGAGCATGGTTTTTTGTCTCTCCGGAGTCTTTCATGCCGGTTGTTGCCTGTTGTTTCGTTTTCTTCTTTGTGTGATCTGTGATGGAGAGGATCTCCCTTACTGATTCTCTCCCATCACGGACAGATGTGTTCCCGGGGCCTGAAATCATTGTCGAGAGGGTATCCAACGATTTATGAATAAGATCAAATTGATCGGCAGAGAAATTGATTTGTCCTTCCTTTAACTTTGCAAACAACGTCTCTAATGCCTGGCATATTGATTCGATATCTTTTCTATTGACAGAACGGGCGGCCCCTTTTAAACTATGTGCCTCACGGAAAATGGTTTCAATCAATTCCGGCGACGGTGTGTTTGTGGAGTTTTTTTCCAGCTCGATTAAACCGGAAGAGAGTACATTCACGTGCTCTTCCGCCTCAACTTGAAACATTGCCTGAAGTCGTTTTAAAAACTCTTCTTCTTTTGTCATCATCGAAGGAACCACCGTTATACTTTGTACTGTTCAACCAACTGCAATAATTTCAGTCCTAATTCATTGATATGCTTTGCGGCATTCCCTGTTTGCTTCATGCTTACCGCATTCTCCGTTCCGGCTTGATTAATGCTTTTCATCGCTAAACCGATTTGATCCATTCCAACGACTTGTTGTTGACTCGATGCAACAATCTGCGATGCCGCTTCCACCGCCTTGCCGCTGCTCTCCGCTAAATTTTTGATTGCTTCGCCGGCCTGGGTTGATTGCTTTACTCCATTCTCCACTGCCTTACTGGTTTGTTCTGTTGCCATGACCGCAGCGTTCGTGGCTTTCTGTATATCACTTAAAATGTTTCGTACTTGTATTGTGGCCTGTTTTGACTGCTGTGCAAGAGATTTAATTTCTTGAGCGACAATGGCAAATCCTTTCCCTTGCTCTCCGGCCTTTGCCGCTTCGATAGCGGCGTTGACGGCCAGTAAATTTGATTGATCGGCCACATCAGTGACTGTGGCAATGATCCCTCCAATCTGCTGGCTCTGCTCACTCAGGCGGACAATGGTATTTGCCACTGCTTCCATTTGATTTTGAATGGCGTCCATTCCGCTTACGGTTTCATCGACAGCTTTTTGACCGCTCTGAGTTACTTGAGCAACTTGTTGAGCATTCTCCGAGACACGGCTTGCTTTTTGGCTGGAGAGCTGCGCCGCTTGTCGAACTGCTTCAACGGTCGTGGTCGTTTCTCTGATGGCGGAGGCTGTTTGAGCAATGCCTGATGCCACCTGAGTGGTGGCTGCCAGAATCTGGGTCGAGGAAACGGTAAGAACGCTGACTGTTTTCCTGACTTCCTTCAGTACATTGGACAGGTCCGTATTGGTGATAACCAATTCCGCAGCCCGTTTTTCCTTCTCCTCGTTCTGGAAAATGAGCTCTTTGTTGGCAATAATGAGCTCTGCGGCCCGCTTCTCTTTTTCTTCGTTCTGAAAAGCGAGTTCTTTATTGGCAATGATCAATTCCGCCGCCCGTTTCTCTTTCTCTTTGTTTTGAAAGATGAGCTCTTTGTTGGCAATAATGAGCTCCGCCGCCCGTTTTTCCTTCTCTTCGTTCTGAAAGGCGAGCTCCTTGTTGGCGATGATCAATTCCGCCGCCCGTTTTTCCTTCTCTTCGTTTTGAAAGGCGAGCTCCTTGTTGGCGATGATCAATTCTGCCGCCCGTTTTTCCTTCTCTTAGCTTTGAAAGGCTACCTCTTTGTTGGCGATCACCAATTCCGCCGCCCGTTTTTCCTTCTCTTCGTTTTGAAAAGCGAGCTCTTTGGCAACGACCAATTCTTCCGCCCGTTTTTTGCTTCCATGAAGACTAAAGAAATGTTTCATTGGTTTTTCCTTTTCTTGCACAGCTTCTACTGCGCTTCGTCGTTAACAATAATTGTTCCATCGTTGAGAATACTTTCCGCATCAAGCAAAACGATATGTTCCTTTGTCACACCTTTCAGATACTTTTCACCGATTCCGCGAACGCTCGGCGGAACAGCCATGATTTCTTCACGTGCCACAGAGACCGTCCCCTCCACACCATCAGCCAGGATACCGAACTCCATTCGTTCATTGCTCATGATAATGACTTTGTTCAGTTCTCCCAGACCTTTCTCCGGCAAATTGAAGAATTTCTTCAGATCGATGACAGAAACAATCTGTCCCCGGACGTTCATGATTCCCAGGACAAAGGATGGTGTACCGGGCAGAGGTGTAAAATCTCTTAGTGGATATACCTCCCGGACAAATGCGGTTTCAATCCCGTATGTTTCATATGCTAAACGGAATACGATGATTTCCATGCAGTGGCGTTGAACGCTTTCATCGTTCTCCCGTAGCGCCAACGTTTGCGCTCTTTTTTTCAAGAGAGAGCGTTTTTCTTCAGGCCGGAGAATTTCCTTTTGCTCAATGACCTTTTGCAAAGAGGCCACTTTGCTTTTGATTTCGTCCCAATCGATTGTTGCTCTCTGCTTTTGTCGGGGAGTATTGTGATGGTCGTTCATTCGCGTTCTGTTGTTTGATCTGCAGCAAGAATTATTTCTCTGAATCTCTCCGCCGTCAGTCCTTCAGATTCAAAGAGGATTTCTTCCGGCCTGCACGTATTTAAAATCGTTAAGACGTTTTCAGCGCATTTATTCGCGCTCGAGACATTACCAAGACGTTGATAAATCTTTCCCAGGGAATAGTACGAGAGAACAAAGTTGGGGTCCAGGAATATTGCACGTTTGAGCGAGGTTACCGCTTCATCCAGCTGATTGTTTTCCTGCAGAATTGTTGCGTAGAGATAGTGCAAGCCGGGATTCAGTTTGTCTGCCGCGATTGCTCTTTCACATGATTGTAATGCCTGGTGAATCTTTCCCTGGTTTGCATACGCCCGAATTACCAATACCCGTTCTTCTGACGTGGGATCGTCCTTTCGAAGCATCTCAATGACTTCCTCATAATAACCCTGCGCATACAACGCCAGGGCATTGTCAAACATTGCATGGCTTTGAAGAGGGGTTGCTGTTTCAGGAAGAATCCCGATTTCGATTTCTTCATGTTGAGGTTCTCTCTCTTCGAGAGTATTGACCGGACTTACCTGCCATGGATGTCCCCAGGATGCATGACCTGGTGCCTCGGCGGGCATGTGCCGTTGCCCTTTCAGATCTGTCGAGGTCTTTTGAAAAAGAACCGCCCCCGGAAAATTCATTGCTGTAAATTCCGACAAGCTCGGAAGAGAGAGTTCGGTTGCAGAAACCACCAGGTAACCGCTTGGTACAAGAGAGTTGAATAAACCGTGCACGACTTGGCGGCAACGCTTTTCCGAAAAATACATGAGCACGTTACGGCACAAGATGATATCCATGGCATTCGTATTATTTCGTGAGGATGGGAACACATCGTCAGCCAAATTCAGATATTCAAACTTCACCATACGTTTGATCTCGGGAAGTATCTCGAACATGTCCTTCTCTTTGGGCGCAAAGTAATTTTCTCTTAACCACCGGGGCGAATTACGAAATGACCATTGGCCGAACAAACCGGCTGTCGTCTTCTGCAATATCCGGGGGTTGATATCTGTTGCAAGAATTGCGATGTCCCAATCTTCCATCTGTGGAATCGCCCTGTGAAGCGCTATGGCAATTGAATAGGGTTCTTCACCGGTTGAGCACCCGGCGCTCCATATTCTTATTCTCTTCTGTTCTTGCCGCGAACGAATCAGTTCGGGAAGGATGGCTTGTTCCAACGCTTCAAAAGTTTCAGGTTCACGCCAGAAATATGTTTCGTTGGTGGTCAGGTGTGTGGTCAATATGTCCATATGTTCGTGTGTCATGGGCGAAGAGATAATACGCTGTATAAACGTTTCTACTTCCGGATAACCGAATTCTGTTGCAGCGGCAGTGATAGTACGTTCCAAATCATTCCATCGTTCTTTGGGAAAATTCAACGCGAGATGTTCCGCAACAAATTCACTGATTTGCAATAGCGTATTTTCCGGAAGAGGTTGATTCATTTCTCATCTTCGGTAAGAGCGACATCCAGTATTCGTTCTTCATCAAGAGAAAGAAATTTTTCAAGATCAGTGATCAGAACAATACCATGTTCAATGGTAGCAATACCGGATAAATACTCTGTAAAGGGGAAAGACTCTCCCCCATCGCTTGTCTGATACTGGTCAAGGTTGTACACACCATTGACCGAATCCACTGCAAGCGCGACAAGCCGTCGGGAAGTCCGCGCAATAATCAACTGATCTTCCAACTGTACGTCGCGCTGCGGCAGCCGGAAGAGCTTGCGAATATCAATAACGGGGATGATCTCTCCGTGAAAATTTATAACGCCTGAAACTACTTCGGGTGCTTTCGGTAAATGCGTTATCTCCACTGCACGTTCAACTGTTACCACTTCAGATACAGAAAGAGCATACCGCGGTTCTTCGAGACTGAACAGAACAATTTTCTGTTTATCAATATTCTTGAAATTATCCACTGTGTGTACTTCTGATACTATGTTCGAAGACTGAACCATTGCGTTTGTTTTGATTTCCTGGACACCTCTCTGAACGATCGGTGCGTTCGTTGAGCAAGCCACTACCATGGTCATCCGCGCACGCGCTCTCAGGCCTTGAGAAAGGCCAGCAAATCGGCATTAAGTATTTTCGTGTGCGTGTCGGCGAGCCCGTGAGGACCGCCCTCGTAAACCTTCAGTGTCGCGTTCTTGATGAGTTTAAACGACGCGTGAGCCGAGGCCCCGATCGGCACCATCTGGTCATCATCGCCATGGATAATGAGGGTCGGAATATCGAACTTCCTGAGGTCCGCGGTGAAGTCCGTCTCGGAAAATGCCTTGATACAGTCGAGCTCGTTCTTGAGGCCGCCCTGCATGCCGCGAAGCCAGAACGCGTCGCGGACGCCCTGGCTGACTTTCGCGCCCGGCCTGTTGGCGCCGTAGAACGGCAGCGTGAGATCCTTGAAGAACTGCGAACGGTCAGCGGCGACGCCGACGCGGATGTCGTCAAACACCTTGATCGGCAAACCGCCGGGATTGGCGTCGGTCTTGAGCATCAGGGGCGTCACCGCGCCCAACAGCACAGCCCTGGCGACGCGACTCGTGCCGTGGCGCCCGATGTAGCGGGCAACCTCTCCACCACCGGTCGAGTGACCGGCCAATGTAATGCCTTTCAAGTCAAGGGCTTCGATCAGTTCCGAAAGGTCGTCTGCGTACGTGTTCATCTCATTGCCGTTCCATGGCTGGCTCGACCGGCCATGGCCGCGACGGTCATGCGCGATGCACCGATAACCGTTGGAGGCAAGGAAAACCATCTGGCTTTCCCAGGCATCGGAGGTGAGGGGCCAGCCATGGCTGAAGACGACGGGTTGTCCCGAGCCCCAGTCCTTGTAGTAAATTTCTGTGCCGTCTTTCGTCTTGATCGTGCTCAAGGGAGGCTCCTTTTCATTTGATTAAATCATGTTCCCGTTATTCCCGCTCTCGCGGATCTATGGATGAGTGAGTTGCCCGACATTTTAGAAACCCCACAACAACCAGCTGCGTTTCGCCATCTCCATAAATGCTCTCAGCCCGGCTGAACCCTCTTTCAAATTTACCAACGTTGAATCGAGATTTTGCCCCAATGTTTGATCCATGAGCAGCTTTCCCAATGTTCCTTCTCCCGATTGAATGGCATTGGTAATCTTGGACAGGTCACTTGTAATATTGGCCGTATGATCAATCGTTGCTTTTATTGATGTCAGGAGTGTATCCATAGCGTTGACTTTCTCCATAAACGCCACCAATCCGGCTGAACCTTCTTTCACATTCGCGAGTGTCGAGTCGATATTTTCCACCAAAGATTTATCCATCAACAGTTTCCCAATGGTGCCTTTTCCTGATTGTATCGTTCCCGTGATCATGGCAAGATCATTTGTGATACTGTTCGTATTATCGATTGTCGCCTTCAGGGAAAGCAGAAGGTCCTCCACCCCCATTGGCTGTACTGTTGCGATAGAATCCCCGTCTTCAATTCCCTTTGTTCCGCCCGTTCCCGGGCTTATGATCAGGGCTTTATTGCCAATCAGACCCTCCGAGCTGATGCTGGCAACCGCGTCCTTCCTAATGAACTTTCGGGTTCTTTCATCAATGAGAATGTCCACCCGGACGGTCGTATCGCTGACAATACTGATGTTGTCGACAACCCCCACATTGATTCCCGACAGCCGCACATTGTTTCCCGCCTGAAGTCCGGCGACATTGCTGAATATTCCGCTGATGCGAAAGGTGCTTGTGAATAATTGCTGCCCCTCCCCTATGAAATATATTCCGACAATGAACACCATCATTCCAATGGAAATAAATATCCCCAATTTGATCTTATTGCCTGTATCCTTTTTCATTTCATCAACTCTTGAATTGTTGTGATCGATTATTCAAAAAACGACCGTATCCATGCATCCGTTGAATTCTTGAGCTCGTCGAATGATCCTTCTGTTTCGCACATTCCGTCTTTGATCACGATGACTCGATCGGCCGTCAGTCTCGCACATTCCATATCATGTGTGATAATGACGGAAGAGGTATTATATTTTTTTTGTACTTCCAGAATGAGTTTGCTTATTTCTTTTGATGTAATGGGATCGAGTCCGGTTGTCGGTTCGTCATACAGCATGATCTCCGGTTTTAAGATCAATGTTCGGGCCAGACCCAACCTCTTGCGCATGCCGCCGGAAAGCTCTGCGGGTGTTTTATCGATTGCTTTTGCAAGTCCTACGTTTTCCAAAGCCTCTTTTATCAACGAGTTCAATTCTTCTTTTGGTATTGAAGCTTGCTGCCGCCTTAGTGGAAAGCTGAGATTTTCTCTGACAGTCATGGAATCATACAAGGCGCCGCTTTGGAAGAGAAAGCCGATCTTCCGCCGGGTTTCCACGAGTTCCTTTTCCGAACATTGAGCAATGTCTTCGCCAAAAATAGAGAGAGTGCCGTAGTCATGGTCAATTAATCCCACGATACATTTAATGAGTACGGATTTACCGGTTCCGGATTTTCCAAGGACAACAAGGTTCTCTCCTTTTTGGACCGTCAGATTGATATCCCGGAGCACGGGAACATTCTCGAATGATTTCTTGAGATGGATCATCTCAACGACACCGGGACCCGCGCTCTTGTTCTCCAGCCCGGTTTCTCCGGGAGCCGACTCTGCCGTCACCACCGTTTGTTCTTTCATTTTTAGTATTGCAGCACGCTTGTAAGTTGTACCGCTATCATGTCGATGATGAACACCATGAGCGAAGCGAAGACGACGGCCGCGTTTGCCGCTTTTCCCACTCCTTCGGTTCCCGTGTTCGCATAATAGCCCTTATAACATCCGATGAGGCCGATGGCAAATCCGAAAAAGAACGTTTTGACGATCGCCGGAAGCACATCGTTGAAATCGAGACTCTGAAATACCTCCTGAAAAAAGAAGAAGGCGCTGACATTTCCCTTCAAGTTTACGCCGACAAACGACCCCATTAAGCCGACAGCATCGGCCAGCACAACCAGGAGAGGGAGCATCATCGTCGACGCAAGCACCCGCGTGACGACAAGATATTTGAACGGATTCGTGCCCGATACCTGCATCGCGTCGATCTGCTCGGTCACCTTCATCGATGCCAGCTCTGCCCCGATTCCGGAACCGACTTTCCCGGCAAAGATCAATGACGTAATCACCGGTCCTATTTCCCGTATGAGGGATACGGCGACCATCGCAGGCAGCATCGAAACTGCACCAAACTTCGCCAGGGTGGGCCTTGACTGAATGGTAAGCACGAGCCCTATGATAAAGCCGGTAATGGCAACCAACGGAAAAGACTTGTAGCCGACGAGAAACGATTGCTTCAACAGTTCATTGAACTCATACGGAGGCCTCCATACTTCTTTGAAGAAGCGCAGGGTAAACAAGGCCAGCGATGTCACTTCGATAAAGAATTTGCCAAAGATCGACGCTAAAAAATTCTCCACGATCTTTTCACGAGTGATCGACCTTATTTTTATTTTAGCTTCCATTGTTCGCTCTATGTCTGCGCTGCTTCAATTCTCCGTCAGGAGTATTCTGTTCCACTAAGCCGCCTTGTGCTCTCCCGAACTTCAAAAGGACTCCGCCCAATGCCGAAGTACCGCTGGATTGCTCCATAGTCCATCCCACGGTTCTTCTCCGTTTCCTAAACCGACATGCGTCAACCCCTCACTGTCGTCCTGATGGAGGAGTCCGTGGTCCGGCGCCCGGTTCTTTTTTCTTTTTGCCTCGGTTGGATTTTTTTCCTTTGGCGGCCTTTGCCGGTTCCTTCCTTGAACCCTTTTTGCTCCTATGATCTTTGGCCATGATCGCCCTCCTTTTCTTTTTTTGCTCCGCTACTCAAATGATGTCCCAACGACACGTTTGGCTTGACCGGCGCGGAGTTGACCATTCTGCTCCACCTGATTGATAAGCGCGAGAACCTCGAGCGAAGTGCCGGAAGGATATTGCCGGTTGAACTCCGTCAGCGACATGGCTTTCGCAATGGTGACAATCTTGAGACGTTGAGGCTGGGCCGAAAGGATGCTTCCATCCGTCAGCCGATCAAAACTGCCGATCGCCAGCGTTATTCCCTGCTCATAGGCGCTCCAACGTGACTGGCTGGTATAGCCCAGGAGTTGATAAACCCGTCCATCATATTCAACGAAGGAAACGGTGCCCTGCACGACTTCTTGCTCCGACTGGGCTGTAAAATCACCGGATGACGTTCGCATACCGTGGATGCTGGCGGATCCTGTGCGCCGGCCGGTTAATCCCTCTTGAGAAAAGAATTCATTAGCGGCCTCCTCGATTGATCCCTTGCTTGAGAACGTAATGACGACAACCGCGTCCTCCTTCGAACTCACCGCTACAACGGCCTGTTTCTGATTCATCGTTTTCCATTGCGCCGGAAACTCGAAGCGGAATTTCAAGTCCGGGTGAAAGAATGTCGTACCTCTGAAGAACCCTTCCCGCGGGTTCATCCCGAACATCATGCCGTCGAGCCGCTTCAGATAGGATTCCCGGTTGATGGTACCACCGGCAGGCGAATTCGTCGCGCGGATAATTTCATCGATATGTTCCCGTCGGTTGCCGGGACTGGGATGCGTCGCCAGCCACTCCGGAACACGGCCCCCTCCGCCGCCCGAGATACGATCCAACATGGTCATCACCGCGCTTAATTGACGCGGATCGCTGCCTGTCCGTGTCATGTAGCGTACGCCAAGCTCATCAGCCTGGCTTTCATCGTCGCGGCTGAATTTGAGGAACAAGAGGCCAAGTCCCGTTCCGGCCAAATCGGCGTACGGTCGGAGCTCGGGTACCAATATCGTTCCAAGGCCAAGTCCAAGCGTGGCAAGCTGTTCCGTTGCCATGCTATGAACCGAATGTTGCGCAGTGACGTGTCCGATCTCGTGCCCCATCACACCGGCAAGCTCGGCTTCGCTGTTAAGATGTGCGAGGATACCGCGCGTAACATAGATGAACCCGCCGGGAACCGCAAAAGCATTCACCCCCGGGTCTTCCACCACGCGAAATGTCCACGGAAGATTCGGACGCTCGGACGATGATGCAAGCTTCGTTCCCAGTTGTTGGACATATCGCTGGAGCGCTTCGTCCGGATACAATCCGAGCGACGCGCTGATTTCCTGATCGGCTTGTTTCCCCATCTCGATTTCCTGAGCTTCACTGGTGAAATTCAGGCGCCGCTCGCCCGTGGCGAGGTTGGCGGCACATCCTCCCATTGTTACGACGATGCTGATCGCGATGAAAACGAGGGGTTGAACGAGGTGAGAAAGCATTTGTGAAACGGACAAAACCCCGCCATGTGCGGGGCGAACGCGTGTTGAAGACGATTTCATAATCAGCCTCATGTCCTTCGGTGAATAGTGCTGTATCGTTGTTTGATGTGTCGCTATATCCGTGTGCACCAGCAGTACCCGGGGGTTGTGAACAAACCCGCAATGCCGCTCAGACAATGATGACTTATTCGCGAAGTGCCCCTTTCATCTGAGCAAAATGAACTTCCTGGTTTTCACATAATCGCTTGTGAGAATGCGATAAAAATACACCCCGCTTGAAAGATTCGGCAAAGTGACGCTGACCTGGTGTGCACCCGCAGGTTTCTCTTCGTCAACGACCGTAGAAATCTGCTGCCCGTGGATATCGAAGATGCGAATCGTTACCAATGTCGCTGCCGGCAAATCATATCGTATTGTTGTGCTCGGATTGAAAGGGTTGGGGTAATTCTGATAGAGAGCGTAATGAAGAGGCACCTGGCCGTTGCTCACACTCACCCCGGTGACGAGTACAAAATTGCGGGACAGCGAACCGCTGTAAATGGATGCTGAACTCGTTTGCGAGAAGCCGACAATTGGTTCCCCGACGACGCCCATCAATGTCGTCGATGCTGTTTGACTGCGGGCGAAGCCAGAGGAGAACAAAGACCAATCGATTCGCTGTGAGAACATTGTTCCGCCCGTAAAAGTGAAAGAAAGAATAAGAATGAAAGTAAGCCGCTTCATATGATTCTCATGATAGAGTATTCGTTGTCCTGTTTCGGTCAGAGTGTCGATGAAAATCCAAACCATTTCCCGGTGGCGGGAGACCGGAAGAGATCGACTCTCGAGAAAGAAACGCCTGAATCCGCGTCGCCAAAAAGTATCGAGAACCGGCTCGCGCCTGCCAAATCAAATACGTGAGAGGGAGTACCAATGAGCAGTGTACCCTCCTTGACTCCTACACCATTTTCTGTGTTATCGTAGTGCCAAAAAGCCGTAAAATGACAGAACGTCTGGGGACTCACAAGTAAAAGTCGAAACGAATTCGCAGCACCTGTTCTCTCGAGCCTTCCATAGGAGTTGAGAAAAACCAGGACGCCATCGGAACTGTCCATCGATGAGAGTGGGGTTGTGTTGGCACCCTCGTCACCTTTCGGACCGGCAGGGCCCGACGGACCGTTGTTGCCTTGGGGTCCTGGAGGACCATCCAAGCCCGGCGGACCGTTTTCGCCTTTGAGTCCTGGAGGACCATCCAAGCCCGGCGGACCGTT
>JBBDYD010000147.1:12493-31608 GCA_040901865.1 Bacteroidota bacterium | reverse complement strand
GCGGACCGTTTTCGCCTTTGAGTCCTGGAGGACCATCCAAGCCCGGCGGACCGTTGTCACCCTTATCGCCTTGGAGTCCTGGGGGACCAGGATTTCTTGCCGAATCAGCTACAGTTGCATGGTAAGAACTGAAACTGAACGGAGAAGCTGACAACGCAATGCGTGGAGATAGTTCGATTCCGTCGAAAGTAATACTGAGAGAGTCAACGCCATCGAACGTGAATTGGCCTGGGAATGGTCCGAGCATAGCGCCAAAGAATCCGTTATCGGCATGTACATTGACCGGCGAACTCGTCCAAGCGGTCTCAGTTCCGCGGAAAAACTTGAAAACGAGGATCGCATCTCCGTTGAAGGGCGTGCCCTGTGTTTGCAGGACTCCCTGATATGAAATTACGCGCGGGATCTGAGCGGCCGATTGGTGCGCGAAGCACAGCGCCAATATCGCGGAGAGAACAAAAGTACTCTTTTTCATAACCTCACCTCAATAAGAACATTGAAGGCATCCCAACTGCCACGAACGTTGTCACAATAATAATCAGCCGCGTTCCGCGATGAGAAATACCCTTGAATCAGTTATACAGAACCCTTCCTTGCTTCCATCAACATCCGTCAACATCCTGCACTCCGGTGTAAAGAGCATATCACACAAACTGGATAAACATATCGTCCTGCTTCCGCGTATAGTTTATCTTCTGTTCATGACCCAGCAGGGGGTTGATTGAAGAGCCCGCTCCTCTTTTCATTCTTTTTTATACGTTTCGCCTCTTTCTTCTCTTTCATGGTTCTTGTTGGCTCTTTCTTTGAGCCCTTTTTCTTGTCCTGGCCCTTGCTCATGATTGTCTCCTTGATGTAGTTATGGGGTAGTGAGTTGTTTCACGTTTCAGGTTCTAAACACAACATGATTCCATTTTTTACTTTTTACTCTTTACTTTTTCATTTCTTCCACTATTTTTTCAAATGACACTACCAATGGCCGCAAGACCGGATACAATAATCAGGCCGCCGGAAATTCTGTTGACCCATGCAAGGCCGCTTATGCCAAGCTTTTTTCTGAAGATCGTGGCAACATATCCGAGCAGCACGAACCACAGAGTCGACCCCGCAAACACACCGACGACAAGGATGCATGCCGAGATGATGTCAAGCCTGTCCTTGACACCAAAAGCAGCGAACACGATGACGAACGCAAAAATGGTTACAGGATTCGTCAAGGCGAGAAAAAAAGAAGAAACGTATGATCCCAATAATCCTTTGTTGGTGAGGGGAATGACCGGCTCCTTGTGCTTCCGATAGGTCCTTATCCCGAGAAACAACAGTAATGCGCCCCCAGCCAGTCGAAGCCACAACTCCTGGCTCACGATCGCATCCGAGACAAACGTGAGGCCGAACGCAGCGATACCGCTGTAGAGTGAATCTGCCGTGGCAGCACCCAGGCCGGGGATCATGCCGCGCGAGTGCCCCTCAGCCAGCGTCTTGCGGATGCACAGTATTCCGATCGGTCCCACAGGCACCGCCATCGCGAAACCGATAAGGACTCCTTTAAAAAGAAAAATTGCGTCCATAATCTCCACACCGTACCGTCTTCTAGTTGCCGCTACCTTTTTTCCTGGCATTACCCTTGTCGCGCTTTTGTTGCTTTATCCAGTTATTATGCTCGGGGTGGTTCTTGTTTATAAAATATTTTGAATCACGGCTATCGCGTATGAGCTCCTGATCGTGACGGCCTTTGTACGCGGAATATTTCTCCCGATATGAATTGTGATTCCGATACGGTCTCACTTCATTCACTACCACTTTGTAGTTCATATACAAGTCATAACCACGATAACGGGCCGGCAACGACGAACTGCTCACCCAGCGCCCTCGTTCAAAATAGAAGAACCTGTGTTTCGGGACATGGTAGTACGCCTCAATATCGGGCAAGTAATAATATTCTACATGATCATAACCTGTCGGACCCCAAACCGGTTGACGATCGACATTAAGATTAATCTGTACCTGCGCATCTCCGGCGCTTGAAAAGAGCATTACTGCAATTAACACAATCAATCGGCGCATTGGATGTCCCTCCTTCTCTCGTGTGAATGAAATCGATTCTGCAGTGAGATGTCTGCCGGATTGAACGTTTGATTGTATTTTCTCCCACTGCGCGCGGCTCTGCCCGTTTCTACGCGATTCGAAAACGCCGATTCCCTTTATTTCGCCTTTCCCGGTCCGGGCGTCGCATGCCAGTTGCCAGATGTTTTATTTCCTCGTCGCAGCTGTGGACGTAATGAAAGAATCTTACCATTAAGGCCACGACCAAGGACCAAACTCCAAGAACTATAAGGATTGTCATACGACCTCCAGCCCTTTCTCTCACAGGACAAATCATTGCTTCCACGCCCCTAAGGCACAGTCCCTCAAACGGCTCGTAAGTTTTTCCCACCAATTGAAGAGCCGATTGGATTGGGTCTAATACAAGTATACCAGACTGATATTCAGGGCGAATCGACCAAAAGGATGAAAAAGGAGTTAATCCTTAAGAGGGGTCCTGCCACTCACAGGGAATTGATTGGGAAGGCGGAAAACGGCAACGCATTTCAAATGAAAAGAAGGCCGGGAGGGGCTCAATAGCCTTGTTTCTTAGCAAGAATGATTGCTATTTGCTGTGTTGATCAAGCCAATCCAGCGTTGCTCGTATCCGCTCTACCATCTCTGCAGGCGAGCACGCCGGGCACTCCTGCCCTATTTGACGACAACTTCAAAAAGGACCCGCATATTTGCCAGGGCCTCCTTTGACCTACTGTCGCCTGGAGTCACTTCAAAGAGAGCCGGTCTTGTCCTGCCATAACCGACTACAGAGATTCTCTCCGGCGCGATTCCTTCCTGGATCAGGTAGTCCCTGACGGTATTAGCTCTTTGTTCACTTAATTCCTGATTGACTTTTTCCGTTCCCTTTGCGGAGGTGTATCCGGCCAAACGGACATTCATTTCAGGGTAGTCCTTCAGGCCCTGAACGTTCATATCCAGGAGCGCCTTGGCGTCCCGGCTGAGGGCGTGCTGATCGAAATCGAAATGCGTGTCACTAAAAGCAACCACCTTCTCATTGGCATTCGGATTGAAGGGTAGTATGATGATACTCGGCTGAGACGCACTTTGTTCGGAGACCACCCCTGGAGGGTTTTTCCAGAACAGCGTCACGAGCAGGATCGCAATAATGACACAGAGCAATCCTGCGATCGCGAAAAGAAACCCTTTAACCTGGTTGTGTTGTTTTGTTCTGGACCGCTGCATTAATTGCCTATCCGCCTCAACCCGGGCAGCAAGATCACTCGCGTCTCTTTTGTCGTGTTCCCTATGGAGATCGTAGGACATACTTTGTATTTCCATCGTATCTTCATTCAACTCCTTCTGCGTCACGATGTCATTCTGTTCAAGACCGTCATCGCCGTTCCACCCGTTACGGCTCGCATTCCCCACGCAATCGGTCTTGTTGATGTAGCCTTCCGACGATGCGCCGACAATGTTCCCGTTCGGAGAAGTGCGTCTCCAGCGCCATTTATCCTCGGCGTCTTTGTAGAATTCCCATTTATCGTTAAATTCCTGTTCCATCATCTTGGCCATCGTAGCTCTCCTTTCAGGAATGACCGCTTGTTCTATTTGCTGTGTTGATCAAGCCACTCCAGCATTGTTTTCAGGCTGGCGGTGGCCACTGCAATGCTCGTATCTGCCGCGCCGTAATATATTCTGATGGTATCGCCATCACTGCCAATCGTATATCCGCACGGAAATACGACGTTCCCGACGTCACCGCTTCGTTCATAGGATTCTTCAGGAGCGAAGACCCACTCACTGCTGCGCTTCAGCAGAATCTCAGGCCTGTTCAAATCGAAAAGTGCAAGGCCCAACCTATAGAGGCATCCGGCACACGACTGCCTTACACCATGATAGATCACCAACCATCCCTGAGTCGTTTCAATGGGCGGTGGGGAGAGACCGATTTTATTTGCATCCCACCACGCGCCTTTCCTGGCTTCCATCATGAGTGTATGGGCGCCCCAATGTTTCAGATCCGGCGAGTACGAAACCCACATGTGAGCCCTCGGTGCGCTGACAGGGCGATGAATCAAAGTCCATTTGCCGTCGATGCGACGCGGTAACAGCGCTGCATCCTTATCTTCAGGTGACATTATCACGCCATAGCGTTCAAAGGTATGAAAGCTCTCTGTAAGGGCTAACGCAACGCCGGGACCGTCACGTGTGTACGCGGTGTACACGATCGCATATTTTTTTAATTCCGGCACAAAGGTAATCCGTGGATCTTCAATCCCCCAGAGTTCCTCCGGGAAATTTTCAGGATCGGGGTGCATCGTCGGTTTGGGATCGATGTTCCAACCGTCGATTCCGTTTGCGGATCGGGCAGCACAAAAATGAGAAAGTCCCCGCCGGTCTTCCACGCGACACAAGAGCAATGTTGATCCGTCAGGCAATAGCGTAGCCCCGGCGTTGAAAACACTGTTGACCGGATAAGGCCATTGTTCTGCCGTGAGAATTGGATTCTTGCGATAACGATGAAACAGTTCTATATGCTGATTGTTGGTTTTAATACTCCCTCCAGCGATAAATGTGTCTGTTCTGCCAGGCGCAATTCCAACAAGGATTGAAGAAATGCGAGCGTGGATTCCGCTCCCTGGTTCTCGTTCAGCCGGTCGGGATGCAGACCGTCGCGGCATCCGCCTGTTGTTGCATCATACAAAGGAAGCTTCAAGTCGTTTCGTCCGAGGAACCACTCAAATGCCCGCCGCGCTTCCTTGTTCCAGTGTTTGTCCCCCGTAATTCTGAATGCCTCGAGGCACGCCGAAACCATCGCCTGCGCTTCAATCGGCTGTTGATCGAAGCGGGCCCGTTCATTTCCGAATTGATAAAATCCGTTCGAACCTATTGGAACAAAATGTCCTTCAGGTGCGCGCTGCAGCTCGTCCAGCCACTGTAAGGACTCCAATCCGGCGTCAGTCATTGCACTATTCGGAATCAACCTGCCGCAAATGAGGAGAGCATGAGGCAGGACCGCATTGCAATACGTCAGGTTGCTTTCAAACCAGCGCCAGTCATCCGAACGATTATCCTGATACAACTTCAAAAGCCGGCTTGCCAATTCTCCGCTGACCTGGTTTGCCATCCGATCGCCGGAATATTTTTGTGAATATTCGGAGATGCCGATGAGCGCAAATGCCCAGGCACGCGGACTGGTTGTGACAAGGATGGAGGGAAGAGATCGTTCAAACAACCACCCTGCCATGCTGTTGAACGACGCTGTTGTCGAGTGGCTCATGACGGTTCCCAATGCCCAAATTGCGCGGCCGTGACTATCGTCCGAACCGGCGTCTTCCGACCAATTGCGCTGATAGTCCATCACATTGCGAAAACGTTTGTTCTGGACATTGAATGCAAACGCAAGGAAAGCGAGGTAACGGGAAGCCAATCCTGCGCTCTCACTGCTGCCCAGTTCATCCAGGAGAATGCTCACCAGAAGGGCGCGTGCATTGTCGTCAGTAGTATATCCATGAGAATAGTCCGGCACGGTAAAAAGGGCATGCTGTAATATTCCTGTTTCATCTGTTATCGCTTTCAAGTGATCCGATCGCAGGGGAGGTAATTCACTCGGGTATCTATCGAGTGTTTTCGCATTAAATCCCGGCGGAATATAATGGCGGCGTTCTGCCCGGGCCCGCTCAAAACTCCCCATGTAGCGTTTCGCCACTTCGGACCAGATCATTGCCCGTCCAAACATATACGCACGCTTGCGCATTGCGTGCCGCTCCGCTTCATTGTTCAACAGGCCAATTACCCGCCCAGCCAGCGCCGCGGGGTCACGGAAGGGAACAAGCACACCCCGGTTCTCGGCAAGCATCTCCTGCGCGTACCAATAGGGCGTCGAGATGACTGCCTTACCCGCCCCCAATGCGTACGCAAGGGTTCCGGATACGATCTGTGCCTCGTTCAGATAGGGAGTAATGTAGATGTCAGCGGCTCCGATAAATTCAACAAGTTCTTCCAGACTGACAAAGCGGTTGTAAAAAACAACATGACTTTCCACGCCCTTTTGCTGAGCCAACCATTGAAGAGAGAGCCGATACGTTTCACCTTCGTGGAGAATAACATGAGGATGCGTCGCACCGACAACGATATACACAACATCGGGATAATGCTCGACAATGGCGGGCAGGGCAGATATGACAGTTTCGATCCCCTTGTTCGCTGAGAGTAACCCAAAACTCAGCAAAACCGTTTTACCCTCAACGCCAAACAGATCTTTATTAAAACTCGGGTCAACGAACGCAACATCAGGAATACCATGCGGAATCACATCGATCTTTTCCGGCAGCACATGATAGACTTTCTGCAAATATTCAGAGCCGCGTTCACTCATGACCACCAGCCTGTCCGAAAGGGCGGCAACCTCTTCCAGCACCAGTCGCTGATCGCGGCTTGGGACGTTGAGGATCGTGTGCAACGTTGTGACAATCGGCATTCGCAGATCGCGCAAGAATGTCAGGATATGGCTTCCTGCTTTTCCGCCGAATATTCCATACTCGAACTGGAGGCACACCAGGTCGACATCGTTGATATTCAGAAAGTCGGCCGCGCGTCCGTACGAATGGATGTCTTTCTCTGTCAATTCAAAGCGAACCCGGCTCGGATAGTCGTAACCGGCTTCGATATCGTTGACCGGTAAGGCGATGCACGTCGTTTCAATGTATGCGGATGCAACGGCCTCACACAGATCCGTGGTAAACGTCGCAATGCCGCATTGACGGGGCGAGTAATTTCCCACGAATGCAATTCGGCTGAACGTTGAATTTGGTTCTCTTTGTTCCAAGAAGAATGTCCTTTTCGGATCCGTAAGGCGGAGACTCCCGTTTCGCTAATTCGAGAGAATCACCTTGAGAGCTTTCTCTTTGGCGGCGTTGCCGAACGTGTCGTACGCCTTCATAATCTCGTTGAGCGCGAAGTGATGAGTAATGAGTTGCCCGGGCCGAAGCTTCCCGGCCTGAACGGTCTTCAGCAACATTGCAGTCGAGACGGTATCGACCAGACGCGTCGTGATGGTAATATTGCTGGACCACAACTTTTCCAGGTGCAGCTCAACGCTCTTGCCGTGCACGCCGACGTTGGCAATATGCCCGCCCGGTGCAACGATCGATTGACAGATATCAAACGTGGCGGGGATGCCGACAGCTTCGATGGCGACATCAACGCCTTTCCCCTGTGTGAGTTTCATGATCTCGTCGACGGCATTGCCTTGAACGAGCTTCGTTGCACCGAACGTTTTCGCAACGCCAAGTCGATTGGCATCTGTATCAACCATGATGATCTCGGCGGGAGAATAGAATTGTGCGGTGAGGAGCGTCGCGAGCCCGATCGGCCCCGCTCCGACTATGGCGACCGTATCTCCGGGTTTGATCTGTCCATTGAGCACCCCGCATTCAAATCCGGTCGGCAGGATGTCACTGAGCATTACCAGGGCTTCCTCATCGGCGCCGTCAGGAACATGGTACAGGCTCGTGTCGGCATGAGGTGTCCTGACATATTCTGCTTGTGTCCCGTCGATCGTATTTCCAAGAATCCAGCCCCCGTCGTCGCAATGGGAATACATACCTCTTCGGCAATAATCGCATTTCCCGCAGGACGTAATGCACGATATCAGCACCTTGTCGCCGGCCCGGAAATTCGAAACGCTCGGACCGACTTCTTCTACAACTCCCACACCTTCATGACCCAGCGTCCGGCCGTCGGTGACAGTCGCGACGTCGCCCTTCATAATGTGGAGATCTGTACCACAGATAGTCGTAAGGGTGATTCTGACAACGGCATCGGTCGGATCTTTTACCTTCGGCTTCGGTTTATCTTCAAGGGTTCTCTTGCCCGGACCGTGATACACCAGGGCTTTCATAGTGCGGCTACCTTTTCATTTGTCTGGTTCGCACCGAAGATACCATCGCCGTTTGAAGGGCTGACTCTTGAAGGAGGAAAGTGAGCCAGCCCTTAAGCCAACGGTGATATATTCGGCGTGTCGAGTTGTGAGCTTCCTCAGGCACAATCCTACAAGTGGTTCAGGGCGCCTTTCGCCTTATCGCCCCATGGCGACCAGCGCTCCTGCGGCGATTGCGAGAACGGCCATGAGAGTACCGAGCCCAGAAAAACTGAGGTCCAGCAAAGGTATCAACCCCGTTACGATGAGCCATATGCCCAACAAGAGCATGCCGAGATTCTTGGTCGGTTTCATTAAGGTCCTCCGTTCGTTGAATGATTGGATGTGTCGGCTGTCGTAAGCGCATAGCCGCCCTATTTCACGACAACTTCAAAAAGAACCCGCATGTTCGCCTGGGCTTCCTTTGAATCAATGTCACCGGGTGTCACTTCATACAATGCCGGTCTTGTCCTGCCATAGCCGATCACCGTGATTCTCTCCGGCGCAATACCTTGCCGGATCAGATAGTTCCTGACGGTATTCGCCCTGCGTTCACTTAATTCCTGATTGACTTCTTCCGTGCCTTTGGCAGAGGTATAACCCGCCATACGGACGTTGATTGTCGGGTTTTCCTTCAGGCTCTGAACATTCTTATCGAGCATCGCCCTGGCTTCCTGGTTAAGGCTGTCTTGATCAAAATCAAAATGTGTATCGCCGAAAACGGCAAGCTTCTCATCAGCCTTCGGGTCAAGCACAAGCATCAGGACCTTCAATTCAGACAGGCTTTGTTCGGAGAGAACCACCTGGTTATTCCTGTACAGCATCATCAACAGAATCGCCACGATAACGACCAGCAGTCCCGCAATAACAAAGAGAATGGTTCTCGTCCGTCTCCTGCGCCTGGAGCTGGACTCGTCTCCCAACTGCCTTTCCGCCTCAAGCCAATCGACAAAATCATTACCGTCCTTAAAGCCATGCTCTTTGTAGAGACTATACGCCTTGGCCCTTATTTCCTTGTTTTGCTCATTCATATCTTTCTGTATCATTGTAGTGCCCTTTCTTGAAGTTGTACTCCAAAACACCGCCCGCCGACGGGCAGACCTGTTCCCTCTCCGCAAAAATCGCGAAACAACTGACAACAGAATGCGCGGGCCAAAAAAGCACGAAGACCCGGAAAACTCCCGGGTCTCCGGATTCTATTTCTTGGCAATACTTCACCTTTATCGGACTGTTCGATCAACGATAATCTCCACCCTTCGGTTGTTCGCCCGGCCTTCGACACTGGCATTGTCTGAAACAGGCCTGTCTTTGCCGATTCCCCGCGCCTGAATCAGGTCGCCCGGGTAGCCGCGGGCAACGATATACGAGCGCACTGCTTCGGCACGCTGCTGCGACAAATTCTGGTTATACTCGGAAGAACCCTGTGAATCCGTATGACCCTCGACGGTAAGCCTCCGCTCTTTCGTTGCCATGAGCGCATCGGAAACCTGATCCAGCCGGTCCGTGGCTGCCGGCAATAGCGTCGATTTGTCCGATGCAAAAAGGACACTGCCTGAAAGCGTAATGACAAGACCGCGCTCTTCCTCCTTCACTGCCGCAAGTTTCGCAAGGTTTGCCTGTGCGTCAGCCGCTCTCGTCTCTGCATCGAGCCGCGCACTTTGTTCTGCTGCAAGTTGTTCTGTTTTTAACTCTACGTTGCGTTCCGATGCGGCAAGGTCTTCTTTTGCGCTTTTAACGATCTGGGTTTGAGTCGACTGGTAATCCTTGTTCGCCTTGGCAGTGGCTGCATTTTCAGCAACCGTGGAAGCGAGCGCTTCAGCCGTTCTGGCTTTGCGGTCAGCAATATAGGCCAGATCCCGTGTGCGGAACGATGTCGGATCCTCCTCGAACGATCTCTCAGCGGCGATGAGTGCCGAATGGGCCTTATGGAGCTCTGCCGGCACTAATTGTGCGGCCTGCCCCGTGCTCGCCCGTTCGTACGACAGGCGCGCGTTCGTGAGTTCCGGCGGGGGGACACTTGAAGCGCAGCCATTGATCCAAAAGAGCAGGCCGGCGCATGCGATGATAATGAGATACGGAATGAATTTCATTGGAGACTCCCTTTGGTGAGGAATTTAATTGTCTTGACGGAGTTGTCGTGCCCGCTCAATCGCTTCTGTAGCTTCCTTCTTGTCGGCGTCACTGCGGGAAAGCGCGACCGCCAGTTCTGCATCGGCCTGCGCACGCTGCAGCATTGACTCCGCCTCCTCTTTCTCACCCTTTGCTGCAAGACCCTGGGCCTGTTCCAACTCCTCTTTAGCGAGCTGTAAATACAAAGAAGCGCTGGGAACACCGGAGGCACCAACCTCCTCCGCTGCCCGGATCGCCGATGTTGACGGTTCTTTGTTAATCACCGCGCCGCCTCCGCAACCGGCGATCACTGCGGCAAAGAGAACGCTCCCACACACGACCATGCTCAAATGTCTCATTGAATCCTCCTTAGTACCTGCAACTGCATTCCTCCGGTGATCTTCAACCGCTGGCCTTCGATTGCCGCGACAATCTCTTCACATTTGAGACAAGAATACCCATGGTGCTGTTGAAAACCAATCGACCAAAGGGATGAAAGTGTAGTTAATCCTTTTTGGAGGGGTCCAGGTCAAACGTCTTTCAATGGTCGTCCTGCGGCACGTGTTTTCTTTTTCAACACCGGCGGCAGGTCCTCCGCGGACCTTTCAGAACCAAGCAAAACAGCGATCCAACGAGTTTCGAGATTATTCTCAAATGCGAATTTCATAGTCATGGTCAACGGCACGCACAGAATGACTCCAACCGGGCCGAACAGACCGCCCCAAATAATAAGGGAGAGAAAGACCACCAGGGTTGAGAGCCCGAGTTTTCGGCCCATAAGCCGCGGTTCGACGGCGTTTCCGAGTGTGAAACCAACGACAAGATAACCACCCGCGACAAGGAGCGCGGGTCCCATTCCGAGTTGAATGAACGCCAGGAGAATCGGAGGAACGGCGGCGATAATGTGGCCCAGATTCGGGATGAAGTGGAGCAGAAAGGCCACGAACCCCCAGAGGACGGGAGAATCCACGCCGAGGATGTACAACCAGATCCCCAGGATGATTCCGGCGGCCAAACTGATGACCGTCTTGATGATCATGTACGTTTTCATATCGTTCAGGAACTTCGCGAAATTCGGAAAGGCGCGTTTTGGATCGCCGAGCAGGGAACGGAGCTTGGTGGAGAAGCTTGAGGCCTCAAGAAGAATGAATATTAACGTCAGGAGGATCAGGATCATATTGGAAAACGCCACACCCATCCCTTTGAGCAAGCCGGCCGTCAGACTCAATACCGAACCGGGATTGAGGTATTCAAGCAGGACTTTCTCCGTGACGATGATGTTCTTGCTTGCCAACAGCGTGTTGAGCGCCAGGACTTCTTCGTGGAAGCGTTTCTGATAGAAAGGCAACGTGTCGGCAAAAGTGTTCAGGGACGAGAAGACGATTCCGCTGATAAAGAAAAGAAGAGTAATAATGACCGCCATGACAATCATGACCGCGAGAAACGTAGGGACACGCTTCCGTTCCAGCAGGAGAACGGCCGGTGTCGCGATGATGGCGAGAAACGTGGAGACCAGAAACAATGCGATCATCGCCTGCGCCTGATTGACGCCATAGATAATGATCACAATCGATGCTGTGATCAGGAGGAATCGCGTTCCGTCGAGATCATGCGAGGTGTTCGTCATAGGAATTTGATGGTGTTCATTTTATTCTCACATTGATACTAATCAACCCGATGTAAAGAAGAGAGCGCAGTACGCGCCAACCGACGGAGGACTTCGCGGGTTTTCCCGCCTCTATGAAATCTTCGTCATTCGGCGCAGGGAGCAGGTCCATCCTTTGAGATCGGGCGCCTTCATGCGTGAAAGCATCGTGGGATCTTCCCGTTCTCCTCGAGACGTACACTAATGATGCGACGCTCCCCGCCAGACCTCCGACCAACAATCCTTTTGCAAAGCGAGAGAAACCAATTTCGTGCTGTCTCATGGCCTTTTCATTTGTTGTCCCTCAACCCGGCTTTGATCCACGAAACAGACCCACCGCCCCAAGGACCGTCACCACCACACCGCCCACCAACATCCATATCGCCTTGTCGGTGGCTGAACCGGTAAAAAACCGGGAGATATCGGAGCTTTGTGAGTCATAAGCGATGACGCCAAAGATCAGAAGAAGAATGCCTCCGGCAAGGAGCGCGGCTGAGATTGTTTTATTCATGGATGGCTCCCGTTCTCATTCCCCACGAAGCATTCCGCGGGCCCTTCTCTTTCCTTGTAAAGTCGATGAAGAACCGGACTGCGTTCACAAGCTCAAACGTGCATACCTCCAGCCATTTCACCGGATTCCAAACATGCTTATACCAATGCCTCCAGATATTCTGAAAATACGAACGTGTATAGACACGTTTTACGGGATTTTTTTTCATCAGCCACACCATGGGAATTGTGGGGATTTCTATTTCCGGAACTCTCTGTTGCAGTTTCTTGTAGTAGCCAACGAGCTCTTTCGCCTTTACATCTCTCCAATCGACAACGTCTTTCTTGGCCGCGGCAATCAATTCGAGCAGGGCTTCTTCTGTTTTGGATTTCGGACGGCTTCTGAGCCATACTTCCTGGAGCTGGAAATAGAGACCCGCTATGCCGCGCAATCGTTTGCCGGTCGTCAGGAAACGTCTCCACCAGAACGGAATCAACGCCTCTTTGGGAAAACCGGGACGGCGGTCATCACGGTACCGGACGGTCCAAAAGCCGCAGTTCATCGGATGTAATCGCTCGATTCTCGAGGCATACAGGTACCATGCAAAAAAAGACATCCGGTCCCAGTAATGCCATTTGTCATGCTGCCACACGTCAAGGACATTCACCATGTGCTCGTTCGAATAGAACTGTTCCCATGCATCATGCCACGCGTTCTGCAGTTCTTCACGCGTCATGCGTTCCGGCTTCACCGCGACATGCGCCGAATCATAGGTGTTAAAGTCTTCATGCATCCACCGGCCTTCGTTCCACCAGAGCTGGTGGTCTTTCGATCCCGGCAACGGCGAGAGGATGTAGAACGAAGCGGAATCAAATCCCATCCGCTGCAATTCGCCAATATCCTCCTTGATGCTTCCCGGTGTATCAAACGGCAGTCCGAGAATATACCCCGCATGACAGGTGATGCCGAGCGAATGACAATGATCGACAAGGTCTTTATAGTGATGAACCTGGTTCTGAAATTTCGTTTGCGCCCGAAGGTTCTCTTTGTTGACGCTTTCCACACCCAGGAATACCTGATTGCACCCGGCACGGGCGGCAAGCGGGAAAAAATCGTTTCCCGGCATTCTCATTGCGGCGAGGTCGCTCTGCATCATGAACGTGAACGGAATGTTTTCGTGTTCTTTCAGATGGATAAGCTCGTCGAAGAGCTCACGCCATCGCGGGTTTCGCGCGATGTTGTCGTCCGTGAAAAAACAATGCGTGACGCCTGCCTCGAGGTAACTTTGCCGGGCAAATGCCGCCACCTGTTTGGGATCCCTGCACCGCATGGTTCTTCCCTGAACGTTGATGATCGTGCAGAAATCGCAATTGAAAACACAACCGCGCCCGGTATCGATCGTCGCGAATGACGATGCGGACTTCTTGAAGTCGTCTCTGGTGAGCCGCGGTATCGGAAGATTGGTGATATCGGGTGTGGGATTCAGGAAATTATACAATGATTTCGGATTCTTCCGAATAACGTCTTTCAGCACCGCGGGTAATCGTCCGTTCTCCACTTCTCCCGCAACGAGGATAATACCATTCGACTCGGCTCTTTTGAGATCCTCCGTCTCCCCGATCATCGCAAGCATGCCGCTGACGTGGAAGCCGCCGATCAAAACGGGAATATTATGCGGGAGAAACCAGGAAGCGATATCCTGTGCACGCGGAAACTGGTTCGATTGAACGCCGACAATCATGACGATCGACCTGACGCCCGGTTGTTTCGATCGCCTCAGTATCTCGCTCACCGGTACGTTTTCATACGCTTCATCGATTGTGCAGACATTGACCCTGATTCCTTTGAAGAACGGGTCACTGACAATATCGCGCGTCAGCGTTGCCATCTGGCTGAGCGTATTGCTCCGAATGACGCACATCTTCATTTTAATCGGGTACCCGTCATCGGTATAGTTGGTTGCCCGGACAAGCGTCACATGGAGTTCGCGGACCCCGTTTAATTCCGCCGTATCGACATCTCCAGCGGAACTGATCGGCGCATATCCTTCCAATACTGCATTTGCTTGCTGCATTGTTCCTCCGGTGCTTTTCGGGGTGATGGAGAGATTTTCGCTTGAAAGCGTTCTTAGTTTTTTGGTGTTGATGTTGGCCGGTTTTTGGTTTTCGTTCCTGGGAGAACGGTTCTTGAGCAACCCTGAGCCGGGCACATTACCTCTGACCTACCCAGCGCTTGCTGTTTGTCAAACTGTCTATTGCTTCCTCGAGAGAAAGTAATTCCATTTCACCAGGAAAGCCATTGCATCCATGGTAGTGATTGACACGTTTCAACTGACCGCCCAGTTTTAGTATTACAATGGCACTGGGCGAGTCGGTTGACAATTGACTGCAACCGTCGTCCAGATATTCATCATTGAGGGACTGAAAACCCGCAGAAGTCATCTGTTGAACCAGGTTTTGAAAGTTCGATCGGTCTGCTGTACCTCTCATGAGTCCCCGCTGATCAGTGAAACCGGAGCCCTCGAAAAACACCCTTCCATCACTCACATACGCAAGCCGATAAACAGGACAGGACCCGTAGCAAGCTGTTCTCTCAAGATAGACCACGGAGTCCACGGTCATAACGAAGTGCTCGTCGATGAATTCATAAGGCGTGAATTTGGGCGGTGTTGAAGTACACTGATACACCGTCATCGACAGCACGAGGAAACCGGTAACAAGCACGATTTTCATAAGTGTGATTGCCCGTCTCATGTTAACCATAACCGGAAACGAGGAACGAAGTAAGGCGTTATGAGTTATTTGTTGGTGGTTGTGGTTGGTTAGTTTCTCGTTCCCGTTCCTGTACAACTCGAAACCACAACCAAAAAAACAAATCATAACGCTTTTGGCTTTTGTACCGCCGCCTGCTAGAGCGCAAGACTCACCTGCGCGTTAATCAACAGACGTGCTCTCTTTCCGATGGAGAAGAAAGGGCTCACTTCCATGCCGGCATTGATGCTCTTGATAAACTCGATGTCGAACGTCCTCATCAACTCGACCAGGTCCAGGAACAACGACACGGCAAAGCCGCCGCGGCCAACGCCCACATCGATCGGCGAGTTGACCCCAAAAGTTCCAACGCCAAGACTGACCGGGAATCGCCTTCCTGATTCCAGGCTCACATTGTAAAACCTCACCATCGCACTGGTGTTGCCATAGGTGACGCTATCTGCGGCTTGTGTATCATATAACACCTTGGGGATCCCGAGCGAGAAGCCGACCTCTATGGCCGGGCCGCGTACACGGAAATAACGTGTGACGGAATTCGACCGGTCGTAGGCGCCGATCCTTATTGTGTAATCCGGCTCGATCCGTACCTTGATAATCGCCCATGCAGGCAGGGAATCGAACGGGAGGATCACTCGTTCGAGTTCCTCTGTGCTTATCGCGGCATAGGGGCCGTATGCCGTACGGTATTGAATGAACACCGCCCGATCCAGTTCCCGGTCGCCGTGACTTTTGAATGTGACGACGCGCCGCTCAAACGATTGCATGGTGGTGCCGTCCCGTAAATGCACCGACGGTGTGATTGTCACAAACTGAGGCCCCATCTGCGACCCAATACTGTCCCGCCGGAACTCCACCTGAAGAGCCCGTATTTGCCAGCGGTCAAGCGTTACCGCGGTCCGCAGGTCGCTTCCGCCGGCCGATGGAGAAATGCCCACGAATTTTTCGAGCCGCTCAACAACCTGAGATTCTTCGATTTCAATGATACGGTTTGTCTCAAGGACAACTCTCCTGCCACTTGTCCTTTTCGTGTTAAGGAGAATCCGATAGGACCCCGGCATGACATTATTCGGAAGGACTGCAACATACGAATCAGGCCCGGCAGGCGTGAGCTTCACTCCCTCGATGGCAATTGCAGGAATAACGCTCGCCGTTGTGGTGCTGTCCTCCAATTGAATCGCCAACCGGACCGTGTCGCCGGGGAAATAGGAGGCCTTGTCCAGGGTAAGGCTGATGCCTTCATCTTCGAGGACCGACCGGATGAGCGCAGTATTTCTCTGTTGGGCCGTTGTATTCACTGCAACGACAACACACAGAGCCATGATATCCACGAAGAGAGATTTCAGCATATTCTTTGTCGCGCGAAACCATGCATGCCGCCTCAACATTCAGATGGTCTTTGCATCGATTATCCTTCCGCACGTTGTTTATCCAGCGCGCTCCGGACAACCTGCAGGATTTCACCCGCCATATAGGGTTTTTGGAGAAAGTCGTCCGCGCCGCCTTTCTGGAGTTCAGATTTAACATCCGGGTCAATAAATCCGCTGGCAAACACAACCTTGACGTCCGGATCAATCTCTTTGAGTCTCTTGAACTCCTCGGCCCCTGTCATCTTCGGGAGCCCCAGATCGGTGAGCACAAGAGCGATCTCTTGTCTGTGGTTCTTGTATTGTTCAATCGCTTCTGCGCCATCGTGTGCGACAAGCACCTTGTATCCCTTCGACTCAAGCAAAAAACGCACCATCTCCAGCAGAAGTGATTCGTCCTCGACGACTAAAATCGTTTCCGTGCCGCCGGATTCAAATTGTTTCACCGGACGAGCATCGGCCCGCGTCACGCTCGCATTCGGAACCGGGAAGTACAACCGGAAGGTGGTTCCTTGTCCCACTTCGCTCTCCACATTGATAAAACCCCGATGTGACTGCACAACCCCATAGACGACAGACAATCCCAGCCCTGTTCCTTTTCCTTGCGGCTTTGTCGTGAAAAATGGATCAAACATCCTTCTCCGTACTTCTTCATTCATTCCTTCCCCGTTGTCAGACACACTGAGGCAGATATAGGAATCCTGATCAGCGGCCGGGAATTGTTCTTTCACCCGTTCTCCCGTGTGCTCCTCTGCTTTGATGGTAATAGACCCGCCGGTGGGCATGGCATCCCGGGCGTTGACACAGAGATTTAATATCGCCTGGTCGATCTGAGTCTTGTCCGCGAGAATGAAGGGAAGGTCTTTTGGAAAGAGTGTTGTGAACGTAATAATCTTCGGGAACGTTTGCTGGAACATGGAAATAAGCTCCTGGGCCAGCTCTGTCAGGCTTATCGGTTCAAATGTAACGTCTGTTTTCCGGGCAAACGTCAGGATCTGACGGACAAGTGCCGCACCCCGTTGAACGGTCTGATTAATAGCCGCAATGTTCTCGGCCAACTTCGGGGCGTCTGATTTGTTTTTCGCTATTAAAAATGTGTATCCAAGGATAATACCGAGGATATTATTGAAGTCGTGGGCAATACCGCCCGCCAGCGTGCCGATGCTCTCGCCCTTCTGCGACAGGACCAGCTGCTGTTGAAGTCTCTTTTGTTGCGTAATGTCCCGTACAACATACTGGATCGCGGGCATCCCGTCGTATTCAATCGGTAGGGCACCCACTTCGACGTCGATCACCGTTTGATCCAGGCGGATGAATTTTTCCTCCACCGATGACAGAACCATGCTTTCATTGATTCCTGTCGCTAACCCGGCCCGAACGAGTTCTTTGTAATCCGGGTGAGCGATATCGAGAATTGATTTGCCGAGCAGTTCCGATGCATCTGATGCTCCAAGGAGTTTGATGGCAGCAGGATTAACGTAGACGAACTTACCAAGGCTGTGTACCATAATGGCACTCGGGGAAAACTCCACAAGACGCCGGTAGCGTTCCTCGCTCTGCTGCAAGTGGACCTCCACCTGCTTGCGGTCGGTGATGTCCGTAACGATCCCAATGTGGCGGATGAGCTTATGCGCGGCATCCCGGACTTGAAAGCCCCGGACACGAACCCAACGGATCTCGCCGGCGGGGCGAACGATGCGATACTCAATGTCCAAACTCGAGCCGACCTCCGTGAGGCCGGCAAAGGCGCCCAGCACACGTTCACGGTCTTCCGCCAGTATGAATTCAGGCCACTGCTGAGGATTTGCAAACAGGCTTTCCACGGAACGGCCCCAAATCCGCTCAAAGGCCGGGCTGACATAATGCACCTCGCTCATGTCCGGCGAACGGATCCAAAACGCATCGGTGATGTTGTCCGCCAGCTGGTGGAATTTTTCATCGCTCTCGCGCAAAGCATTCTCCGTTCGCTTGCGCTCGGTAATGTCGCGAATGATCATGCTTGATCTGACATCACCCTCTTTGTCATTGTATTGTGCCGTAGATACTTCGCCGCTGATCCTTGTACCATTCCTGTGCAAGAATGTAAGTTCACCTGCAAACTTACCGGTTCGGGCGCGTTCCTCCAACGCAAGCCCCAGGCGCGGGTCAGAGGAATCAACGATGGCATTTCGGCCTGCTCGTTTGATTTCTTCTTCCGTCCCTCCGAACATTTGGCACGCGGCCGGGTTGACGGCAGAAATCCTGCCGTCGGGAGAAGTGAGGAATATGGCATCAATGCTATTCTCAAATAACAGGTGGTAGCGTTCCTCGCTCGCCTCGAGGTGCACTTCCAGTTGCTTGCGCTCAGTGATGTCCCGGATATTGCATTGAATGACCTTTTTGCCCTTGACAAGGTAAACATTACTTACAAACTCCACCTGCCGGCTTTGCCCGTCCTTGGTCTGTAAGGGCAGATCCTCGTAGCGGATATATTCCTCTTGTTGTAATTCTTTAAACCGAGATCTACTGGCCGCTGCATCATGGAACGCGCGGATCTCCCATAATCGTTTTCCGATCAATTCATCCAATGAATATCCCAGCATTTTCACGATGAAGGGATTTGCATCGACAATGGCTCCGGTTTCAGCATTAAGAAGCAGGACCCCGTCTTGAGCAGCTTCAAATAAACGACGATAGCGTTCTTCACTTTCCTTTAACGCTCCCTCCGCATGCTTACGATCCGTGACATCCCGGATATTGCATTGAATGACCTTTTTGCCCTTGACAAGGTAAACATTACTTA
>JBBDYD010000147.1:0-12393 GCA_040901865.1 Bacteroidota bacterium | reverse complement strand
CAAACTCCACCTGCCGGCTTTGCCCGTCCTTGGTCTGTAAGGGCAGATCGTCATAACGGATATATTCCTCTTGCTGTAATTCTTTAAACCCGGCTTTGCTGGCTGCAGCATCCCGGAATGCGCCGATTTCCCATAATCGTTTCCCGATCATTTCATCCAATAAATATCCCAGCATTTTCACGATGAAGGGATTTGCATCGGTAATGGCTCCGGTTTCAGCATCGAGAAGCAGGATGCCGTCTTGAGCTGTTTCAAAGAGCCGTCGGTAGCGGAGCTCGGAGGTCCGCAGGTCACTCATCGATGGGTGATCGTTCGCCGCGTCTGTTTTCCCGGTCCCGGTGAGTAAAAATTCAATGTCATGCACTGTCTGAGAGATGGATTCCAACTCTGCGGTCAGTTCCCGATGCTTCGTCCCGTTGTTTTTCATTGTGCAACGCTCCATTTTCTATTCAAGAGCCGACCCAGTCGTCTGCGAGCCGGGAGGTTGTGGTTCTTTTCCCTTCCAGCATTCCCATCCTGAATGGCTCTGTTTTTGCGCGGATCGCCCAAAGCGCGCCGACCGGTACAGCACATCGACCCCACGGTTCATCATTGGAAGCACAAACGGAGGGAGTTCGGCGCAATCGCACCGTTCCATAGCATCCCGAAAGGCCTGCATCTCTCCATTCAAAGCTGTCAACTTCTGATCATAGTCTTTGCGAACCGAATCGATGAATTCCAGCACACGGTCGGAATCGTACACCGCAACACTCACCGCTGTTTGGACATCCCTGGTCAGCCGGTCAAATGCCAGGCGGGCAAACCGTTGTGCGAACGACGGGACATCGCCGTCCTGCAAACCGAGATCCAGCCGTTCCAGGGGATGCAAATCGAAGTACGACAAGTGAAGATTATCGGGGGAAGCGATGATCGTACGCGCAAACGAACCGAGCGCTCCGATCGTATGAGGGGTGCCGCCAAAACACGTGGAGAGGACAAGCAAATCCAGTCTTCCGGACTGATGCGTGAATCCCCGCAAACCGGCGGCGAGGTCTTGAATGGTAAACGTCCGATCCGGCGTGGATGCATCGTAGCCCTCGCCCCCGACTTCGGGGATCTCGTGACCGTAGTAAAGAAATACGCCCACCTTCCCGATCTGATTGTCAGCGGGAAAGCGGCGATACAGTTCCAGCTCGGGACCGAAGTGCGGTTGGTCCTCATCGCGCTGGTACGATTCATTGGCGATAAGCCGCCCGTTCCGGTAATAGGAGAACTCTCCACTGCGAAGCGGAAACAAGAACAGGAAGAGGCGTCTTGGTTTCTGATGAAAAATGAACACTTCGGCTTCGGGGTTCTCTTGCGCAACCCTTTTCGCCGCTGCCAGTGCCACCTCGTCGGCCCGGTATTCAGTGCCGGCGGTGTCATGGTAACTGTAGTTACCGTCACCATGAATGACGAACACCATTGAAAACCGTACACCGGACGCACCCGCTTCCCAGTCTCGCTCAACCTGCGCAATGTCGGAACTGCATGAGGACAGAAGCCCGCCCATCAACACACACCACAGGCCTGCAAACACATGGCGGGCAGCCGTCCTCGCATTGCTGTACAGGTGTTCCATGACGACGCGGGAATCGTTACCCGTAAAAAAACAATTACAGAATGAGCACAACCAGAATGAGGATCAGGAGCAGGGTGATAACACTGATGGTGATCATCTGATCAGCCTGTTCCATATCCTGGACAACGTACGCGGAGAACGCGTTGAGCTGCGCATCCGGCACGCGATTGAATCCGTTGAGCCCTGAGAGCTCGTCCTGCTTCTCGCGGACTGTCGCTTTCACGCGATCGATGCCGGCGAGATCCGCCTTCGAGATCGACGGCGAGCCTTGGACCATGTCCAGAGCTTTCAGCATGCTCTCGAACGATTCATTGAGGATGACACGTTTTTCGGTTGCATCCTCTGTTGCCTTCACTTTGTTTGACACATCGCTGAAGTGTTTTTGGATCTGCCCACTTGCCGGGAAGGCCAGAACAATCATCATGGCGAACCATGCAAAACCCATGCGTGTTTTCATTACTACTCCTTTTATGAATGTGAAAGAACGTTGAATGCTCCAGGGGAGTGTGCTGCGTGGGGTCTCAACAATCCTGCCCGCACACCCCGGCGTTGTTTGTGAACTTGCCTGCTCTTTCTGAGGGCCCCGCTATGATGCAATGGCCCTTGCTTGCCCACCATCATTCTCCGCATCTGCTCATCGCAGCCGTGGACATGCTGCAGAACTTTAATCAAGATCGCTATTGAGAAGGACCACACGACAAACGTTATGAGGATTGTCATTCGGACTCCCGCGTTGAGAGGCACAGTGCAGCGTTGTCAATTTTACACGTTGTTTTCGCCGCCCCCCGGGGGGTGCGGAACCGGCAAATCATGCGCTCGCAGGGTTCCGTCCGTCACCGTAGAGCCGTAGAGCGGATGGTGTTCAGCCGTCACGTTATAGAGTGCAATCTTCTCACCCGAAGCAGTATTCTGCCAGCCAAGGAATACAACACCCTCCTGCTGATTGCCTGTGGATGATTGAGATGCAGATTGCTCTCCGTTTCCAAAATTCTCTTCCATGGATCACCATGCAAGTTGTGTGAAATGAGGAATACCGTTATCAGCTCGTTTCGTTGTTCGTTCCGCTTTCATTGTCCCAACAACAGTCGTTCTCATACCCTCAGGTGCGCAGGGTTATTTCATCAGTACCATCGTTCGCATCATTTGCTGTCTGCCGGATTCCAGGCGCGCAAAGTAGAGTCCGCTCGGCAATCGCGAAGCGTCGAACGTCATCTGATACAGCTTTCCAGCCTCTGCAATGCCGTCAAACAATGTCATCACCGTTTGTCCCAGCATGTTATACACCCGTAACGATGCCAATCCATCGTCTGCCAGCGTAAACTGGATGGTCGTGGTGGGATTAAACGGGTTGGGATAGTTCGATTCGAGCTCGAACTTCTTTGCCGTAAGCCCGATCTCGACTTCAGCCGAACCGTGATAGGAAAATGCTCCACTCATGTCCACCTGCTTCATCCGATACGCATAACGGCCGGGAGACAGATTTTTGTCGGTGTAGGAATAGTCCCGGGGTGAGGTTGAAGTTCCGGAACCGGGGACGAATCCGATTGTAACCCATTCGGTTGCGTGTTGCGTGTTGAGCGTTTCGTGTTGATTTGAACCCGCAACCCGCAACCCGGAACTCGTAACGCTTCTGCGCTCTACCTCAAACCCATAATTATTCACTTCTGTTGCCGTTGACCAGTGAAGTTCTGCACTCATGCGATTGGCCATTGCAACAAAAGACGTGAGTTGCACCGGCAATACATCAGAATTTGCCGTAACCGCGCCGGTCGTGGTCACCGCTCCGCCTAACAATCGGCCATAGACCGTTGCGCCGGCACCCAACGTGATGGTTGTATTTGCGAGTACGGTTCCCTCAAAAGCAGAGTTCGCTGCCAGAGTCGCAGAACTGGTGACTTGCCAAAAAACGTTGATCCACTGGGTACCGCCAGTGAGGATGACACTGCTGCCATCTCCCGTTATAAGAGTGGAACTTGCCTGGAAAACGAAGACGGCGTTAGCGTCTCCTCCACCATCGAGTGTGACTGAATCAATCAAATTAGGAGTCGCTGCCGAAAGTATATAGACACCGGGCGAAAGGACCCCGGTGAGGATACCGCCCGCTAGAGTAGAGTCTCCTGTCTGTCCGGCAGCGTTAAGATAAGCAGCGTTCAAATCCGTAATGGCTGTCTGAACAACACCGTCGTTCACCGGGTAAACTGTATATCCCGGAGCTGCTGTTATAGTGCCACTAATCGGGCCACTTAGCGTCCCGACATTGCCAGTAATGGTAGCAGTCCCGGTAATAGCCGCTCGAGCCAGAATCCCGAAATTGGCTGAAGTTCCAAGTGGCGGGGCAGTACCCTGAGAAATAGCGACCGCATGCGCCATCAAAGCAAGCATCAGCATTACTCCGAGGAAATGCTTCCCCCTGCTTGAGACAGTTCCTGGATTTTCAGTTCTGTTTTTCATAGTAACCTTCCCAGGTTGGTATCAATGAAACAAAATCAGTTTCCACTATGCCCTCTGCACTATATTCTATTCTCTAATTATTGCTCAACATAGAACTCAATGCGCCGATTCTCGGCGCGGCCTGAGATCGTTGCATTGGATGCGATAGGCTCGTTTTCACCCTTGCCGACTGTCTTCATCCGGCTCGACGCAATGCCGTTCTGGACGAGCCAGTTCTTTACTGCCTGCGCCCGTTTCAGCGACAGGATCTGATTGCTTTCCTGACTTCCCACAGCATCCGTGTGCCCGCTGATCTCCACCGAGACGTCGGGATTCGCGACCATGGCGTTGTAAGCCCTTGTAAGGATATCACGCGAATCGCTTGTCAGTGTCGCCTTGTTGGTTTCAAAATTGACGCCCCTCAGAACCACTTTCTTCCCCCTTTCGAGGATGATGACCGTGTTGCCGCCAGTCTTGTCCTTTTGTTCCGCCAGCCGACGCGCCTCAGCGTCGGACAGATCTTTGAGCCGCCTCGCCTCTGCGTCCGTCCCTTCTTTGATCCGTAATGCCTCAGCATCATTCAGTTCTTTGACCCGACGTGCTTCTGCATCGGTCAAATCCCTTACGCGCTGTGCCTCTGCGGCTGCGTCGGCATTTTGCTTCACCCGAAGCGCTTCTGCCCTCGCAAGTTCCTTTTCTCGTTCAGCTTCCGCCAAATAACTGCTTCCCAGTGTAAACGAGAGCCCGATGGTAAAACCGTAAAATCCATCATGCTTCCCGCTGGTGAGAGAATTGAGATCCGTATCGGAACGCACACGCCCGTCCATTTGGTCGGACAGTGACAGGGTATATCCTCCGTTGACGGACAAGAAGATCCCGTCGGAGATACTTGTTTGGACACCCACACCAAGAGGGACCATTGCCAGGAGGCTGGAGCCATCAGTGTTAAGGGCCTTTGACACGCCAAAACCCGCATAGAGGTACGGATTCAGATTCGGCAGAGAGAATGGGCTGAAGAGCAGGCGAAGATCCGCCAGACCTGTCTGCACCGAATACACGTCAGTGGCTCTGAGTTTGGCGTAGCCCAATCCGACTTCTCCAATAAACGTTGGTGAAATGTCGAATTGAAGGATCCCGCGAAACTGGAAATCCCACCGGTCGGCTTTGGAATTGCCTCCGTGCGATCCGCCCGCGGCCAATCCCCACCCAAGCTTGGAATCCATGAATTGTGCCTGGACGTGGCTCTGAAAACCGAACGCTGCGACCAGGAGGGTACTGAAAATGAGACGTTTCATGGCAGACTTCCTTCCTGATAAATGACTTCTCTCAAGTACGACGTTGATGGAAACTCTCTTTGGTTCAAGCATCGAGAACTTTTCGTCCGCGAATAACTCTCAGCAGGACCGCGATAATGGCGATCACCAGAAGAATGTGAATTAAATCCCCCATGGTGGACGTGACGAACCCCAGGATCCACAATATGACCAGAATGACAGCAATGACGTAAAGCATGATGGTTGCCTTTCAGATTTTCTTGTTAGTCCCGCTTTGCAAGGGCCGGGGAGGGGACGGATACAAGTGAACTTACCACGGGCATTGTAAAACTCGATCTGTTACCGGCAACATCAACAGAACGAAGGACGACATCGAATGCATTGAGTTGATCGCTGAATTGACCCACGTTCATTTCAAGCGCATGCACCCGGGGAGACAGCAGGCTCACCTGCCGCTGAAGAATTCCGTTTTCCAACATAAGGGCATCGACCGAACTGGACTCCATGGCATAACCGACAGATTTTACGACACCCATGAGAAGAATGGCGCCCAGGAGAATCCCCGCAATGAATCTTCCACGAACCCACTTCGCTTCCATGAATGTGTTTTCAGTATTCGAGTAATAGTACAGTCTCATCATTACCTCATCGTGCGACACATGGGCGAGGGAGATCCCCGACCCGATGGGGCTCAGGCATGAGCTCCATACACAAACGTCCCTCCATCGGGCTCCTGAATAACACAGCCGGGGGTACGCTCTGTATGGTTTGCCACCCGATACATGCCGAGAATAGCCGCCGCACTTCCAATGAAAAGGAAGCCGAACACCACGGTCATTAATTCCTTGTTGATTGAATTGTTCATTAGTAGTATCCCTTTTGTTCCCTTACTGATCGATGCGCATTGACGGCGTGGTGCCCGTCTGGATGACAACGGTGGATCGTATATCTTTCCATGCATAAAATGATGCTGTCGGTGATACGGACTCGTTCTGAATCACGGCAGTGGCGACAATAGCCCCCTCTGTGGCTGATTGGTACCCCGTTGTTTGGCCGGGGAGGACATCGTTGATATTGATCGTGTTACCCCCGGACGTCTGTATCTGGACATTGGCCTTGTCCGATCGTTCATTGTATATGCGGAACTGCGGGGCCGCTTCCTCCGGGGTACAGGCATTCATCAAAACAAGGAATGCCAGGCTGAGAATGCTGAACATGAACCGCTTCATAAATCTTCCTTGGGTCTGCTTACAATGCATGAAATGTATCATGATGTCCTGATTCAGGGGATTCATTAAAAGAAATACCGCGCCCCTAAACCGGCATCGATACCAAAACCCGTGGAGGGTGTAAGTTGTAGTGATGGAGCAATTTCCAGAAACACGTCAATGGGTGTTTCCCGCGGCAACCATGCGATTCCAAGCACCCCACGCACGGCAAACGAGCTTTGATAGCCGCCGCCGCTGTTCAGACGGCCGCCGATTCCGTAATACAGAGGAAACCGCTCACTCGAATGAATCGCGTTGAATGCATGCCATAGGTAATCCATATGCAAGTGAACACGGCTTCCTCCTGTATACGTACCATTGTACCGCCCGATCCGATCTCCGCCCACAGACCAGCCAAGACCAAAATCGAAAGCGTTGTCGTTCGAGGTCCACAGCTTAGCGCTGATGCCAGTGGGCTCGCCGATGATGATTCCAAGGCCGAATGTGCGCTCTTGTGCAACGGACGCCTGTGAAAGAAGAAACAGACCCAACGCCATCGTCACGAAGTGTGAATACTTCACAAAATGACTTTTTCCTGATGATGTCTTCATGTTCATTGATGGTGTGGGATGCTTTGCGCGTTCAGTCAATTGAGCTCACCGTCTTCGGCAGCGTCCTTCATTCTCTCATTTGCGAAAATGGCAATTTCCACACGCCTGTTTTGCTGGCGGCCTGCTTCCGAATCGTTCGAAGCAACAGGATTCAACTCGCCAAGACCCACAGTGGAAATCCTCGAGCCCGCAACAGCCTGGCTCTTGAGCTGATTCGCAACAGATTGGGCGCGTCGCTCTGACAACAACTGATTGTAGTTTTCCGACCCTTCATTGTCGGTATCGCCTTCGACGAGAATGTCGGTGTCCGGATATTTGTTCAGGATCCTCGAAAGGCTCTCGATGTTCGACTTTCCAGCGTACTGTAATTCTGATGAGTTCGTTTCGAAAAGAATTCCGGAGTCGAAGGTGATCTTGATTCCCTCACCGACCCGTTCGATTGTCGCATTCGACAGATCTTGTCTCATCTCTTCTGCCCGCTTATCCATGCTGTGGCCGATAAGGGCGCCGGCAGTTCCACCCACGGCTGCTCCAATGATGGCGCCAAGGGCGGTGTTCCCGGCCGCGTAGCCGATAAGGCCACCAGCGACAGCGCCGCCACCTGCCCCAATCGCTCCACCCTGCACCGCATTGCTGGCTCCACACCCCGTCACAAGGGCGATCGAAACAATGATTACCACAATAGTGGCAATAAACGTTGATGTTTTCATATGGGCACCTTCTTCTCTACACATGTGGATGAAATGCTCGTCGCCCTTCTGCTGCAACAAGTCGTTTGAATAACATACTTTCCGCGGACATTCTTCGAGACGAGCAGGCCGGTGATCATCAGACTACTTCTCCGCTCTCGCCTCCGTCGTCCCGCCATCGCTCCTCGTCTGTCTCGTTTTCCTGCGGAATGGCTTCCTCTGTCTGATTTCGTCGATGAAGATCGGGCAGGGCCGTCGATTCGTCGGGATTATTTTCTGCTGCCTGGAGGCCCGAGCTTCCTCTGGGATGTTTTTTTTGAGTCATGGTCTTCTGCTCTGCAAAGTTACTCTTCGTTTTTAAGACAATGATTCTCAAGAAGGTCTACTTCATGAGGATCAGCTTCTTCGTCGAGATGAAGGAACCGGCTTCCAAACGGTAGAAGTACACACCGCTCGAAAGACTGCTTGTTCCCTTGTTGGCATTGAACGCCACGGTGTAGCTGCCTGCTTCCTGGCGGCCGTTGACCAACGTTGCAACTTCACGCCCAAGCACATTGTAGACCTTGAGCGAAACCTGGGCAGCCTTCTCCAGGCTGTATTCAATCATCGTGGACGGGTTGAACGGGTTTGGATAGTTCTGCGCGAGCGTGAACCCTTCAGGAATGTTCACTTTCCGGACAGTCGTTACCACCGCTGCTCCGCCAATCGCATTATTGTTCAATAAAACCGAATCAGTCAATGCCAGTAGTCTTCCGCCCCCTATTGCTGCGCCATCATTCGCTGTAATGGTGGAAAACGCCATGAGGGTTCCCCTGAATGAAGAATTCACTCCGAGGATTGCCGAACTGCCGACCTGCCAAAAAACGTTGTACCACTGAGCGCCGTTCGTGAGGTTCACGTAACTGTCAGTCGCGGTGGTGAGTGCGCCGCTCATTTTGAATACCCAAATGGCGCTCGCGTCGCCGCCGCCATCGAGCGTAAGAGTGTCGACTATCACGAAAGTTCCGCCAGCGGCAGCGTAGACTCCAGGGCTCAGGATTTTCGTTATGCCGCCGAGATCTGTGGACAACGTGGAATCAGCTGTCCGTGCAACGGTGCTGTCATACGCAGCATGCAGGTCCACTTGCGCTGCGGCAGAGGTCGCATCACCCGGGTATTGCACACCAAACGTTCCCGGCGGAAAACCGGTTATTTCAGTGCCCGGGCTGACGCCGATGTCTCCCGTGATCGACGTGAAACCTGTGTTGATGATTTTAGTGCCGGCCAGAACCTTGAAATTGGCAGCCGTCCCTAAAAATACTCCCGGAAGGAGGGGGGAGGCCAATGTTCCGCCAATGACGTTGGTTTGCAAAGTCACCGCTTCAGTTCTCGCCAAGGCCCGGCCCTCTAACGATGCGCCGGTTGCGAACGTAATTCCGGCATAGGCCAGAATAGTCCCTTTCATGACTGTCGTTGTTCCAAACGTAGCCGAACTGCCGACCTGCCAAAAAATGTTGGAAGCCTTCGCGCCGCCGCTCAGGAAGACCTGGCGATCGGTTGTCATATTGAAATCGGATGCTATTTGGAAAATCCAAACGGCATTCTCGTCGCCCTGTGCATCGAGTGTAAGATCGCCCGCAGTTACCTCAAGCGCTGAATTGGATTTATACAAGCCGGGATAGAGGGTTTGACCGCCGAGATTTCCGGACACGCCGATGGGGGCGACCGTTCGGCCTGCGGCATCGTCAAAGGCAATCGTGAGATCACCCATTGCCTGGGTCAGCAGCGAAGGAAACTCAATAGAACCTGAAGGACCTGTGGCATCAGCTCCGTAGATTGTTCCGACCACGTTGGATGCGTCAAATCCGCTCATATTGGATGCGGCGAGAGGACTCACTCCGACATCACCGGTAATAACCGAAGGACCGGTATTGGTGATCGCGGCGTACGATAGAATTGCAAATCTCCCTGTCAACCCGAGAGTGACCGGCAATTGAGGGGTTACGGGTGTCTCTGCCCATGTTGTAAAATTGCGGGCTGTTGAATATGCGCTCGTTCCACCGCCGGCGCTCGCACTATCTTTCACACTCACACGCCAATAGTACGTCGTTGCATTCCTTAAACCCGGAATGGCATGAGAGACGCCTGTGAGCGTTGAGTCGTCATAAGCCGTAGAGCCAAAAGTGGCGCTCGAATCAATTTGCAAATGATACACACTGTCTCCCGCCGCGGCAAACCAACTCAGCGTCGGGCTTGTTGAGACATCGACTGCCGCATTCGCAGGCGAATCGAGGGCGGGGGCCTGAGACAAAACAACCGCAGGTACCATCACTACAACCGCCAACAGAGGTCCGAATAAGCGCATCCAATGGCCAACCGAGCATGTTGCAAACGCTGTAAAAACTTTCATGGCAACCTCCGTGGGGGAGAAGAACAAGAAGCATTTTTTTGTCTCTGAAAACTCACTCAATGAGAGCGAGGTGTCAGTGTTCAATCATTGATTTGGACTACAGTTCTACAGTTCACCGCTGCTACGGCGCGGGCCTTACAAGTGTATTACCCTTCAAGGTAACTGCGGCGATCCTTGCCAACACCATGCCTTCAATCGTTGCCCCGGTATTCAACGAGATGGACTGGTCAGCCATGATGTTCCCTTTGAAGACCGAGGTTGTGCCGAGCGTGGCCGATGTGCCAACCTGCCAGAAGATGTTCGAGGACTTCGCTCCGCCGCTCAGGATAACCTGGCGACCGGATGTCGTGGTCAGCGTCGATGCTATCTGTATGATAAAGACCGCGTTGGCGTTTCCCCTCGCATCGAAGGTCAAGTCGCCTGAGGAAATCTCAAGTGATCCGGTTGATTTGTAGAGTCCCGGTGTGAGCGTCAATCCACCGATATTCCCGGCAAGGGGCACAATATCCGTCGCTGTACGCCCCGCAGCGTCATTGTAAGCTGCCGTTAAATCACCCTTAGCCGTCGTTAGCATGGCAGGAACGGGAGCGGCATCATCGGATGCGTAAATCGTCCCGGTCACTTCGGTCAGGCCGAACCCGGTAATGAATGATCTCGCGGCAGGGCTCAATCCGACATCTCCCGTGATGGCCGATGTCGGAACGTTGGAAATAAGTGAGCCCGCAAGGATGACAAAACTGGCCGTTGATCGAAGATTGACGGCTGAATGCACTGTGGTTTGAAGCGGTATAACCTGTGTTGATGGATCTACTGTTGTATCAGTCTTACTGCAGCCCATCAGCACAAGAAACAGCCCTGCTCCTGCCGTGATCCCGACCTTTCGGAAAATCCCGGCGAAACGAGTCCATCGGCTTTCGATGGATGTTGGATTTGTTCTATTATTTTTCATTGACACTTTCACAAGCACTGCCGTTACAGAGAAACGAGATGAACTAAATTTCACAATCAACGGCTTCAGTCGGGGATGATATCGACAATAACAGATCTATTATAGAACCGACCCTCCGGAAGATTGTTGTCAAACAGGGAGTATTGAAGATTTTCGCCGAACCACAATGTTTCGAATGTGATTCCGCGTTGATTGCTGTTCGCAATTGCACTTTCCAAAATACGCTGGGTGTCACGGACTCGTTCGTAGGACAGGTTGTCGTTGTACTCTTCCTCTCCTATGAGATCCGTATACCCATGGATCACAACGACGCTATGGTCGGAAATGAGGGGTGCGACAACCTCGGTAAGAAACGTCTGGTATTTGACGATACTTTCCGATTCGTCAAATCCAAAAAGAACCCTGAACCTCACTGCCTCTTTGAGGGCTTCCTCTCTTCGGACCAGGCTGAGAGAGGCTTCTTTCCTTATAAGTTTCCCTGTTTTCGATTGTCCCAACATGACGACTTTGTAGTCGCCCTGAGTCTTATCGCCCAGAATGACGTTCCCCGAAACGTTTTCTTGTTCCCGGGTAGACGGACCGAAACGCTGAACTTTCCCTTGCTTATCCGTCAGTTCAACCGACCACGATGCGAGCGCTTCCTTTGCCCCAACCACATTGAAGAGAACATGGGCGTCAAGAGGATCTTCCACAACGTCAACGATCTGCACCGGCTTCAAACCATAATAGCGGTGGGGAGCGCCGCCAACCTGCATTAACAACTCAGGCGAATTGCTCTCGATATCAACCCGGCTGTCTCCTTCCCTGAGAAATGCAAGTTCTTTTGTAGCTCCGCGCAGTTCTGACGGAACGAGAGGTTTAACCCGTCCTTCAGTCGTTATTCTTGATTCCGTAATTCCGAACGTATCCACAAGATATTTTTTGACCGCTTCCGCTCTGGCTTTGCCGTGTTCAGCACCATTTGCCGAAGCGCCGCGCAGCGTAAGGGACGACCCGGGACTCCGTTTCATGCGGTCACCGGTTGCATTCAAAATGTTGTAATACACGGCCATCTGTCGAAGGGAGCTGCCGACATTGCTTTTCGGCTGGACTTCCTGCAATTGCTCCTCTTTGAAGCTTGCCGCTTCGTTTGCCGTCAGCCTGACGTATCGATCCGGTATCTCATCCGATCCCACTTCAAAAAACACATAATTGCGAAGCGGGAAGGTTTCTCGTACTCTGCGCTTGACCGGTACGGCCTTTG
>JBBDYD010000146.1:0-2510 GCA_040901865.1 Bacteroidota bacterium | reverse complement strand
CCGCCTTCTCACGCCCTCGCCGCCAGATTTACGCGGATTCGGACCGCCATTCACAAGAACATCCGGACTAGCACCACCGTCTACACGCCGATCGTAGAGATGATCGTTAACGCCATTCAGGCAATTGACGAATCCGGCAGGACGAATGGAAGAGTCTCGATCCGCGCGCAGCGGAGCAGCCAGACCGAGCTGGATGGCAGTCTCCCGGAAGTCAGTAGCTTTGAAGTCGAGGACAACGGCATCGGGTTCACCGACGTGCACCGCAACTCCTTCGATACGCTCTATACCGACCTCAGGATCAAGGAAGGTGGCAAAGGCTTTGGCCGCTTCACCGGCCTGAAGTACTTTGAGGACCTTCACGTCAAAAGCGTCTATCGGGATGGAAGCGACTTCAAGGCCCGCAATTTTTCCATGGGCAAGGGCAACGACATTGTCGTCCATGAAAAGGTGACAGTGAGTGAGAAGCAGGAACCCGGCACGGTCGTGACCCTGAGTGCTTTGAAGAAGGGGCGCTCCTTTGACAAGAAACTTCCGACGATTGCCAGAAACCTGGTCGAGCGGCTTCTTCCATATTTCATCACGCAGGACTACGCGTGCCCGGAGATCGTTCTCTCGGAACAGGACGGGAGCGATGCCATCCGCCTGAATGACTTTGTCAGCAATGAGCTGTCCGCCGTGATCCGGGAAATCAGGGTTGAAACAAAAACTTTCACCCTGACGGCGTCAGACGCTGAAGAAGAGTTTTTGGTTCGGGTCTTCAAGCTCTACGCCCCCAGAAACCAGAAGAGCAGGATCAGCCTTGTCGCGCACAAGAGGGAAGTCTCCGGCTCCGCGATCCAAAAATACATCCCCGAGTTCGAGGATGAGTTCTATGAAAAGGACAGCCGCGGCGAGATCGACCGTGAGCGCAACTACATCATCAAAGCCTACGTGTTCGGTCCGTACCTCGACCGCAACGTGTCACTGGAGCGCGGCGGGTTCGAGTTCCAGATGGAAAGCGACCTCATTCTGGGGATATCCCAGGCCGAGATCGAGCGGGACGCTGCGGCGATCGCCAAAGAGGCCGTGGGTGCCGACATCACCCTTCGGCAGGAAAAGAAGAGGGAGCACGTCCAGTCTTACGTGGATGAGGAAGCGCCGTGGCACAAGGCGATCCTGGACAAGATCGATCTGAGCGGGATGCCGTACAACCCGACGAACGAAGAGATTGAAACCCGGTTGCAGAAAGAGAAATTCGCGCAGGAAATCGAGATCAAGAGGGATGTGGCCAAACTGCTCGCCGAAAGCAATTTCGAGAACGTGAAGGAGAGCGTTCTGGAGATCGTCAGCAGAATCTCCGGCACCAGCAAGAACGACCTGATTCACTACATCGCGCTTCGGCGGAAAATCCTCGACATCTTCGGGAAGAGTCTCGAAGTGGACGAGTCGGGCGCGTATTCATCCGAGGGCGTAGTTCACGACATCATCTTTCCGCGCAGGGGTGACACGGAGATCACGTCGTTCCACGATCACAACCTCTGGATCGTGGACGAGCGCCTGAACTTCACCACCTATGTCTCCTCCGATATTCCGCTCGACGGCAAGAGCACGGAGCGCCCGGATCTGCTTGTTTACAACAAGCGCGTTCTCTTCCGAGGTGACAACGAAGCTAGCAACCCGATCACGATTTTCGAGTTCAAGAAGCCGCAGCGGGACGATTTCGTCAATCCGTCGTCTCAGGAAGACCCGGTTCAGCAGATCGTGCGCTACGTCAACAATATCCGCGACGGGAAATACAAGACTCCTGAAGGCCGCAAGATGCTGGTCGCGGAAAACACGCCGTTCTACGGGTATGTTGTCTGCGACCTGACGCCCAAGGTCGAAGCCTGGCTTCAGCGCGAAAAGGATTTCAAGCCGATGCCTGACCGGCTGGGCTGGTTTCAGTGGATGGGCAATATCAACCTCTATATCGAGGTCATCAGTTGGGACAAGGTTCTGAAGGACGCGAAAATGCGCAACCAGATTTTCTTCCAGAAGCTCGGAATCTAAGGCCTCCCCTTTTTGGCTCTGTGAGCGGTGTCATTCACAAACCCGGCACATGAAATGTTCGCTCTACACAACCTTGGTTGGAGCAGCTTCCAACAGTTGTGCCTTACGATCACAAGAGAGGTCCTGGGGCAGACCGTGGAGTCCTTTTTGGATTCCGGAGATGGCGGAAGAGACGGTGCATTCGCAGGTACGTGGAGGGCCGTAGGACAGGAATACCTCAGCGGCCCGTTCGTAGTCCAATGCAAGTTCACCAGCAAGATCGGCTACATCCTCAAAGCATCTGACCTTTCCGATGAAATCGAGAAGGCAAAGAGGCTTGTTGCGCAGGGCCTTTGCGATTCCTACGTGCTCATGACGAATGCGGGTCTGTCGGGTACCGGGGCCGGGGAGATCAAGTCCATCTTCGAGGCCGCCGGAGTGAAGCACGTCGTAACGTTCGGTTCCACCTGGATAAGTCAGCAAATCCGCGAAAACAAACGCCT
>JBBDYD010000145.1:0-2553 GCA_040901865.1 Bacteroidota bacterium | reverse complement strand
GAATTGCGTGAGATCTATTTGAATCTTTCAGAGGAAGCAATCTTATGACACACGTACAGGATCGGTTGGCGGAATATCTCTCGGATGATCTGGGGCGAAGAGAACGCTCGGAGATCGACGCGCATTTGCAGGGATGTACTCTTTGCCGTGAAGAGTATGACACACTGCTCAGGCTGTGGTCAAAACTGGGCGCCCTTCCCGAGGAGCAGCCGTCGGAAGGAGTTCGTGAGAGATTCCATTCGATGCTGGAGGCCTATCAGGAAGGATTGCGCCATGCACCCGCGTCAAGCGGAGTGTTCGCCGTCGTAAACAGGGCTCTCGAGAAATTCTGGCCGGCACAGCCGACGGTCCAGGTCGGTCTGGCCGCGTTGCTCCTGATGATCGGGATCTTTGTCGGACAAGGCTTCCCGTCCGCGGCCGATGACCGCAGCGAGATCACCCAGCTGCGAGGGGAAGTCCGGCACATGGGCCAATTGCTGGCGATCTCTCTCCTGAGCCAGCAATCCGCCAGCGAACGGCTCCGGGGCGTGGCTTCAACATACCAAATGGACCAGCCCGATGCGCAGGTTGTGAGTGCCTTGTTGCGCGCTTTGAAATTTGATCCGAATGTGAATGTCCGGCTTGCCGCGATCGATGCCCTGGGAAAATTTGCCTCTGACCCGGCGGTTGGCCGCGAAGTGCTCGAAACCCTTCCGCGTGAATCTTCTCCGCTCGTTCAGATCGCCCTGATCGATATTTTGATCCAGGAAAAGGTCCGTCAATCGGCCGAGGTTCTGAAGTCCATGGCCGCCGATCCGTCGGTAGACAACGCGGTGAAGCAGAAAATCGCTTCCGGTCTCAAAGAACTTTCCTTGTAGGTGATGGCCATGAAGATCCTCCTTTGCTTTTTCGTATTGATCCCTGTTGCCCGATGTCAGGACGTAAGGGAAGAAATCATCACCAAGACGTTGAGGTTTCCTGCGTCCGGACCAGAGCGAAGTCTGCTGGTGGATAATGTGCAGGGCTCCATCGTTGTGACAGCGTATGAGGGCGAAACGGTTGAGATGACCGCCGTCCGCCGAACCCGGGCGAAATCGGACGAAAAATTCCGGGAGGCATCTGAAGATGTGGTGCTTGAGATTCAAGAACTTCGCAGCCGCATCGAGCTCGTCGTCGACGCCCCATGGCGCAATCGATGGAATCGTCATGATTTCCGCGGATATCGTTACTACGGATATGAGGTATCGTTCGATTTTGAATTGAAGGTTCCGCGATCGCTCAATTTATATCTCCATACCGTGAATGACGGCGATATTGAGGTCCGGGATGTGAGCGGCTCGTTTGAGATCAAAAATGTGAACGGGGACGTCACGATGACCGAAATCTCCGGGTCTGGTCACGCATCCACGGTAAACGGCTCCTTGCGGGTGGGATTCAAGATGAACCCCGCAGAGGAATGCACGTTTCGCACTGTCAATGGATCCGTGGAGGTTTCCTTCCGGGATCCCTTTTCGGCAGACCTGTTTCTGAAGACATTGAACGGAAAGGCTTACACCGATTTTGATGTGACAGCGGTTCCAAGAACGGTTCCCGCGATCAGGGAAAAACGGGGGAAGAAGATCTACCGGGCGGGTGACGCCTATGCTGTTCGCGCGGGCCGCGGCGGACCCCGGCTTGCGTTTGACACCCTGAACGGCTCCATCCACATTTTGAAACATCAATAAGGATCATCCAATGAAAAACGCTTTGAATACTGGCATTCTTATTCTGGTCGTTGCCGCAACCGCGATTGGCATGCAGGATCCCAATGTTGACCGTGTCACTGTTCCCCTGGCCGACCCAACCCGGCCGGCACTCCTGAAAGTAGGGCTTATGGCCGGAAGTATTTCCGTCAAAGCCCACAGCGGCAAGGATGTGATTATCGAGATCAAACAAGTGTTGGAATCCATTTCGGCCAAAGAGAAATCGAAAGGGGGGATGAGGCTGATCCGGAACACGAGCTCAGGTCTGACTGTGGAACAGGAAGGCAACACGGTTGACGTCGGAGTGGGAATGGCTGCCATGCACAGGGAGAAACAACTCAGCATTCAGGTCCCGGTGAACACCTCGGTGAAGCTCAGCACCGTGAACGACGGCGATATTGAGGTGGAGGGGGTCAATGGCGAGATCGAGGTCAACAATGTCAATGGATCGGTCTATCTTCGGAATGTATCAGGCTCTGCAGTTGCCCACGCTCTGAATGGTGAACTGATTGTCACTTTTCAATCCGTAACCCCCGATAAATCGATGTCGTTCAGTTCCCTGAACGGAACTATTGATGTCACATTCCCGGCCTCCCTCAAAGCAAGCCTGAATCTCAAATCAGAACAGGGTGAAATTTACTCGGATTTTGATGTTGCCATGGAAAAGACGGCAACGAAAATTGAAGAAGAGGGAAAAGGCAAGCGCAAACGCATTGTGATCGAAAAAGGAATGAGGGGAACCATCAATGGGGGTGGGGCGGAAATTCTCTTCAAGAATTTCAATGGGGATATCTATATCCGAAAGGCAAAATAGTTCCTTCAGGTCGTTTTT
>JBBDYD010000144.1:0-2573 GCA_040901865.1 Bacteroidota bacterium | reverse complement strand
CCAACTGCTGTCTGTTGAATGACCCCACATTCCGCCGCGGATCAAGCCAAAATAAAACAGAAGATGCGGCACTTCAATTTACGCGAGTAGCAAGTGGATCAATTTCGTCTCTGCACCTTCACTTCGTCTCTCCCGCCTTGACCTGCTTTTTCTTCTCGATCTTCATATTCTGATCCTTACCGAACCCTTTGTTGTACTTGCCGTAAGGAAGAGCGAGTAATATCTTCGCGTTCGCGTCCCGCGCGAGCGGCACATAGTCCGTTGCGGCGGTTTTGATCGCTGTCGTTATTGCCTGGACGAGCAGGCCTGCCAATCCCGTTGCACCGCCGCTCTCACCTGTTGTGCTCACACTCACTCTCTCATCGTAGAACCATAACACCTCTCCGGTCGTCGTTGATCGGAGTTCACTGGCAAGCTTCACATTGACACTTCCAGACGTTACAAGATATTGAGTGTTCCATTCGAGGATCGTCACGTACATAACGGCATCTGCGCCGAAATACTCTTTGAATTTGCCCGGCGGGACGTTAAACATGGTCTCTGTATCAAAGAGACCTTCCTGTTTGAGAACCTCATTGACGACTTCAATCGGAAACACGTAATACCCCATGTTCGTTAACGGCTCCGCTATTGTCGTTGTGTAGTACTCTTTTGCATCAGCGGCGGTAGACTTGTTGATCGGAGGCAAAACGAGAACAGCGAGCGGCCGTTCTTCATACATGTCCGGAGCAAACTCGTGCTTTGTCACATATTGAGTGCACCCGGCAAACATTCCGCTGAGCGCTAAGAACAAAATAAACGTTGTTCTCATGACTCATCCCCCTTTTTTGTGAATGCCTTCTTGAGTGTTTCCACGAAAATACGGGATTCCGGGTACAGCGCCAGCTCCTTGTCCATGTTTTCGAGTCCTTCCTTTTCGTTCCCTTCGACGATCAGCATATAACCGTACTCAGCATAAACCCCCGGAGGAACCGGCAACCTTTTCTTCGGTGATTCTGTGATAATCACAATAAGGCTCCGTTTGTGCTCGGCAAATGTCTTATCATCCGGAGCTTTCTTGTAGTTATACAGCGTTGACGAATATTCTCCCCAGAAAAAAGGGGTTTGCGGGGGGACACACCCGGCAAACAACAGAATCGACACCATCGTGGAAAGAACTATGGCTTTCATGGAATGTTAATCTCCATTGTGGCTTGATTATCGACAAAGACGTTGCGATCAACAACCAACTGGTTATTCCGGAAAACCCTTACCTGGCGATTGCCCGGCTTCACTTCATACACAACGTCCTTCTCTTTGTCTTCCGCGAGTGAGAACGCAGGTTTGCCGTCAATGCTCACAGTCGCAAACTGTGTATTCCCAACAAATTTCAGAAACCCTTTTTCAGATTTTTGTGATACCCCCTCGACATATCCTCCCGCACATGCAAAGAACAACAGGCAAACAGTAGCAGCAATGAATGAGCGCATAAGCCCTCCGTTACTTTTCCTGAATGTAATAATCGTTAAACTCCGTAGTTGGGAGATCGCCTGAAACCCTGGAGCAAACAGAAAGTTCTGTCATGACGTCGCCCGGGATCAACGTAGCGACCCTGATCGTGCCGACGGTTTTGCCAGGCAGTTCGATGAGAATTCCCGTTTGTGGATTCTTGACCTTTTGCCCTCTTTTGTAAACCGTGAAAGTATCTCCTTCTTTGATCCCCTGCAAAGACCCGCCGGAGATGATGTAATTGCCGTCTTCATAAGAGAGGAGATAGGACCGCCATGGCTTGTCGAGCAGATTCTCTGCCACATTGCTGACGAGTTTTGAAATTGCAGCCGTCAGGGCCTTATCGTTCAACGTTGCATCATAATCTGCGGTTTTTCCCGCACCAAGAACGGTCTCAGCTTCAGAGAATGCTTCCCCTTCGCCGTCTTCGGAATAGACGATCCTACTTGTTTGTACATCCACAAGACGGATGGTCACCTTTGCCTGAGCGGTCTGTTTCTTTGAACGGCTGAAAAGTCCGACGTCACTGGTTGCCTTCCTGCCGAATTCCGTGATTGAACCAAGGACGAGAAAATCAGCGGGGATGCTGAGCGAGTCCAAGCTTCCCATTTGTTTCTCCTTGGTAAGATGCACCAGATCGACACGCTCGAGCATGACGAATTTATCAGTCGCAGTAAGCTTGCTTGAAAGAATGTCCATTGCCTGTTTGCCGAGCCGGTCGTTGTTTTCGTCATAGAAGAAGCCCTGGCCGTACTTTGTTTCATTCGAAAATCTGGCAATGGCCACCTTGCGTTTCAGCGTGCGTTCCGGTTGGTTCGCACTTGCGCTTACTTGAGGAGTAGACTCGGGTACTTTCTTGACCTCAGGCGGCTTAACCGATGCACACGCCTGAATCAGCATTGCGATGGCGACGATGAAAATAGTGTTCTTAGCCATGAATGGACCTCCTGCAATGAGTAAAGAGGAGTTGGTGGATTTACGAAAATGAGGAATGCTTACGATTGTGAAACCCCCAAGAAGTGTGTAGGTGAATCTAGTAATATGGCTAAACAAAAGAAAGTGCCAAACCGCCTTACTTTGCAAGG
>JBBDYD010000143.1:0-18036 GCA_040901865.1 Bacteroidota bacterium | reverse complement strand
AGAATTAACCACAGAGAGCACAAAGAAGACACGGAGGTCACAGAGAAATATTGGGTTTTTCAACTCTACAGAGGTTTCGAATACCCTCCGAAATGAGACACTGCATTCACTTTTCCCCTTTTTACGTTTTTCCCTTTTCATTCTTATTGCGGAGCATTGCCAGTCGTTCCAGGGATCGTGACTCGTCGATGATGCGCTCGAACAAACGGCGTAGTGCCTGAATGGAAAGCGGTCCCCGGTTGGTTGACGTCACATTCCGCATGACCTCTTCTTCGCGCTCAGGGGAATAGGCATCGAGACGGAGCGAGACCTTGATCTTGCCGATTTCCTCGGCATAGTGTGCGCGCTCGTTGAGAAGTCGCACCAGCTCGAGATCAACCGCATCGATCTTCTGACGCCAGCGCTCTAGGTCTTCTACGGATTTATCAGCCATGTTCGGCCCGTAACCAGGTCACAAATTCGCCGGCCGCCTGAGCTGCAGCATCCGGCGTGTGTGTTGTTGCCAGGCGGCTGATCAACGCAGAACCAACCACAGCACCGTCTGCAACGCGCCATACATGCAGAATATGCTCGCGCGTCGAGAGGCCGAATCCGACCACAAACGGTTTTTTTGCGACCTTCCGCACTCGGGCAAGAAACGCGTCGAGCGATCCGTTCCCCAGAGAAGCGCGGGCGCCTGTGATACCGGTAAGCGAGACACAGTATGAGAAATCCGTCGACGATTCATCGATCATGCGCATGCGGTCCTCACCGGTCGTCGGGGCCATCATGAATATGTTGCTCAGTTCGTTTTCCCTGCTCCATCGCATCAACTCCCCTGCCTCTTCGGGAGGAAGATCCGGTACGAGCAACCCATCGACCCCGGCTTCCTTTGCCTCGTGCGTGAACTCTTTTATACCGAAGCGGAGGATCGGATTCACGTAGCCCATGAGCACAATCGGAACGTCGCTCGTCAGTCGGAATTCTCTGACCGCCAAAAGCACACCCGGGACGGTTACGCCGTTTTTTAAGGCCACATGCGAAGAATGCTGGATGGTTGTACCATCCGCAATCGGATCGGAAAACGGTATCCCGAGTTCGATGATGTCCGCTCCGGCTTTCGCAACTGCCTGAAGAACAGGCACCGTGGCTCCCCGAACGGGAAATTCCGGTGTGATGTAAGGGATGAGCGCTTTCCGGCCATCCTTTCGGAGATTGAGGAATATTTGGGTTATCCGGTTCATTGTGAGTTCAGCGATAGACAATATTGTCTGAACCAGGATTTGTGGGATGATTGGACCTCAACGGGATCCGCATATAATCCTCCAACTAATCCGTTAATCCAATTCCCGCCACAAAGCGGCGGGATTCACAAAACGAAGAATCCCGATTCAGACACTCGAGCGCAACTGAAGGCCCGGATCCGCCGCAAGTTCCAGATTTGAAAACTTGCCTTCTTTTGCCCGCAAATAACCCGCCATTGCGATCATTGCCCCGTTGTCTGTGCAGTATTCGAATCTCGGAATGAACATCTTCAATCCGCGCCGGGAAGCCTCTGCTTCCAACCGTGTGCGGAGCTCTGAATTGGCGGCAACACCGCCGGCAACGGCAATGGACCGAACGTTGAACTGTTCGGCTGCGCGAATCAGTTTGAAAATCAGAACATCCACGATGGCGGCCTGAAGACTTGCACAAAGATCCCTCAGGAGCGGCTGGTTCTGCGCAAGAGTTTCCGGCGTGATGTTGTTCCTCCGAAGATGATAGAGAACCGATGTTTTCAGTCCGCTGAAACTGAACTCGAATCCTTCAGCGGCGAGGTACGGCCGCGGAAACTTGACCGCCTTCGGGTTGCCTTGTTTGGCCAACGCATCGATTAACGGGCCGCCGGGGTAGTCGATTCCGAGCATTTTCGCGGTCTTATCGAATGCTTCTCCGGCTGCATCGTCCCTTGTTTCTCCAAGAAGCTCGTAGTCCAGCGCAGATTTTACCAAAACAAGTTGTGTATGCCCCCCTGAAACGGTCAGATGAACAAATGGGAAATCCGGTTTCTCATCATCGATCAAATTGGAGACGATGTGGGCTTCCATATGATTGACCCCGATGAACGGGATCCCAAGTCCGAACGATAGCGCTTTTCCATAACTCAGCCCAACGAGGATCGATCCGATAAGCCCGGGCCCATACACCGCGGCCACCACCTGGAGGTCGGTCTTATCGACCTTTGCCCTGGACAGAGCTTCTGTTACGACAGGGCCGATAAGGCGCAAGTGAGCGCGGGACGCCAATTCCGGCACCACGCCCCCGTACTTGGCATGAAAAATCTGGCTGGAAATGACATTGGAGAGCAGGCGACCGTCCCTGATAACGGCTGCCGAAGTCTCATCACATGATGTTTCGATGCCAAGGATCGTCATGAACATCCTTCAAAAGACAAATAATAACCAAAAAATAGTGAAGGGTAAAGAGTGAAGAGTGAAGGGTGAAGGGTGAAGGGTAAAGGGTAAAGGGTAAAGGGTAAAGGGTGAAGGGTAAAGGGTAAAGAGTGAAGGGTAAAGAGTGAAGGGTGAAGAGTGAAGAGTGAAGGGTGAAGGGCCCTGAACCAACACCTAATAACCAATAACTAATAACCATGTTGCCTCTTTTCCCTTTTTTGCCTATCTTCATTCCATCGAATTTGATTCTCAAGCAAGAATGGAGCTTTGAAGCGATGGCAAGGATTTGCGCGATTTGCGGAAAAAAACCGATGGCGGGGAATAATGTCAGTCACTCCCACAACCGCACACCTACGAGATTCCTTCCGAATCTCAAGCGTGTTCGGGCAGTGGTGGACGGGTCCGTGCAGCGCATTGTCGTTTGCACAAAATGCATCAAGAGTGGAAAGATCCGCAAAGCAGCTTAAGCGCGGACGCAGTGCCGGTACTTGATCAAATCCCGCCTCGCGTGCGGGATTTTTTGTTGCTCCCGAAACCCAATTGAAATGAAGATCGCATTCTCTCCGCCAAACCAGTTGAGCCTACTGAGAATCCTGCTCACGCCGGTATTCCTCGCATTCCTCTTTTCGGACAACGCCATCCTCCGCCAGCTTTCTCTCGTTGTGTTTATTATCGCCCTTCTGACCGATTGGTACGACGGTTGGGTCGCCCGACGGTGGGGCTATGTAACCCGCTGGGGCACTTTTCTCGATCCCCTCGCAGACAAAATCGTCACCTCCGCAGCCTTGATCTCGTTTGTCATTCTTGACCTCGCCCCGGCCTGGACAGTTTGGATGATCGTCATCCGGGACATCGCCATCACCCTTCTTCGGTCGTATGCCGAATTCAAAGGCAAGCCGTTCGACACATCAAAGCTGGCCAAAACAAAGACACTCCTGCAGTTTGTTGTCATTTACTATGTACTCCTGCTCCATGTCGCAAACGGGACCGAGTATTTCCGAGCCGAGTATGGACCCGCGATCAACACGCTTCTCGACAAAACCGCTCTTTACATTTTGATGGTTGTCACCGCGGTCATTACGATGTGGACAGGGGTATCCTACGTTATCGAAAACCGGAAAACCATCCGCGAACTCTATGTCTATTCCGACCGAATCACCGAATCACGCTGAAACATCGTTGATGGCGGATCCCACGTTTCCTCTTCCGTGGTACGTTCGTGTCTTTGCATCAGGGCTCTTCACGGGATATTCGCCCGTCGCATCTGGTACGGTGGGAAGCCTGCTCGCGCTCGGCATGTATTTCATTCCGGGGTTCGAGCATCCCTATGTCATCATGCCGGCGTGCGCAATCGCGTTTATCTTCGGCGCCGTCGCTGCAGGCATCATGGAGAAGCGCTATGGCCATGATCCGGCCGAAGTCACGATCGACGAGGTCCTTGGGATGTGGATCTCCCTGTTTTTGATTCCGAAAAGCCTTGCCGCGGGAATTGTCGCGTTTTTTGTTTTCAGGATCCTCGATATCATCAAACCCTGGCCGGCCCGCAGATTCGATAGCTTGCGGGGCGGATCAGGAATCATGCTGGATGACGTTGTTGCGGGCGTTTACACAAACCTCATCGTGCACCTCGTGGTGCGCCTGGACTTGCTGAAGTTCCTTCCCCTTCCCTGATCTATGAACGCCGAGGTACTCTCCATCGGTGATGAACTCCTGATTGGGCAGGTTATCAATACCAATCAGGCCTTTATCGCCGAAAAACTCAATTCTGTTGGCATAACGGTGACCCGCATGACAACCGTGGGCGACCAGACCGACGACATGCTTGCCGCTCTGCGGTTTGCCTGGGAACACTCTGATATTGTAACGGTGACAGGCGGACTGGGCCCGACGCATGACGACCTTACACGGGCAGTTGTCTGTGAATTCTTCAGAACCGACCTTATCAGGGACGATTTCGCCCTCGAGAATATCAAAAAACTCTTCCAGGCGCGCGGCTTGCCAATGACCAGAGTGAATGAAGATCAAGCCATGGTGCCGAAGGGATGCACTGTCATTCAGAACCCACACGGAACCGCTCCGGGATATTTCTTTGAGCAACAAGGAAAAATCATGATCGTCATGCCGGGTGTTCCCTATGAAATGACGGCCATGATGGAAGAATTCGTTCTGCCGTATTTTTCAAGAACGGTCGATAAGCAGGTAATTCGGCACCGTACACTGAAAACGACAGGAATTGCTGAATCAACGCTTTCCGAGCTGATTGGAGATGTTTCACAGCTTTTTCCGCCAAATCAGGGCATTACCCTGGCATATCTCCCAAGCCCCCTAGGTGTCCGTCTCCGAATTTCAGTCCGCACTCACTCACTGGAACAGGCGGGACGTTTAATCCCTGAAATCGAGGAGAAAATCCGGGCGAAAGCAAAAAAGTATATTTATGCGGTGGATCAGGAGGAATTGGAAGATGTTGTGGGAAGGATTTTGACGGAGCGGGGATTGACGATTGCGGTGGCAGAATCGTGTACAGGGGGACACATAGCCAATCGTTTGACGAATGTTTCAGGAAGTTCTGCATATTTTGAAAGGGGATTCATTTCGTATAGCAACGCATCAAAGTCCGCAGAACTTGGCGTATCCGAATCACTCCTGAAGGAACATGGAGCGGTAAGTCGCGAAGTGGCGGAAACGATGGCCAAGGCTGCCCGAACAGTAGCAAATACAGACATAGGCCTTTCGACCACCGGAATTGCAGGTCCAACCGGAGGAACTCCAGAGAAGCCTGTAGGATTAGTGTGGGTTGGATATTCGGACAAGAAGCATACGATAGCCCTCCGATTTCATTATCCGACTGAACGGCGCAGATTCAAAGAGCGGGCGACGCAAACGGCCCTTGAACTGCTACGAAGAAAGCTTCTTACAATAGAATAAGCGCCGAAGAGTTCCATGGCGAAAATACGATGTTTTCTTGCCCTCCCTGCTTCGCCGGCGGTTCAATCTGCTGTCGCTTCACTTATTGCAGATCTTCAAAGTGAAGCTTCAGATGCCAAGTGGCAAGACCCCCAGAAACTGCATTTGACGCTCAAATTTCTCGGATCCGTTGAAACGGAACTCGTTCAACGCATCTCAGAAGCCCTCCTCACGCTCGCCCGTTACCATTCTGCGTTTGATATTGTATATGAAGGACTCGGAGGGTTTCCTTCACTCGATCATCCGACGGTCGTATGGGTGGGAACAAAGACAAGTGAACCGATGCAGCGATTACATTCAGACGTTGAGAACGCGGTGAGTCAATTTGGATTCGTGCGCGACACCAGATTGTTTCATCCTCACATCACACTCGCGCGCATCAAGGCATCCGGCAAACTTCATCGCTTGACAGCAAAGATAAAATCCATTACCTTTGAACCGGTCTTGATGAGGTGTACGGAGGTGTTGGTGATGCGGAGTGAGTTACACCGGGATTCATCGAGATACACCGTTGTTCAATCCATTCCTTTGCTTCTGTAACCGGAGTATTCATGTCAGAAACAAATTCCGCTTCTTCCTCTTCCAAAGAAGCCCGCCTGCAGGCGCTCAAGATTGCCATCGATCAGATAGAAAAGCAGCACGGCAAGGGTGCGATCATGCGTTTGAGCGAGGGGCCCATTGCCAAGGTGGACGTTATTTCCACCGGGTCCATTTCACTGGACGCTGCGCTGGGAATCGGCGGGGTACCGCGCGGAAGAGTGATCGAAGTATTCGGACCGGAATCCTCTGGAAAAACAACGCTGTGCCTTCACATCATTGCGGAAGCGCAGAAGAACGGAGGCGTAGCAGCGTTTGTGGATACCGAGCATGCACTTGACATCACGTATGCAAAGAAACTTGGTATCGATGTGAATAATCTTTTGCTTTCTCAGCCGGAGTTTGGCGAGCAAGCGTTGGAAATCGTCGAGACCCTTGTGCGAAGCGGCGCTCTGGATGTGATTGTTATCGATTCGGTTGCGGCGTTGACCCCGCGGGCGGAGATCGAAGGCGAAATGGGCGATCCCACCATGGGTGTTCAGGCACGGTTGATGTCGCAGGCGTTGCGAAAACTCACATCGGCCATCAGCAAATCGAAAACGAGCGTGATTTTCACAAACCAGTTGCGACAAAAAATCGGAGTCATGTTCGGGAACCCTGAAACAACCACCGGCGGTAACGCGCTCAAGTTCTACGCTTCCGTGCGTCTGGACGTTCGGCGCATCGAGGCCATCAAAGACGGCCAGAGTGTCATTGGGAACCGAACGAGAGTGAAAGTAGTAAAGAACAAGGTTGCCCCTCCGTTCAAGGAGGCGTTGTTTGATATTCTGTATAATGAAGGCATTTCCCGCATCGGGGACCTGATTGACGCGGCTGTTGAGCAAAACGTCATCGAGAAGAGCGGATCGTGGTTTTCCTACAAGGGCGATCGGCTGGGTCAGGGCCGTGATGCAGTAAAAGCATTTCTCCAGGCAAACGGGAACGCGACCCGGGAGATCGACACAGTCACACGCAAGAAACTGGGCTTACTCTCTGATGAATCCGCTGCTCCTCCCGCAGCAAAGCCAGAGGTTGCTGCCACGGCCCCTTCCAAACGGGCAGCTAAATCCTGAGCGAAACTCCTTGTACATAACAAAGATTCTTCGAAAAAAAGCACGCCAGCCGGTCTATTCCGTATTCGTGGACGGCGCCCTCGCCTTTGAATTAAGCGACGAGGTGCTGGTGAAATTCGCGCTGAAGACCGGCGATAAGATCGACGAGCAGGCGGTTGAGAAAATCTCCACATCAGAGGGTTTTCACAGGGCTCTTCGGTTCTCCGTGAATTACCTTTCCTACCGTCCCCGAAGCTCCAAGGAAATACTCGACCATCTGCGCAAGAAGGGATTCGCCCCTGATTTCGGCCGCAAAGTGGTCCAACATTTGCAGAAACAGGAAATGGTGAATGATGTTGAGTTCGCCAGGATGTTCGTTCGGGACAAGCTGAAGAAGAAACAGGTGGGCAGGGCATGGATCCGTCGCGCGTTGTACGAGAAAGGCGTTTCCAGCCACATCGTCGAGAAGGTATTCGAAGAATACATTTCCGACGACGACCAGGAGCAGGCCGCTCATCTGGCAGCCGAGAAACGGCTCAGGCTCGCGAACGCGACATTCGAGAAGCTCGATAACGACCGAAAACGCAAACGCTTGTTCGATTACCTCCTCAGACGGGGATTCTCGTCCGATGTGGCTCTTAAAGCGGTCCGGACCGTGTTGACCTGACCCAATGGTACCGTTTGCTGCCAACCGGCCGATTCTCAAAGTCTCATTCCTGCTCGCCATTCTTCTTGCCGCGTTCTGGGTTGCTTCCCTGATTCCGTCACTGGTCCTTTCACTCATCCTCTCGACCCTCGTCGCCTTTGTCCTCAAGCCCGTTGTTAAAACCCTGGAGTTCCGTCTTGGCCTCCGCCGCAGTATCGCCATCCTTTCGGTGTTCCTCCTTGCGGGCGGAATGGTGGTGCTGATCTCCCTCGAAGCCGTTCCCTTTCTGATCAATCATATCGAACTGCTCTTCAGTCAGTTCAAGACATTCCCGTTCCAGGAAAAGCTTGATGTCGCGGCGCGCGACCTCACGGAGCACCTCCCCTTCCTGGACGCCACGGCGGTTTCTGCGAAAACCAACGAATGGATCGCGAACGGCATCCTGGCGCTGAACGAGGTTGCGGAAAACATCTTCTCGTTTGTTGCAATGGTCGGCATCGTCCCGTTCATCACCTACTTCGTCCTGGCCGAAGGCGACGTGGCGCTCAAGCGCCTTATCGAACGTGTGCCGAACAAATATTTTGAAATGACGCTGAACGTGATCAATAAGATTCAACGGGACCTTGTCGGGTACCTGCGGGGTTGGATTCTGGATTCCTTTATTATCGGAATGCTGAGCGTAGTTGGGTTGTGGATGATCGGCATCGACTATCCGGTCCTCATCGGTTCCATCGCGGGTGTCGCGAATCTCGTTCCCTACCTCGGCCCGATTGTCGGAGCCGTTCCGGCGTTTCTGGTATCGCTGACCCAGTTCGGCGACTTCCGCATGCTCGTGCCCATCATCGTTCTTACGGTCGCCATCCAAACGCTCGACAACATCATCGTGCAGCCGTTGTGCTTCTCCAAAACGGTCGACATGCATCCGCTGACAGTGATTCTTGTTCTGATTGTGGGAAATGAACTGATGGGTATCGCCGGCATGCTCGTGGCCATCCCCATTGCCACGATTCTCAAAGTCTCAACGGTCGAGACGTATTGGGGGCTGAAGAATTACAGGATTACTGCGTAGGTTGGACATGGTGAATAGTGAATGGTGAACGGTGAATGGTGGCAAAAAACAGATGTGACGATTCACTGTTCAGTGTTTGCAATTCACCGCGCATAACGATTTCCTACACGCACACGTGCTCTCGGATATGCTCCGGAATCAACCTTCTGTTTGACATCACCCCTTTCACTACTGTTTTCGCGACATCCTTCAGAAAATCCCAATACGAGGTATAAACAGAAGAGCCTGCGATGCGATATTCTTCCTGCAGGAGGCGATGCACCTTGGGAAGATTGTACCACGGCACGCCAGGGTACAAGTGATGCTCGATGTGATAGTTGATGTTGCACATCAGGAAGGACAGGACGGGATGAGTTGCCACCGTCCGTGTGTCGGTCATTTCGTTCCCGCTGGTTGTCATGCCATGTTCGGCTAATCCGCGGATATTCGCGACCTGCCCGGCAACGATCATCGGAAGCAGCCAGCCCTCGATCATCCATTGCACGGGCAACAACACCCAACCCAAGGCAACGATACCCGCCATGATGAAGAACTCGAGAATCACAGAGATCTTTTCAGAACGCGTCCCCCTCTTGAAGGCATTGGTCGGGACGACGATCAGGTAGAGATACACGGAAACGAAGAACACGAGAACGTACACCCACCGCAAGAGCGCGGGGTCCTTTGTCGCGTTCTCGATGTCATCGGGATCCTCTTCCGTACGCAACCGCTTATGATGAATCGGATGCATGATCCGGTAGCCCATCGCTGAAAACAAGATGGGAATACCACAGACAAATCCGATCCATCGATCGATCTTCGGGTTTCTGGTAAACAGATTATGCGACGACTCGTGGGAAAGCACTGACAGCGTGCCGAGGGACAATCCCGCCAACAAATACGCGCAAATACCGATCAGTACATTGTCCGAATAAATGGCGACAGCCGCGGATGTGAGCCATATTCCGTAATGAAGGAGCAGCACCCAATTCCATCGTTTGTCGAGTGTATGGAGAGCCCGGATCGCCTGCTTCTTTTCCTGGGAAAAATCTTTGCGGCCCACAAATGCGGTGCGGTCTCCCTCGGGACAGAAATACAGATCGCTGGGATCATGAATAGTCTGATTGACAGTCTGTGTACTCATAGTCATACCCCCTCATCAAGTGTCATTACCAATCTGAATAGAAACCAGGGAACAGGGCCTGTTATCCGGGCCGCAATAGCAATTCCTTGATGCGAAAGTTCGTTTTCTTTTCATCACTTCGGAAGGCCCTGAAAAACACAGAAAGCCACTTCAAACGAAGTGGCCCTCTTCATTTGAAGCATATTCTCTTCGCTTATGAGGCGGGGGACTTCTTGCGAAGTTGCCGGTAGATAGCCGTTGCCGCCGCCAACTTCAGCAAATCCCACCAGGAAAAAATCAGAAACCCGGCGGAGAATGCATCCGAAAAGCTCATCCCCATCACCAGCGCCAGCTGAATTGACCCCATCGTGAAAATGATAAGGAGCCCGGAGACCATGGCAATCACGGACCATGCGATGTGACTCCTGGAATGCACAAGAGAACCGACAACAAATGCGGCGAGCGGAAATGCCAGGAGATATCCGCCAGTGGGGCCCAGGATTTTTGCGATGCCAAATCCCGCTGACGAAAAGACCGGCAAGCCGACAAGTCCCATTACCAGATACAGACTCATGCTGATGAACCCATTTCGAGGACCGAGCAGAGCGCCCGCCAAGAGGACAAACAATGTCTGCAACGTATACGGGACCGGTTTTAACGGGATCTCGAGCTGAGCACCGACCGCCGTGAGGATTGCAAACGTTGCGATCCAGAATACCTGCGAAACAGCATGGTCGCTGGTCAGACTGAGATACCGAACAGCCAGGGGTTTTGTATCAGACATTCGACTTCCTTTCTTCGCCGGATTGGACACACCAACATAGCGAAATGTCGAAAAGAAATCAATCATTGCTTCTCAAGCGATTTCCGCTGAAATTCCGCGGAGTAATCCTCCGGAGTCCGAATGAAAACCAGCTTGTTGCTCCTGTTGTTAATCTCAACACAGGCCTGGGCCCAAGAAGCCTACATTCCCGACGCATCATACAATCCTGCAATTCCAAAACCTGTCGATGTTCTGGGATACAAGATCGGCGATCGATTTACGGACTATCGCGGCCTCGAAAGGGTCATTGATGCGCTCGTGGGTTCTTCCGACAGGATAAAGCGGGTTGTATACGGGGAGACGTATGAACACCGGGCTCTTCAGCTCCTGATCATCAGCTCGCCAGGGAATCTTGCGAAGATCGAGAGCATCCGGGCCGATAACCTTCGGCTCACCGACCCCCGCCGGTCGGGCAGTACTGACAGGCAAAAGACCTCGGCGGAGAGTCCGGGAATCGTCTGGTTTTCCTACGGAGTCCATGGGAACGAGTCTTCCTCTCCCGAGGCCGCGCTCATGACCGCATATCAATTGTGCGCAGGGACCGATCCGCAGACAACAGCCCTCCTGGATAGTTTGATCATTCTCATCGATCCGAATGTCAATCCTGACGGTCGTGAGCGATATGTCCGATGGATCAACGGGGCCGTGGGCGTAGAGCCGAATCCAAATCCCGACGCCGCGGAGCACCATGAGCCCTGGCCCGGAGGGAGAACGAATCATTATTATTTCGATCTGAACCGTGACTGGTCCTGGATGACCCAGGGTGAAACCAGAGCCCGGATCGCTCTGTACCGCCGATGGATGCCTCACGTACATGTCGACTTCCACGAGATGGGGTACCGGAGTTCATATTTCTTCTTCCCCGCAGCCGTGCCGCTTCACGAAGCATTCCCGGAGGAAGTTCGGACGTGGGGCGCAATCTACGGAAAGGGAAACGCGGAAGCGCTTGACCGGTTTGGCATTCCGTACTACACAGGCGAATATTTCGATTTATTCTATCCCGGATACGGAGACTCGTGGCCGACGTTCAACGGGGCCATCGGCATGACGTATGAGCAGGCCGGTCATTCAATGGGCGGTGTTGCGATTCGAAAACCAACGGGAGCTTTGCTCACGCTCGAGGAACGGGCGCGGAATCATTTTCTCACAGGAATGGCAACGCTCACGACAACGCTCCGTCATCGCCGCGAACGGTTGAATGATTTCTCCCGCTATTGGGAGTCTGCGCTTCGAATGCCATCGCGCATCAAGGCGTTCGTGATCCCTGAAGGATCGGATCCCGGCCGCGCTGCCCGTATGGTCACCCTGCTTCACCATCAGGGGATCGAGGTTCACCGCTTAAGCGATCCCCTCCGCTCCGATGCACAGAAATTCTTCTCAGGAAAAACGACACGGGAGGAATTTCCTGCGGGCACGTATTTCGTTTCGCTTGCCCAGCCGCAAAGCCGGCTGGCGAAAGCCCTCCTTGAACCCGAGGCGACCGCAAAGGACACGTTCTTTTATGATGTGTCAGCATGGTCCCTTCCGGTGGCGTATGGCCTCACCGCCTATACCACAGACGCGCCACTCCCCTCTTCTGCCTCTAAGCTCTCCGAACCGCCGGTGGTCACGGGCAGGGTTGTCGGAGGCACAGCACGTGTTGCCTACCTCATTCCCTGGGAACGCGACGCGTCAATCAATGTTGCCGGATTTCTGATGCGACACGGTGTGAACCTTTCATTCGCTTCAAAGTCTTTCGGTATGTCGGGACGCTTATTCCGCCCAGGGACCCTCATAGCGTTTGTCACGGGAAACAGAGATTCCTTGCACGCGTTGGTGAACAACGCCGCCGGGCGGTATGCCGTCGACATCATCGCCGTTCACACCGGCTTAACCGATCAGGGTATCGACCTTGGATCGAATTCAGTTCGTCCGATGAAAAACCCCCGCATCGCGATGCTCACGGACACTCCTGTCAGTCCGAACGACTTCGGCGAGCTTTGGTTCATGTTCGACCGGGAGTACGAACTGCCGTTTACGGCTATCCGAGTATCCAACCTTGGTTCGGTTGACCTCTCGGACTACGACGTTCTCCTGATGCCTGACGGACGTTATCGCGGGGTAATCGACAGCGGCCTTGTTGCAGAAATGAAGCATTGGGTTTCCCGGGGAGGTATTCTCATCGGCATCGAAAACGGAGCCCGATTTCTGACAAAGAACCAGTCAGGCCTCACCTCCATTCTGCTCGAGACCGACCGCAAAGAGGGCGATAAATCCAAAGAAGAGACGGAGGAAGAAAAAAAGAAGCAGGAAATCGTCAAGAGGCAGACGGTGTACGAAAAAGAAGAATCGGATCGTCTGGCCAGGATTCCCGGGACTGTTTTCAAAGCAGTGGTTGATACCACTCACGTGATCGGGTTTGGTTATGATCGGGATGTCTTTGTGTTCAAAGGAGATGGCCCGTCTCTGCTACTCTCAGAAAAGGCCCATTCCGTCGTTCGTTTTGCACCGGGTACGGGAAGCGTTAGCGGTTATGCGCCGAAGGAACGGACCCAGAAGGTAGCCGATTCCGGATATCTGATGGATTTCCCGCTTGGGCGGGGGCACATTGTTCTCGCCGCGGAAAACATGACGTTTCGAATGTTCTGGACCGGACATCAAAAAATGCTCTTGAACGCCATCTTCTTTCTCCCCGAGCGGAACTGACATTCGACTTATTTCAGATTGACTCCCGCGCGTTTTTTGCGTATATTTTTTGCCCAACTCAAATACGAGTTGGGTTTTGTTTTTTGCCCACAAATGTGGGCCCACGCTTGGCACTCGACTTCCAGGGTTTTCATTCCGAGCAGGCATTTTTGAATCCCAGCCAGGGTTCCGGTAGACGTTGAGGCGTGACCATCGTGGCAAGGTTCCGCCTCTTGGAATCCCGCCCTGGGCAGACATTGGGGCGTAGCCAAGTGGTAAGGCAGCGGCCTTTGGAGCCGCCATTCGGAGGTTCGATCCCTCCCGCCCCAGCGAGATCAGGCATTGTCTGGTTGGAGCGGAAGCCAGAAGCGGGACAGCGGCCTTTGGAGCTCCTGGCACCCCAGCGCAATCAGCGAATTTGCAACCCGAGATCGCATGAGCACCTTGAAAATCTTCTCAGGCCGGGCCAATCAACCGCTTGCCGAGCGCATTGCGAAGGCAGCCGACGTTCAGTTGGGTGAAGTCGAGATCAAGAATTTCAGTGACGGCGAGGTTTGGGTCAAATACGCCGACAACATTCGCGGGCACGATGTCTTTATTATTCAATCGACCCAGCCGCCGGCAGAGAACCTGCTCGAGTTGCTTGTTTTGATGGATGCCGCGCGACGCGCTTCCGCCCGGCGATTGACGGCAGTCATACCGTATTTTGGATACGCCCGGCAGGATCGAAAGGACCAGCCCCGCGTTTCGGTCACGGCGAAACTTGTGGCCAACCTGATTACGGCTGCAGGAGCCGACAGGGTCATTACGATGGATTTGCACGCGCCGCAGATCCAGGGATTCTTTGACATTCCGGTGGACCATTTGTACGCGTCGGCAATCTTTACGGACCATTTTCGCAAAAAGAAAATTCCGAACCTGGCCGTCGCCTCTCCGGATGTTGGAGGGATCAAGATGGCCCGCTCGTACGCCAAAAGGCTGGAATCCGACCTGATCCTGATCGATAAGCGCCGGCCAAGGCAGAACGAGGCCGAAGTGATGAATATCATCGGTGAAGTCGAAGGAAGAAACATTCTCATTGTGGACGACCTTATCGACACCGCCGGCACTTTTTGCAATGCGGCCCAGGCGCTCAAGGAACACGGAGCACTGGATGTGTACGGCGCCTGCACTCATCCGATTCTCTCTGGCCATGCCCTGGAGCTGATTGCAAAAACGCCGATCAAGGAGATTGTTGTTACCGATTCGATTCCAGTTCAGAGTTCAGGAAAAATTGAGGTGCGGACTGCGGCCAAGTTATTTGCCGAAGCAATTCTTCGCACCCATAACAACCAGTCCATCAGTTCGCTGTTTGATATTGACAAAGGATGAAACGAGAGGAGCAGTACCATGTCTGAAATAACTATTAACGCGGAAATCCGCAAAGAGTTGGGCAAGCGCGTGAAATCGGTCCGGGCGACGGGAAAAGTCCCCGGCGTGTATTACGGGCACGGCCAGAAGAATATACCGGTGTCAATGAATGAACTTATTCTTCAGCCACTCTTCAGAACATCTGCCACCCATGTGATCAATCTGAAACTCGATGACGGGTCGTCGCACACTTGCATCCTGAGGGATATCCAGTTCGATCCGGTGACGGAAAAGCCCGTGCATTTCGATCTCTTTGGATTAAATGCCGATGAGGAATTAACCATTGAAGTGCCCGTTGTATTGCAAGGCATCCCCCAGGGCGTCAAAGACGGCGGGACCCTTCAGCATGTGATGCACAGACTTCGCGTGAGCTGTCTCCCCAAGTACATTCCGGATCACATTGAAATCAACGTGGAAGGGCTTAAGGTCAATACTTCGATTCACGTGAAGGAACTATCCATCCCGAATGTGAGGGTCCTGGAGAACGAATCCAGTACGGTGGCTGCGGTTGTACCACCCACGATTCTGAAGGAGCCGGAGCCTACTGTCGCTGTTGCGGCGGCAGAAGCGGTGGCGGAGCCGGAAGTTATCGCGCGCGGCAAGAAACCTGAGGAGGGTGTCGAAGGTGCAGCGCCGGCTGAAGCAGGCAAGGAAAAGAAGGAAGAGAAGAAGAAAGAAGAGAAAAAGAAGGAGTAGTGATTTTCCCGTATGGTGTGCCTGGTCGGCCTGGGAAACCCGGGTTCAGAATACGAGCGAACGCGGCACAACATCGGTTTTGACATTGTTGAACGGATCGCTGTGCAGCTCAGAACGCCGTTCAAGCCCGGAAAGGGCGAATACAGTCTTGCGGTTGGTTCTTTCAAAAACGAAGAGATCGGTCTGGTCAAACCGCTGACCTATATGAACAACAGCGGCGAGGCCGTTCTCGACATCCGGAACCGGTACGACATTCCGCTCGAACGGTTCCTTATTCTCTGCGATGACTTTCAACTTCCGCTCGGGCGCCTTCGGTTGAGGTCCGACGGGAGCGATGGTGGGCATAATGGATTGTATTCCATTATTTATCACTTAAAGTCGAACTCATTCCCACGCCTTCGCTGTGGCATTGCATCCGAGAGGATGCCTGCGGACAAAACGCAGATGGCGACTTATGTTTTGTCGCCCTTCAGCCCGGCGGAACGCCCCCTGGTCGACGATATGATTGCCCGCGCAGCCGAAGCATCGCTGGCCTTTGCCGTAGACGGTCTTGCAAAGACAATGAATCGCTACAACACGAAACCACCTTCTCCAAAAGGATAGATTCTTCATGGAACAACTCCTTCAATGGACGCCCTGGATCGGCGGAGCCGGATTGATTGTCGCTTTTATCCTGTATTCCAATATCAAACGTCTTCCCGAAGGCAACGAACGTATGCAGGATATCGCCCGGCAGATCCATGTCGGCGCCATGGCATTTCTCAAACGTGAGTACACTGTCCTGGGAATTTTCGTCGTTGTTGTTTCCCTGCTTCTCGGCTACGCTCTCGGCTGGGAGACGGCCACAGCCTATGCGAGTGGAGCCTTGTGCTCGATCGCAGCGGGGTTTTTCGGGATGCAGGCGGCAACGCGGGCGAATGTTCGCACGGCGGAAGCCGCGCGTTCTCATGATCAGGGCAAGGCATTGCTGACTGCCTTTGACGGCGGGGCGGTCATGGGGGTGAGTGTTGCAAGCATCGGGCTTATTGGAGTCGGCATTTTCTTTCTTTTGTACGGAGATCCTGCACACGCGAGCATCATAAACGGTTTCGCAATGGGTGCTTCTTCCATCGCCCTCTTCGCCCGTGTCGGAGGAGGCATCTATACAAAGGCGGCGGACGTTGGCTCCGATCTGGTTGGGAAAGTTGAAGCGGGTATTCCGGAAGATGATCCGAGGAATCCCGGCGTCATTGCCGACAACGTCGGCGATAATGTCGGCGATGTGGCGGGGATGGGCGCCGATATCTTCGAATCCTATGTTGGCGCAATTATTGCCACGATCGCCATAGGAGCCACGCTTGCTCCAGAGGGATTGACAATTCTGAAGGCGATGAGCGACGTTGCCGATGAAAGCATCAAGTCGATCCTCATGGCCCTCCCGCTCGTTCTGGTGGGAATCGGACTGGTCGCCTCGTTTGCCGGAATCATCTCGATGCGCATTCTCAAGCAGTTTTCCCCGGCTGCCGCTTTGCGGTATTCGACCTTCATCGCAGCGGCGATATTTCTTGCCGGCAGTCTTTGGATTATCCGGTCGTACGATGTCAGCAACAACGTGTTTTGGGCGGTGTTCTTCGGAACCATCAGCGGCATTCTGATCGGCCTTATTACCGAATACTACACATCGGGCCCGCCGGTCAAACGAATCGGCCTCGCGAGCAAAACCGGCGCAGCCACGAACATCATCCAGGGTCTGGCAGTCGGACTTGAATCCACCGCACTCCCGGTCATTGCGATCTGTGTGGCAATCTATGTTTCCAACGATGTCGCAGGACTCTACGGCATCGGCATCGCCGCGGTCGGCATGCTTGCCACGGTCGGCATTACCATGTCGGTCGACGCTTACGGACCCATTGCCGACAACGCCGGCGGTATCTCCGAAATGGCTGGCCTCGGACCTGAAGTCCGGAAAGTTACCGACAGTCTCGACGCGCTCGGCAACACGACGGCCGCCATCGGAAAAGGCTTCGCGATCGGCTCGGCTGCCCTGACCGCCCTGGCCCTGTTCGCTGCGTTTTCCCAGGCCATTGATATCAGCCTTTTGAAAAAGGGCATGGCTCCGCTTCAAATTATCATCACGGATCCTCTTGTTGTCATCGGGCTGTTCATCGGCGGCATCTTGCCGTTCTTCATCGCGGCCCTTACCATGACCTCAGTCGGACGGGCGGCCGGCAAAATGGTTGACGAAATACGCAGACAATTCCGCGAAATCCCGGGATTGCTCGAAGGAAGACCCGGCGTCAAACCTGACGCAGCCCGGTGTGTGGACATCTCGACGAGGGCGGCTTTGAAGGAAATGATTCTCCCCGGGGTCCTGGCTGTTATTGCTCCCGTTATTATTGGGTTTCTCCTCGGCCCTGCGGCCCTCGGCGGAATGCTGGCCGGAGCCACAGTCGTCGGCGTGCTTCTCGCGCTGATGATGGCCAACGCCGGCGGCGCATGGGACAATGCCAAGAAGGCAATTGAAAAGGGCGAAGTCGAAGGCGAACGAAAAGGCTCCGATGCACATAAAGCAACCGTCGTGGGAGATACCGTCGGCGACCCGTTCAAAGATACATCCGGGCCGGCTATGAACATTTTGATCAAA
>JBBDYD010000142.1:0-91535 GCA_040901865.1 Bacteroidota bacterium | reverse complement strand
ACGTCCCGGCATTGACGGCCATTCCGGGTATCGGAAGGAAAACCGCCGAGAGGCTTATTCTGGAGCTTCGCGACAAGGTTGGCAAATCAGAAACAACGAGCGCTCTCTCGATGCAATCATCGTCAAAAGAAAGTGTTCGGACCCAGGCACTCCTTGCCCTTACCTCGCTTGGTTACTCCCGACCAGTTGCGGAAAATGCCCTGCGAAGTGCTCTTGGCGAAACAAACGGCGCTGAACCGTCGCTCGAGGACCTTATCAAGGGCGCGCTCAGACACACCAGTGCGCGGTGAAGTCCGACTTCACCTTCGCATTGACTCAGATGAAGTCGGACTTCGCTCGCATGAATGTTTGAAGCTTTCCGCTCGGGTTTTCCTTTCTTCCACCCAAGTAGCACCTAGGTTTTGGTTCTGGCCTCCTTTACCTCCCAATATTCTTTGGATTTTCGGAATCTCTATTCAATGCATCATCGCCCAAAAGAATGTTCATATTTGATTCTTGCTACAGCCAAGGCTGATGGCGCGGATCTGTTGCGTTACAGACCCTTGATTGTCCCTTGGGAGTGAATACGTTGCCGTTACATTTCTTGTCGTAATTGATATCTTAAGAAGATGAATAGGCTCTCCGTCCATTCGGCGAATATCACCGTCAACACTCAAAAACAGTTCATTACCGTCGTAGCTTACTTGCGCATAGTTGCTGACAAAGACAGATCCTTGGAATCCGAGATCTCTGAGATCTATAAACACATCGATTTGCTTTGTTTCGACATCGTACCTTAGCACCTGATTTGTTCGATTCATTTGATAGAAAAACCCTGCAGGATCAGTTACGTATACGTAACGAGAGTCAGGGCTGACGGCAAGTTGGGCAAATGCTCCTGTGGAATACTCACCGATGACTGAGTCCGCGTCGAGGTCAACAACGAATAGGGAATTGTACCCGCTGCCGCCAGTCCAATTGAAGGCGGATACGAATGCATATTTGCCATCAGGCGACACAGCAAGGGCAGCAGGTTGCATGCTCTTCATACGATTCGTATCGGACAGCGGAATCGTTCTTGTTATCGAAAAGGAAGAAAGGTCAAAACGCGACACACCCACATATGATGCGTCCACAGAGCGATTGAAATAGCAGGAAGATTGACTCAAAGGGAGTGCAGCGTGACTTAGAGTCCCAAGCTGTGGATCTCCCCAAACGCTTGTTAATGAGCTCTTATCCAGGATCTCAAGTCCGCTGGGATAGAACGCAAGAAGATATGGGATCTTAGTGTTTCCCACAATGAATGCATGGTGGACCGGTAAGCTCCTCAAAACACTCAGTGAAGCGGCCTCTATTTCGAATAATGCAAAATTGTTTGAACTGGTCTCCCAAACGGAGTACATCTTCGTACAATCGGATCCATACTCCAACGTGAAAGGCACACCTTGCCCTGTTTCCAAACTTCCAAGGATTGCCAGGGATTGGTAATCAAGAAACACGAGGCCTGCGTTATTGCTTCCACCATCCAACGAAACCACAACAAGCTGGGAATCCGGAATGAATGAGCCTGGGCCGTAGGGGTCGACACCCTGGTCTTTGCATTTTGCAAAAAGAAACCCGATGGTCAAAAGCAAGATTTCAATGTAACGAATCGACAAGACTCTCTACCTCCTTTGCATCTTATAACTCCGACCAGCAAAAGCGATTTCGTAAACGACACTCTGTCCGTCAAGAACCATAATCATGCACGCTGCAAGAGTTTTCATATTGTCCTCCCGTCGCTAGTTTAGGACATTTGTGCTGATGAGGATTCGTTTTGATTTTGGAATGCGCTGTTGAGTATCTTTGAAATAACTCATAGTGACGACGCCCACCAAGCCGACCTCACTTGAATAGTACTCAAAGACGTCCGCCTTCGCACTTACATCATCATCAAGTGATTCCCGGTGATAAAATACGTAACATGAAAATGTGCCAACAGGTGTTTCAAAGACGGCGTTCGTATCGACGCAAGTGTACACCGTTGAGTCTGGTATCTGATATTCCCGATCAATCAGATGATAGACCAGGTGCGGACTTATCCAACTTTCCCCCTTTGACACAGGATGCTTCAGGAGAAGGATGTTCGTGTCTATTGAGTCAGTGGACATTCGTCCGCCCATGAGGTAGAGTCCGTCCACGTAGTTTCGGTAGAGCCACTCGTATTCGCTTCGCGTGTTCGTGGACGGATTGACAAAAACCTTGTGGAACATTGGCTCATCCGGTGTCTGTGGGTTGTACGAATGGCGAGTAATCTCAAATTTCACCTGCTCGAATTCGTTTCCTTCGGTGCTATCCTCCTTCAAGGTCACTGTTTTGTAGTGCCAGTAATATCCAACCTTCAGGGGATGAACCCCTAGAGAGACGACATCGTCGATAGGTGCGGGTCCCCCCTGTTCAACGCCAAGATCACTGCAACTAACCTGCAGCGAAAACAGGGTGGTGAATATCCACAGTAAGTAGAGAGGTAGGTGCTTTTTCATGCCGTTCAGGCCGAACGACTGTGTGGAGCTAAGGAAACCTGAGGTTACATTATTCTGGTTGAGGTCGGCCGATTTCATCGCTTGTCACACCCTCCTTTGCTGTTCAATGCTCGTGCCAAGAATTTATGGAAAGAATTTTGCGAATTTGAACTGGATTCGCAAACGAGAGGGAGGTCGGTTCCTATTCTTTCAAAAATCATCCAGTAGGATTCCAGAAAATCGGACTATTGTCGGAATGATGCCAATATTGACTCCTGACATGTGAAATCACGGTGGAGTCTCGATGGGACATTGTTTTCGCGAACAATGCATTCCGTGTGACCGCACCCAATCTGGATGTGAGATGTAAACACAGGAATATAAGGAGAACTTAGGTCCTTCTCATGCATCAAAGGAGGAATGTGCCCCTGAAATTCGACCGGACTCGGACAACAAGTAAAGGGTTCTTCTGGAAGGAACAGCAAGAATTGGCTTAACGAGGGCGTCATCATTCATCCTCACGCGGATATCGTTCCCCAACATGTTGATGACAATCAACAACAACATACGACGTCGTCGGAAATGTCAAGAATGCGGATCTCCGTGAAACAGTCGTTGGTTTTCAAGCCGATTCTGAATATATTTCCATCACATGCGCTCCGATTACACATCACCCGAACGCCTCGAAAACGAGCTTGAGCTCGACCAGACGCTCCGCCCCTCTGCGTTTACCGATTTCATCGGACAGGAAAAAATTGCTGAGAATTTGAAAGTCTTTATCGCCGCCGCACGACAGCGGGGCGAAGCGCTTGACCATGTGCTTCTCACGGGACCACCGGGGCTCGGAAAGACGACGCTCGCCTATATCATTGCCAACGAGATGGGCTCCGGCATTAAGATCAGCTCTGGCCCGGTTCTCGACAAACCCGGCGACCTTGCCGGAATCCTTACGAATCTCCAGGAAGGTGACGTTCTCTTCATCGACGAAATCCATCGGCTTAATCCGGTGGTCGAAGAGTATTTGTATTCAGCCATGGAGGAATATCGGCTTGACATTATCATCGACGCGGGCCCAAATGCACGGAGCATCCAGATCTCTTTGCCAAAGTTCACCCTTGTCGGTGCAACCACCCGCTCAGGACTGCTCACCGCTCCGCTGCGGGCACGATTCGGAGTGACAAGCCGGCTGGACTACTACGGACCGGACAATTTGTTCCAGATCATCCGGCGATCAGCGGGAATTCTTGGGGTTCGGGTCATTGATGATGGAGCAATGGAGATCGCAAAGCGGTCGAGAGGTACCCCCAGAATTGCAAATAGATTGCTCAAGCGGTGCCGCGATTTCGCCGAGGCCGACAAGAAACTCAGCCACCACAAAGGCGTTATCACGAAAGAGGTCGCTGAGTATGCACTGAAAGCTCTCGAGGTGGACGACCACGGGCTGGACGAGATGGATAAACGGATCCTGAAAACTATCATAGAAAAATACAGCGGCGGACCCGTCGGCCTTAATACGCTCGCAGTCGCAGTCGGTGAAGAACCCGGCACAATTGAAGAGGTCTATGAGCCTTACTTGATTCAGGAGGGATTTTTGAAGAGGACGCCGCGGGGACGAGAAGCAGCAGAACTTGCCTATCAGCACTTCGGCCTGAAACGCCGAAAAACCGATCAGGAGTCGTTGTTTTAATCGGCATGATCCCCACCTTGAACTTTGAACCTGGAACCTTGAACTTTCCCCTTCGGCCGATATTTGGCCAACATCCTCACCACCGACCTCATATCCTTCGGTAGCTTAGACTCAAACATCACCATACCCCCTTTCACCGGATGCACAAATCCTAACTTCGCGGCATGCAAGGCCGTCCGGGCCAGCAAGGGTCTTTCCTCACTCTCTATCTCATCCTCTACCTTAACCTTGTACTTCGCCTTGATCTCCGATAAAAAGAACCCCCTTCCATCCCCGTAGATCGGATCTCCAACGATCGGCAAACCTATCAGCTTTAGATGAACCCTGATCTGATGCATCCTGCCGGTCTCCGGCGTCACTTCCAAATGGGTAAATCCCTCGAATTCCTGCAGAGCCTTAAATCCTGTGATTGATTCCTTTCCCTTTTTCCAGTCCAGCGCCATGAATCCCGGTTGCTTCTCTCTGATCGGCAATTCGATCCGACCGTTTGACCGTTCCGGATGTCCCCTCACAATTGCCTCGTAGGTCTTCTTGACCGTATGGCCCTCAAACTGTTCACTTAACGCTTTGTGAACTTCCGGGGTCTTCGCGAACACGATAAGACCGCTTGTTTCCTTGTCGATCTGATGGACAACAAAGATCTTACCAAGCTCGCCGTTCAGAATTCCGTATAAATTCGGAATCAACTCATCATAGCGGTCCGGAAGAACAAGAAACGGCGAGGGTTTGTCGAGAACGATGACCGCTTCGTCTTCAAAAATAATGGAAATACCCTTGGACTTCAACAACCAATCAAGTTTCCGCTTCATCCGACCTTTGACTTCCGATCTCTGACCTCTGACTTCCGACCTCCGATCACCCCTTGCGTTCTCTTCGAATTTCGTTTACCTTCTTCTCAATTTCAATTCATTCCTTCATGTCTCTCGATAAAGACCTCCAATCCGTTCAAGAAGCCCGTGAATTGCTCACGAAAGCCAAGGAAGCCCAGCTGGCGTTCCGTAGCTTTACGCAGGAAAAGGTTGACGCCGTCGTCAAGGCAATGGCGGATGCCGGTTATGCCGCGGCCGAACAGCTTGGCAGAATGGCGCACGAAGAGACCGGATTTGGGAAACCGCAGGATAAACGCAAGAAGAACGAGTTCGCGACAAAACGCGTTTGGGAATCCATCAAAGACCTTAAGACGGTTGGAGTCATCAACGAGGACCAGGAAAAGCGCATCATCGAAATCGCTGAACCGATGGGAATTGTCGCCGCCTTGATCCCTTCAACAAATCCAACATCCACTGTGATGTTTAAGGCAATCATCTCCGTAAAAGGCAGAAACGGATTTGTCGCCAGTCCGCATCCCAGAGCCGTGAAATGCACTGGTGAGGCGGCGAGGATCGTTGCAAGAGCGGCGGAAGCAGCCGGGGCGCCTCCCGGACTGATCGCCTGCATGTCGGTGAGTAGTATAGAAGGCACCAATGAGCTGATGCATCATAAGCTCACTTCGGTCATTCTTGCAACCGGATCGAATCCGATGGTCAAAGCCGCCTATAGCTCCGGAAAACCGGCCTACGGAGTCGGCTCCGGTAACGTACCGGCCTTCATTGAACGCACTGCAAATGTACGAAAGGCCGTGGCCGACATTGTGTCTGGCAAAATGTTTGACTGGGGGGTCCTCTGCTCTAGCGAATCCGGGGTCATTGTTGATGAACCGATCAAATCGGCCGTCATGAAGGAATTCAAGAATCACGGTGCCTACTTCGTTTCTCCGGAGGAGCGGGAACGTCTGAGCAGGACAATGTTTGATAGCCGTGGCGCAATCAATCCCGATGTGGTCGGCAAGCCGCCCCATGTGATTGCTCAGAAAGCGGGATTCGAGATTCCACACGATACATCCTGCATCATTGCCGAGCTCCCCGCCATCGGGCGTGAATATCCTCTTTCAAGGGAAAAACTCTCCCCTGTCCTCTCCTTCTTCACTGTCAAAGGCTGGCAGGAAGGATGCGAGCGGTGCATTGAAATGTTGAAGTTCGGCGGCATTGGACATTCAATGGTTATCCATTCGTCGGATTCGGAGGTTATCCTTAAATTCGGATTGGAAAAACCGGCATTTCGGGTGCTGGTCAATACCCAGGCGGCCCTGGGAGCCGTCGGTTATACAAATGAACTCACACCTTCCATGACGCTTGGGCCGGGAACATTTGGCGGATCGATCATATCCGACAACGTTTCTGCGAGACATCTCATCAACGTCAAACGGATGGCATTTGAAACCCGACCAATCAATCCACCTCTCAATGTGAACGTAAACCCGCACACCCTTGAGCCAACCCGGCCATTGGCCTCCGGAAAGGCAAATCCTGCGGGTCAACCTGTCAGTTCATGGATTGATATTATCGATGAAAGGATAAGGGCCAAGGCAGGTAACCCTGGATTAAAAGCCTTTGAGAGTAAGGAGAAGGCAGTAAGTAGTATGAGGAAGGAAGAAAAGAGTGGTACTCCGAATGAGGGTGATGGAGCAGGGAAAGAGAAGGATTCGGGATCAGTCGAACATCGGTCGAAATATGGGAGCGGGATCTCAGAAGCTGAGATCGACAAGATTATTAGAGATTTCAGGAAGTCATGAGGTTTGAGGTTCAAGGTTAAGGATTTCAGGTTTCCGTAATTGGCCGTTGATTTGTTCCTCTCGTTGGTCGTTCTTTCATTTTCTTGTTAATTCGTCAATTCGTCCACTCAAGCTCGCTGATTCGCCATTCCTTTAATTTCCCAACAATTTTCTCGTCTCCCACGATCTTTCTATCTTCGTCCAACACTCGCAGTCGCCAGGGATCTTCTCGGAAAATATTTTGTTCGAAAGTCAGGAAAACGGATTCTGATTGGCAAGATTGTGGAAGTGGAGGCGTATTTGGGGAAACGCGACCCTGCAAGTCATGCATTTCGCGGCAAAACCAAACGCAATGAGGTGATGTTTCACGAGGGGGGACATCTCTACGTTTACTTCACGTACGGAATGCACTTTTGTGCGAACGTCGTTACAAGACCCGAGGGAATCGGCGAGGCAGTGTTACTGCGGGCGCTTGAGCCGCAGGAAGGGATCGAGATAATGAGTCGAAATCGGAGACTTGGTAAAGGCAAAAACACGTTCAACCTTGCAAACGGACCGGCGAAACTCTGTCAGGCGTTTGGATTGGGTCGATCCGAGAATGGAGCAGATTTGCTCCGCGGGAGTATTGTTGTTATGAGGAAACGCGGAGCCCGGCGGGAATCAGTCATCGCATCGACAAGAATCGGAATACGCGTGGGAACTGAATTCAAATGGAGATTCGCAATCAAGAATAACCCTTGGGTATCAAGAAAGGCCAAAGCCAAATTGTCAATCGGAAATTGACAATTAGAAATCGAAAATCACCTCAGTTCTTTTCCCAAATATTGTCCTGTATACGATCTTTTTTCCTTCGCAATCTCCTCCGGCGTCCCTTCTGCCACAAGTTCCCCTCCTCCGTCTCCTCCTTCGGGACCCAGGTCAATCACCCAATCGGCTGTCTTGATGACATCGAGGTTGTGTTCGATGACAATCACGGTGTTGCCCTTGTCGACCAGCTTGTTCAAAACAGAGAGCAGCATGCGGATATCTTCAAAATGCAATCCTGTTGTCGGCTCGTCCAGAATGTAAAGCGTCTTTCCCGTTCCGATCTTGGAAAGTTCCGTTGATAATTTCACGCGCTGGGCTTCTCCACCCGAAAGCGTCGTTGCTTGTTGGCCGAGTCTGATATACCCGAGACCGACGTCGGAGAGGGTTTGGAGATGACGCTTGAGACGGGGAAGTTCGCTGAACAGCGCCAAACCATCTTCAACCGTCATATCCAAGACATCGGCAATCGACTTACCCTTGTAGTGAACCTCGAGTGTTTCCCTGTTGTAACGCTTTCCCTTGCACACGTCACAGAGCACATACACATCCGGCAGAAAATTCATTTCGATCCGACGCACACCATCCCCCTCACATTCTTCACATCGTCCCCCTTTGACGTTAAAACTGAATCTCCCCGCCTTATACCCGCGGATCTTTGCTTCCGGAAGCTGAGTGAATAAGTCCCGGATGAGTGTGAACAGTCCGGTGTAGGTGGCGGGGTTGGATCTCGGGGTCCTCCCGATGGGTGATTGATCGATATCGATGACTTTGTCGACGTGTTCCAGTCCATGAATTGAATCATACGGCCGGGGGACTACTTTCGACTTGTAGAACAATTTCGACAGAATGGGAAAGAGGGTCTCGTTAATCAGCGTCGATTTTCCCGATCCGCTCACTCCGGTGACACAGACAACCTTGCCGAGGGGAATTCTCAGGTCAACATTTTTCAGGTTATTGCCGCGGGCTCCTTTAAGATTCAGACTTTTCCCTGACCCTGGCCTGCGAACTGCCGGAACCGCTATGTGCTTCTTCCCCTTCAGATACGAAGCGGTCAACGACTCCGCCGAAGTGCCGTTCCCGCCAACCTTCACCTCACTCTTCACCTTGAGTTCTCCAGGCTTTCCCTTCGTCACCACGTATCCGCCGTGCTCCCCTGCTCCTGGACCAAGATCAACGACAAAATCCGCACTCTCAATCATCTCTTTGTCGTGTTCCACCACAATGACGGTGTTTCCAAGATCCCTTAAGGATTTCAGCGAATTGATGAGCTTGATATTATCGCGCGTGTGCAGACCAATGCTCGGCTCATCGAGAATGTAGAGGACACCGACCAGTTGCGTGCCAATCTGGGTTGCCAGCCGGATGCGTTGGCCCTCGCCGCCTGAAAGCGTACGAGCGGGTCTGTCTAAGGTCAGATAATCCAGCCCCACGTTGAGCAAAAAATCCAGCCGCTCGGTAATTTCTTTCAGAATCTGTCTGGCAATTTCCTGCTGTCGGGGTGTAAGCGTGATTGTTCCGAAAAATGCACGGGCGCTTGTCACAGACTGTTGTACAACGTCCTGAATGCTCCATCGGTTGCCCGTGGCGGCATCCTCCAGTTTTAACGCAAGGCTCTCCTTCCGAAGTCTTCCGCCATTGCATGCCTTGCAAACCGTTGTGGTCATGTAGGATTCAACCCATTCCCGGATCTGATTGGAGCTGGTTTCGTCATAGTATCGCTTCAGCATATCCATGACCCCGGAATACCGATGCTTGTACGTGATCGTCCTCCCACGATCGGTGTTGTAGTCGACCTCGAGCTTCTCATCTCCCGTCCCATTCAGGAGGGCCTCGAGAGCTTTCGAGGGGATCTTGTTGAGAGCAGTATCAAAATCGAAATCAAATTTCTTTGCGACGGCCTTTACCTGGGCAAACATCCAGGTCGACCTGGGCTTCCCCAGGGGCGCGATTCCCTCCGCGTTGATCGACTTCGTCCCATCGGGAATGATAAGGCCCATGCTGAATTCGCGTTTTTCTCCCAATCCCTCACACTCCGGACAAAACCCGGCAGGGGAATTAAATGAAAAGGAGTTCGGAGCGGGCTCTTCGTAGCTGATACCGCAGAAATGACAGGCATACTGCTGACTGAACAATTCGTCCTTGACCCCATCATGAACAATCAGCACTCCTCCGCCGAACCGTAAGGCCGTTTCGACCGAATCCGCTATGCGAGACCGCATTTCCGGTTTGATGACAACGCGGTCCACAACGATTTCAATATTATGGATCTTATACCGGTCGGCCTTCAACCCAGGCGCTAGTTCCTTCGTTTCTCCATCGATCCGAACCCGCACAAAGCCGTCTTTCGCGGTTTGTTCAAATAATTCCCGGTAGTGCCCTTTGCGGCCCCGAACCACCGGAGCCAGGATCTGGAGTTTTGCCCCCGACGGATATTTACGGATTGCATCGATGATTTGATCAACCGTCTGCCGTTGGACCTTTCGGCCGCAGTGATAGCAGAATTGGGTTCCAACTCTCGCAAAGAGCAAGCGGAGGTAATCGTAAATCTCTGTGACTGTGCCGACGGTTGAACGCGGATTATGACTGATGGTCTTCTGTTCAATGGAGATACAAGGACTCAACCCTTCGATGTAATCGACATCGGGACGTTCCATCAATCCGAGAAACTGACGGGCGTACGCAGAGAGGCTTTCGACGTACCTTCGCTGTCCCTCAGCGTAGATCGTATCAAACGCAAGGCTGGACTTTCCTGAACCGGAAAGGCCGGTAAGAACAACCAGCCGATCCCTTGGCATCTCGACATCGATGTTTTTCAGGTTATGAACCCGTGCGCCTTTGACGATGAGCTTCTCTTCTTGCACTTTCAGTGAATTCGCTTTCGCTTATTGAGATATTCAAACAGGGCTTTGTCAAACGGCGTTGATGTGTCGAGAAGGACGTACTCGATGCCGTTTTCGCGACATTCGCGCCGATACCCCGCCAGGAATTGCTTTAACGTTTCACGATATGCTGTTTGAATGTGCCAGGGTTGCGTGGTAAGTTCTTCGCGCGTCTCCATGTCTCTGAACACGGCGTCGGTGCCGAACGCGAACGATCGCTCGAGGGGATCGAGGACCTGCATCACGATTACTTCATTACCCCGATGGCGAAAGTTCTTTAATGCCCGCATCACACTCGTCGGATCGTCGAACAGGTCGCTCAGCACAATCACGAGCCCGCGGCGTTTGATCCGCTCAGCCACTGCATTGAGGGATGATCCGGTTCTTGTCTTCTTTCCGGGCTGGAGTCCTTCTAATTCTGAGAGAATCTTCTGCAAGTAAAGATTCGTTGCACGTGGTGGAAGGGAGGATCTCATCTCTTCGTCGTATACAGTCAGTCCCACCGCATCCCGTTGCTGCATCATGAGATATGCCAACGCCGCGGCAAGGTAGGACGCGTATTGGAGTTTGCTGAGCCTTCCCTCGGATGCAAAACCCATGGACGCACTGGAATCGAGGATCAGATGCGTTTTGAGATTCGTTTCCTCTTCGAACTGCTTGATGTAATAGCGGTCCGTCTTCCCGTACGCCTTCCAGTCAATATGCCGTATTTCGTCCCCCGGCATGTACGGCCGGTGTTCGGTGAACTCCACGCTGAAACCGTGATACGGGCTTTTGTGAAGCCCCGTCAGAAACCCCTCCACCACAAGCCGTGCCCGCAATTCCATGTTCGCAAGCTGGGCAACAACCTCCGGCCTCAGGTACTGTGTCGATTCATTCATTGCCAGACTCCAGTCCTTTTCGTTGGACCGCGCCGCAAAAGAAACCATCGGTTCCCTCTTTGTGAGGATACAGGAAGAAAAAGCCGTCCGTAACCTGCCCAGCAAGACCCGCCTTCCCTGCGGCCGCCGTAAGATCCATTCCCGCGAATTCCGGGTGCCTCTCGAGGAATGACATTATGACCGCCTGGTTTTCCTCCCGCAAGAGTGAACACGTAGCATAGTACATCACTCCCTGCTCTTTGACGAACGACGCATGCGTTTCCATAATGTGAAGCTGTTTTGCGCACAGTTCTTTCACACCCTCTTCGGTGACCGTCCACTTCAGCCCGGGGTTTCGCCGAAGCGTACCGAGGCCGCTACACGGGGCATCAATAAACACGACGTCAAACGCCTGTTTAAACCGATCCTGATTCTGCACTTCCTCCGTCGTCATGACCCTGATATTAAAGGCGCCTGCCCTCCTTGCCCTTTTGCGGAGTTCATTGAGGCGGAATTCGTTGATGTCTGATGCGACGATTTCCCCGCGGTTCTTCATGATGGCGGCCATATGCAGAGTTTTCCCGCCCGCCCCCGCACAGGCATCCAGCACTTTCCACACCGGCCTCGGATCCACCAGAACTCCCAATAATTGGCTTCCTTCGTCCTGAACCTCAAAATAACCTTCTTTGAATGCCGGAATCCGAAACATATTCGTTCGTTTCGACACAACCAATCCTACCTCGGACAGTTTCGTTCGGGTAGTCTCAATGCCTTCGGACCGGAGACGTCCCGTGCATTCATCCACGCCGGCCTTAAGCGTGTTGACTCGGAGGTTCAAGGGAGCCGGTGCGTTCAGGCTTTCACACAATCGCCGGGATTCTTCCGGCCCGTATTGCTCATGAAACTTACGGGCAAGCCAATCAGGGATTGAGTATTCATTGGCAAGGTCTTGAACAGCATCGACCGAATTCAGCTCAACTCCTTTCAGGAGCGTAAGAAAATCGCCGAGGGAATTTCTCGCCTTATCATTCTCGAGGAGAGGCGCAAGAATTACATCGGTGGGCTCGTGTGATCGATCGATCCGGCTTAGGTACGTCACGATACAGAGAAGAACTCTGTCCGTGGAAGAAAAGTCCTTTGCCCCGGTGCCCAACGCGGTTTCCATCAAGGTTTGGCACTTCCGCAGATGACGGAGTGTTCCGTAGGTTGTCTCGGCAATGAATTTGCGGTCGTGAGATCCGAGATATTTTCTTGTCCGGAAGAACGAATCGATCAGACTATCGGCGGGCTTATCAGATTGCTGAATGCGGGAAAGGATTTCCCGGGTATGTCCGAGCAGTGAAGAAAGTTGCATAACACGGCAAGATACGGAGAAAATCGGGCGGGGACAAGAAAAGAAATACACAATTTCTCAACCGAACCATGGTTATTAGTTTTTGGTCGGTGGTTATAGTTGATTGGTTGTTGGTCCTGGTTATCGGTTATGCCCCCTGACAATAACCAGAGACCAACGAGCTACACCCAAAACCAAAAGCCAGTAACACCTTTCGCTGTTGGTTCGTTGTTTTTTCAGCAGACAGCTAGACGACTTCTGCCCTTACCCTCGGAACAAACTCAACGCCGCCCCTCTCGCCGAGCCGTATTTCCACAGAGTCGCCGTCCGTCACAGCACCGGAGAGAATCTTCTCCGAAAGGGCATTGACAACATATTTCTGAATCGTGCGTTTCAAAGGCCGTGCCCCAAACGTGGGGTCATATCCAATCTGAACAAGCCAAGAGGTCAGTTCATCGGTGAAGACAAGAGTAATGTTTTTCGCCGAAGCCATTTTTTGGACTTCCCGCAGTTGCAGGATGACTATCGACCGAAGCTCCTGCATGGTCAACGGTTTGAATAAAACAATTTCGTCGATCCGGTTCAGGAACTCCGGCCGGATGGTCTGGCGAAGCATCTCAAAGAGCTTCACTCTCATCTCGCTCATGACTTCGTCCCGATTGTCCTCATTAATGAACTCCAGCTTCTCCTGGATCAGATGGGAACCGAGGTTGGACGTCATGATGATGATGGTATTCTTGAAATTCACGGTTCGCCCCTTGCTGTCCGTTAGGCGGCCTTCATCAAGGAGCTGGAGAAGGACATTAAACACTTCGGGATGCGCTTTCTCAATTTCGTCCAGAAGGACGACAGAATAGGGCTTTCGCCGAACGGCTTCCGTGAGCTGACCGCCTTCTTCGTAGCCAACGTATCCCGGCGGGGCACCGATAAGCCTGGAGACCGAGAACTTCTCCATATATTCACTCATGTCAATGCGGACCATCGCGTTCTCGTTATTAAACAAGAACTCCGCGAGAGCGCGGGCAAGTTCGGTTTTGCCGACGCCGGTGCTTCCGAGAAAGATGAAAGACCCGATAGGACGCTTCTCGTCCTGCATTCCGGCCCGACTGCGGCGAATGGCATTGGCCACCGCTTTCACGGCGTCTTCCTGATTGATGAGCCGCTCGTGAATCCGATCTTCCAGGTGCAAGAGCCGGCTGCGTTCGCTTTCCAGCATGCGGGAAACCGGAATGCCGGTCCATTTTGCAACGATCTCAGCAATATCTTCCGCGTCAACTTCCTCCTTGAGCATTTTCCGGTTCTTCTGGACCTCAGCGAGTTTCGCGGATTCTGAATTCACCTTTTTCTCGAGCCCGGTGATAATCCCGTAGCGCAATTCGGCAACGCGTGCCAGATCGCCTTCGCGCTCCTTGCGTTCCGCCTCGTTCCTGGCGATTTCAATTTCTTCCTTCATGGTCCTAATGGACTGAATGAGTCCCTTTTCCAGCTGCCAATGGGCCCTCAGCGCCGACCGAGTTTGCTTCAAATCGGCAAGTTCCCGATCGATCTCCAGAAGATGGCTTCGGGAATCCTCGTCCTTTTCCCTCCGAACGGCTTCCCGCTCGATTTCCAATTGCTTCACGCGACGCTCGATACTGTCGAGTTCCTCGGGCATTGAATCAATCTCAATCCGCAGCTTGGATGCCGCCTCATCGACGAGATCGATTGCTTTGTCAGGAAGAAAGCGATCGGAAATATAGCGGTGACTCAGCTGGGCCGCAGCAATAATTGCCGCGTCGGTGATTCGAACGCCGTGATGCACCTCGTAGCGTTCCTTGAGGCCGCGGAGAATGGAAACAGTGTCCTCGACGTTCGGCTCCTCCACAAGAACCGGCTGGAACCTGCGCTCAAGCGCGGGATCCTTCTCAATGTGTTTTCGATACTCGTCTATTGTCGTCGCACCAATCGCCCGAAGGTCCCCGCGGGCCAATGCCGGTTTCAGCATATTCGCTGCGTCCACGGACCCCTGGGCGGCTCCGGCCCCGACCAATGTGTGGAGTTCATCAATAAAAAGGATGATCTCTCCGTTTGATTCGGTGACTTCACGGAGAATCGCTTTCAGCCGCTCTTCAAATTGACCGCGAAAGCTTGTTCCGGCAACGAGTGCACCCAGGTCGAGAGCAATGATGCGCTTGGTTTTCAGGTTTTCCGGAACGTCACCCTGAATGATGCGTTGGGCAATTCCCTCGGCGATGGCGGTTTTTCCCACACCGGGGTCACCAATGAGCACGGGGTTGTTCTTTGTTCGCCGCGAGAGAACCTGGAGTATCCGCCGGATTTCTTCCTGCCTGCCGATTACGGGATCGAGCTTGCCCTTGCGCGCAAGGTCATTCAAATCCCGGCCGAACCGTTCGAGGGCCTGGTATTTTTCTTCAGGAGTCTGATCAGTTACGCGTTGATCGCCGCGAATGTCTTTGAGCGCCTTGAGGGTGGTTTCTCTGGTGATTCCCTGTTCCTTCAGCAGACGCGAGGCCGGCGATATCTTTGAGTCATGCTTCGGACCGGCAAGCAACCCCAATAGCAAGTGCTCTGTGCTGACAAATTCGTCTTTGAGCTGTCCTGCTTCCCGTTGTGCAGACTCGAACACTTCCACAAGACCTGGCGAAAGGCGCCGGTCCGCGGCTCCACCACCCTGAACCTTCGGGAGTTTCTCCAACTCTTCATTGATCTTGATTTTCAGATGATTAACGTTCCCACCCACCTTTTGCAGCATGGGGACAACGATTCCCTGGCTTTCCTGAACCAACGCGGCCAACAGGTGCTCGGGTTCAATGGCCTGGTTGCTGTACTGTGCGGCAATAGCCTGCGCGTTTTGGACTGCTTCCTGAGATTTTATCGTGTACTTGTTAAAGTTCATCGTTTTCTTTTCCGGGACGCGCGATGCTCCACCCCGACTCCTCTTCTTTGAATTTCTTCTGTTCTTTCAATTCAATGACTGTTTCAATGGTCCGCTGCTTGTCCTTCGGCTGAAAATCGTGGAACGCCGTCAGGGCGGCAATGCCGGATGATTGTCGTGGACCGCGTATCAGCGCAACGATGCCCGCAATGAGGCCAGCTATCACCACAACGACGATAATAAATGTGATCATTCGCTCCTCATGGAAGACAAAAGGCGAGGATTTCCCTCGCCTTTTATCAGCGTTGCCAACGGATTTCAAGGCGTGTTGTTATTTTGTCTCGCCTTTCTTTTCATCTTTTTCATCCATGACTTCGAAGTCGGCATTCTCCACCTGCTTGCCGCCTTTGTCGTCTCCCGTCTCGGTACTTCCTGTCGCTTGAGGACCTTGCTGGCCTTGGGAGCGCGCGGACTCGTACATTTTCGACGAAGCCTCATTCCATGCTGAATTGAGAACTTCCGTTTTTGCCTTGATGTCCGCACTATTTCCGCTTTTGATCGCCTCCTCGAGTGCGTTCGCTGCCGACTCCACGTTCGCTTTTACCTCTGCGCTCATCTTCTCGCCCAGATCCTTCAACTGCTTGCGGGTCTGGAAGACGAGATTATCAGCCTGATTCTTGGTTTCGATCTCATCCTTCCGCTTCTTGTCTTCGGAAGAGTGGGCTTGAGCGTCAGATTTCATTTTTTCGATGTCCTCTTTGCTCAATCCGCTTGACGATGTGATTCGAATGGATTGCTCCTTATTCGTCGCTTTATCCTTCGCCGAAACGTGCAACATGCCGTTGGCGTCGATATCGAAAGTGACTTCGATTTGCGGAATGCCGCGAGGCGAGGGCGGAATCCCGTCGAGGTGAAATCTCCCAAGGGTCCGGTTGTCGGCAGCCATGGGCCGCTCACCCTGGAGGATATGAATCTCGACCGACGGTTGACTGTCGGACGCCGTTGAAAAGATTTCGCTTTTTTTCGTTGGAATCGTCGTATTGGCTTGAATCATTTGTGTCGTGACGCCGCCCAGAGTTTCGATGCCGAGGGTAAGCGGAGTGACATCCAGAAGCAGAACGTCTGTCACGTCGCCCGAGAGAACACCGCCCTGAATCGCAGCACCGATAGCAACGACTTCATCTGGGTTGACACCCTTGTGGCCTTCCCTTCCAAAGATATCCTTGACAAGTTGCTGAACGCGGGGCACACGTGTCATGCCGCCAACAAGAATCACTTCATCGATTACGCGGGGATTCAGCCCGGCATCTTTCAGAGCCCGCTCGACGGGCCCGATGCATCGCTGGATTAAATCTTCGACAAGTTGCTCGAATTTGGCCCTCGTGATCGTCGTGGTCAGATGTTTCGGGCCATCGCTTGTAGCGGTAATGAAAGGCAGATTGACCTCTGTCTGCATCAGCTGAGAAAGCTCCATTTTGGCCTTTTCCGCTGCTTCCCGGAGTCTTTGCAGGGCCATGGGATCTTTGCGAAGATCGATGTTTTCCTGTTTTTTGAACTCATCCGCAAGGTAATCGATGAGGCGATGGTCAAAGTTATCCCCGCCAAGGTGGGTGTCGCCGTTCGTCGATTTAACTTCGAACACACCGTCTCCGAGTTCGAGGACAGAAATATCAAAGGTACCACCGCCAAGATCGAATACAGCAACTTTCATGTCCTTGGATTTCTTGTCGAGACCGTAGGCAAGTGCTGCGGCCGTCGGTTCGTTGATGATCCGGAGGACATTCAATCCTGCGATCTCTCCCGCCTCTTTCGTTGCCTGCCGTTGGGCGTCATTGAAGTAGGCAGGAACCGTAACAACCGCGTCCGTTACCTTTGTTCCAAGATAGTCCTCGGCCGTTTGCTTCATTTTTTGCAGAATCATAGCCGAGATTTCCGGAGGTGAGTACACACGGTCGACGATCTGTACGCGGGCTGTATTATTATCGCCCTTGACAACCTTGTACGGAACGAGTTCCATTTCCTCGTTCACCTCATTATGGAACCGGCCCATGAAACGTTTGATGGAATAGACCGTATTCTGTGAATTCGTCACACCCTGACGTTTCGCAGCCGCTCCGACAAGCCGTTCACCGGATTTTGTGAAGCCGACCACGGAGGGGGTCGTACGGGCCCCTTCAGCGTTTGCAATGACGACGGGATCGTTTCCTTCCATCACCGCGACGACCGAATTGGTTGTCCCGAGATCGATTCCGATGATTTTGTTCCCTTTGGTTGACATACCGCTCTCCTTTTTTGGCAATGTCGGCTTTTATGACAGCCGGTGCTTGGTGTTCAGTTGAACTCTGTGGCTCAACAATGCGGCCGAGTCCGCTTGCGCGGACCCAACCAGCAATTGTGAGACAATCAAGAATGATCGGCTTAAAGCCAATTATTTGACCTTGACTTCAATCTGTTTCGGTTTTACCTCTTCGGCTTTCGGTAAGGTGATCATCAAAATACCATCTTTATAGATGGCGCCGATTTCACTTTCCTTGACGACGGTGGGAAGAGTAAAGGACCGCCGGAAGGATCCGTAGACCCGCTCCATTCTGTGCATGCCCTCTTCCTTTACGTCTTCTTCCTGTTTCTTCTCGCCGCGAATTGTCAGAATGTTGGATTCAAGGGTGATCTTTACATCATCCTTGTTGATTCCCGGAAGTTCAACCTTGACATGATATTCGTTCTCATGCTCGCTAATGTCCACTGCCGGGGTCCACAGGGATAGTCCGCTGGATCCGTCATCCTGATTGCCGCCTGTCATAGCACCGAACAAACTGTTGAAGTCGCGTTGAATGTTCCAGAGTTCCGTTGGAACGCTGGAGAGTTCACGTGTTGGGTTCCATCGAATGAGTCTCATGGTGTATCCTCCTTGGTTCATTGAATCCGTATTTCTTTTGTGGTCATGCGCTCTGATTTTGGAATTGTGACGCTTAAAACGCCATCCTGAAACTCCGCTTCAATGCGGTCGGAGGCGATTCCTGCAGTCAGATTGAACATTCGATAATAGCTCTTGCCTGCAATCTCGTGGTAAAGCACATTTGTCTTCTCGGCGTGGAGTTTTTCCAATCGGCCTTTGATCGAGAGTCTTTCTGCCTCGACATTCACCTGAATACCATCGCGTGCGGCACCCGGCAAGTCCAGGCGCAGAACAAAGGCAATGGGGGTTTCAAAGATATCTGCTGCCGGCGTAATGAATTCCTCCCGAGACTCACGCACAGCAAGGGCGTTGGACCCATGCCGAACGAGTGCATCATCATTATTTTTCGTCATATTCACAACCTCCTGTCAATCGTGGAATCGTTACTGGACCTTGATTTCACGAGGACGGGCCAGCTCCGTCTTCGGAAGCTGAATCCTGAGAATGCCGTCCTTCATTTCCGCCGAAATTCCGTTCACATCGACTGCATCGGGAAGTTGAAACACGCGCTCAAACGGCCGTGTGTTTGTTTCATGCAAAAGGACCTTGGTGCCCTCAGGAAATCCGTACTGTTTTCGCTCAGCGCGAACGACCAGGGTTCCCTTCTCAACGGAAATCCTGATGTCCTCCTTCTTCATGCCGGGGAGTTCGACAACGAGATCATAAGAATGTTCCCTCTCAGCAACGTCGACAGCCGGAAGATCGGAAACCGGGTGTGTGCGCCTCGAGAGATTTGAGAAAAACTCATTGGCTGTTCGATCAAGATCGAACACCGGGCTCATTTGGGGAAAATGGACGATCATACTAAAACCTCCTTTGACGGAACCTGTTTAGACCGAGTAATTATACTATCCTCCATCCAACTTCCATGCCATGACTAGCAAAGCACTCCACAAATTACCATAAGTCTAGATTGTTCAATGACTTACAGCATTATTGCATCATAGGTTAGTTCCAAACTATGTATGCCATTTTGTCACTATGTCTTGCGATATAGGCAGTAAATCTGCCAATTTTGACACTTTGTTCTGCAATTTTTTCATGACTAGGAGGAATCTGGGTTCCTTGATTTTTAGGGGCATTTTGATTACTGTGGAAAGCCGATTTCAAACAATTCCACTCGAAATAATTACCAAAACCATGAAAAAATACATCTTCTTGCTTCTCGTAGTCTCGGTCGCGTTTGGTCAAAAGAATTTCGACAAGAATGCCTCAAAAGGCTTGTCATCGATTACGACAAACGATTTGAGGTCTCATTTGACGTTCCTTTCCTCTGATGAATTGGAGGGAAGGGAGACTACGTTTCGGGGGCAGAAGGTCGCTGCACAGTATATTGCTTCCGTTTTCAGAAAGCTGGGGCTTAAACCAGCCGGGAAGGACAACTCGTACTTCCAACAGTTCGAACTTGATGTCGTCAAACCGAGTACGGCTTCCAGCCTGCGCCTCACTTCATCGGCGGGATCAACAACATACACCTTCGGACAGGATTTCTTCACCACAACCACCAAGGACACGACGTTTTCAGCCCCGCTGGTGTTTGGAGGATTCATGGATACGCCGCTCACTCCGGAGCAGGAGACCGGCCTCATGGACCGCATCGTGGTTGTGTTCGCGGGCCGGAGAGCTGAAGTACTCAACCCCGCTCCCTCGCGTCCTCGCAGGGGCGCATTCCGCGTCTTTCGAAGCGCGGCGGCCGTCATTATGATTTCCGATGAAGCAACACAAGGATCGATCGAGAAACAGTTCAAAGCCGCTGCGAACACATTCGAAAAAGGATCGATGAGTCTCAAAGGCTCGGCACGACGCGGACGCGGTCAGATTTCGGTGACAGTCAGTTCCGCCGTCGGTGCCTCTCTTCTGGCGGAACTCGGAATGCCGCTCGCCGACCTTCGCATGAAGGCTGTCAAAGACTCCACATCGGGACCACTTCAACTTTCAAAAGCCTCGGTTACCCTTGACCTCAAGGCGCTCCATGAAGTGAAAACATCCGAGAACGTGGCCGCCATTCTCGAAGGATCAGATCCTGTCCTCAAAAACGAATACGTTGTCATCACTGCTCATTATGATCACGTCGGCGTCAGTGCTGCAACGGGAGAGATCTACAATGGAGCCGATGATGATGGTTCCGGAACATCGATGATATTGGAACTTGCCGAGGCATTTGTGACCAATCCGGCAAAACCGAAGCGCAGCCTCGTGTTCATGACTGTGGCCGGCGAGGAAAAAGGACTCCTCGGGTCCTCTTACTACACCCAGGATCCGCTTGTCCCCCTCGACCGGACGGTAGCAAACCTGAATATTGATATGATCGGCCGTATCGACAAGAAACATGAAGAAGCAAAAAGCCCCGGCTACGTTTATGTAATCGGATCAGACAAAATCAGCACGGAACTTGACAGCGTACTTCAATCCGCCAACAAACAAACCGTTCAGCTTTTGCTCGACTACGAGTATAACGACGACAATGATCCCAATCAGTTCTACCGCCGGAGCGACCACTACAACTTTGCCCGAAACGGAATTCCGATCGTTTTCTTTTTTACAGGCATCCACGATGATTATCACCAGCCGACTGACACAGTGGAGAAGATTGAATTCGACCGCATGGTGAGGATAGGGCAACTGATCTATGCAACCGCCTGGAAAACGGGTAATTTCAAACGCCCGTTCGTGAAAAACGGCCAACCTTCAGCCTATTCAAGCGAACGATGAAGATGTTGTCCAAGGAAAGTCTCCAGCAGAGCCTGGACACAGACATTTTCGGAAGGAAGATGTTCTTTTTTGAGTCTATCGACTCCACCAATACGTGCGCCAAGACTCTCGCTCAGGCCGGCACACCCGAAGGGACCGTGGTAATCACGGAGTTTCAATCGCAGGGGAGAGGACGACACGGCCGCCCCTGGGCTGCTCGTTCAGGTGAGAATCTTTTGTTTTCCGTTGTTCTCAGACCAGAACTCTCGAGAACTTCAGCAGGACTCCTGACGTTTTTTGCCGCAGTTTCAGTCGCACGTGGAATCGAACACGTATGCGAAAAGCCTATGGAGTTCAAGTGGCCCAATGACCTCCTTTTCAACGGGCGAAAAACATCCGGAATTTTGCTCGAAAACTCGCTCGACAACGGGAACATTGGCTATGCCGTTGTGGGAGTGGGGATTAATGTGAATCAACGTGAATTCGATGGCGATTTGGGCCGCCGGGCAACCTCCCTGGCGCTGGAACTCGGCCGGCCGGTGGACAGAACCCAACTCTTCTCCTCCATTATGAGCTCTATGGAACTAGCCTACCGCGATGTCAGAAACGGAGAATTCTCATCTTTACTCGATGAATGGAATGAGCGTTGCACAATGTTTGGACACCAGGTCACCGTTGCCCAGAATGGCGGACGGATTACGGGCAAAGCAATCGGCCTCAATACCGACGGCGGATTGATCCTCGAAACATCCACCGGGCTCCGAACAATCTATGCCGGCGACATATCCCTGATTCCCGCCTGAATACACCATGCTTCTCGCAATCGATATTGGCAACACCCATACGGTTTTTGGAGTTTTTCAGGGCAAGGATCTAAAAGCGGACTGGAGGGTTTCGAGTACTGCGCAGAAAACGGAAGACGAAGTAGGGGCTTTGCTCCTTCAATTCCTTCGAGGCGGCGGAATCGACAAATCCTCAATCCAATCGATTGGAATATCATCCGTAGTCCCAAATCTGACGGACATCTTCAACCGCATGGCGGAAAAATATTTCGGACACTCACCCGTCATCATCGGTTCCCACCTCGATTTGGGATTTACAATCCGCTACAAAGATCCGTCTGCGGTGGGAGCCGATCGGCTGTGTAATGCTGTAGCCGGTTTTGCAAAGTACGGGGGCCCGTTGATTATCGTCGATTTCGGAACGGCCACAACCTACGATGTCATCGCGGCCAACGGAGACTATCTCGGCGGGGTCATTGCCGCCGGCGTCGAAACATCCGCCGCAGACCTTCACCGGCGCGCGGCCAGACTTCCAAAGATTGAGCTCCATCTTCCAAAGCAGCTCATCGCCACCGATACCGTCGCCAGCATGCAGGCCGGAATCCTCTACGGAGCAATCGATTCGCTCGAAGGGATGATCCGGAGATTACAGAAGGAGATTCACACGCAGGAAGGAAAAGAGGCCAGGGTTATTGCTACGGGGGGGTTTTCTACATTCATCAGCAGTCACACACACGTTCTGTCTGCCACCGAGCCGACCCTTGTACTCGACGGTGTCCGGCTCATTGTTGACCGCCTACCGCGGGCCGGCTAAGTACCTCGCCGGTCGCGCAAAATCCGAATTCTCTCCTCAAGTTCTTTCTCTATTTCGTCGATGGCCGAGGACATTTCATGCCTTGCATAGACCAGCTGATACAGGTTCAGCAACGCCCGAATCCCGGACTCCAAGACGCTGACCTGACGCGTGAGTTCATTGAACACTGATTGAATCCGCGTACGTTGCACCCCTTCGGGGATTCCATCGAGAACAGTGCGGGCATGCATTTCAAGTTCGACGGCAATATCGGCCAGGGCGGAGTTCATGGCCGGGGTGATGGCGTTGATGACGCTCCGGACTTTCTCCGTCGCTTCCTTATTCAGGAGGATTTCTTTGGCCTGTTCTACTTCCAGCTCCTGCGCCACGCGGAACATGTGTCTTTCACGAGTCGCGTCAACGACAGTGCCGAGGTGCGGAATGTCGATTTCTTCTTTCCTCAGGTAATCGTACGCCCCCAGCTTCATCGCCTCCACCGCAATACTCTCATTTCCGGCTCCAGTCAGCATGACAACGGGGATGCCGATCCGTTCCTCCTTCAAGCTTTTCATCACCTCCAAACCCGTCATGTCCGGCATAAAATAATCCAGGAACATCATATCAAAGTAGGCTTTTCCGTTCCGTAGAATCTCCATCGCTTCCTGCCCCGAAGAAACAGCGACTATTCTGTGGTCAAATTCGTCCTGCATCAACGCGGACAATAACGTGCGGAAATAATCGTCGTCGTCGACTATAAGGATGTTTGCCTGTGTGGATATTCCGTGCATGGTAAGACGCTTCCCGAGGAGGACGGTATTCAACTAGACCAAAAATAGAAGGCGCTGCTCAGGTACGCTGTGCGTTATCGCACACCAAACATCAATACTGAAGCATTTGCCCAATCCACCAATGGGGCAAAATAGAGGCCAAGCAAGACTGTTGGAACGAGGAGGACAAAAAGAAGCGCGATTTGCGGGAAACTGAACTGAATAGGCGTTGAATCCTTCTCCGGTTCACGGAGAAACATGTTACGCAGGATACGCACGTAGTAATACAGCGAAATGACACTGTTGAGTGCCCCCACGACAGCGAGCCAGATCCACTGCGCATCGAGAAGAGCGATGAACAAATACAACTTTCCAATGAATCCCGCTGTGGGCGGGAGGCCCGTCAGGGAGATCAAGAAAATGACCATTGCAACGGCAAGCAGGGGTGATCGATGCCCCAATCCCTTGTAGGAATCGATATCCTCGCTGCCAGTTTTGTTCGCAACCAGCATCACCACAAAAAAGGCCCCCAGATTCATGAAGAGGTAAACGACAAAATAGATCAAAATAGCGGCGATCCCCTTGTCACTCAGAATCACAACGCCCATGAGCATGTACCCGGCATGGGCAATGCTGGAGTAGGCGAGCAGACGTTTCAGATTATTTTGCCAAACAGCAACAAGATTCCCCAGGGTCATTGTAAGGACAGCCAGGATCGCAAAGAGATTATTCCATTCGAACCCTTGAAGCGAAGCCCACATGCCCTCCGGCAGGTCCACGACACTGGAATCGAGAAACGAAATCTTGAAAAATCGTATCATCATCGCGAAGCCGGCTGCTTTCGAAGCAACGGACAGGAAAGCGGTAATCGTGACCGGAGCACCTTCATAGACATCGGGAGTCCAGAAATGAAACGGGACTGCAGAGATCTTGTACCCGAAGCCTGCGATGATAAGAATACTCGCGAGAAGGAGGGCGATTTCATTGACCTCCCCGGTACTGAGCGCCTTGTTCACTCCGAAAACATCCGTTGCACCTGTGAGCCCGTACAAAATCGAGACTCCGTACAACATGAGCCCGCTCGACAATGCACCATAGATGATGTACTTCAGAGATGCTTCACTCGAATCTCCCGCCTCCTTCATATATCCCACAAGCACGTAGGAGGTCAGGCTGGCAAGTTCCAGGGAGAGAATCATCATAAGAAGATTCGTGGACCCTGCCATGAGATACATGCCCAGGGTCAGGGCCAGCAAGAGCGAAAAATACTCCCCTCGATGCTTCTGGACTGACTCCACTTCGGAAGAATAAAGCGAAAACAAGATAATGAAGATCGCGGTGCACCCGATTACCATTTTGAAAAACACCGAGAAGGGGTCCACCACCAACATTCCCGAAAATAGCGATTGAGAAACCCCGATCTGCTCAAACACAAAAACAAGCGAAACCAAAACACCCACCAGCGCAACGATTATCACGACTGCTTTGTTCTTTCGGAATATCAGGTCAGCAACAATGGCAATACAGAAGGCGGCGGTGAGTGTCACCTCCGGAAGGAACCTGGAAAGACTTTGGAGAATCTGCTCGGTCATGAATTCCTCTTAGGGTACCATGGCAACCGGAGCTGCTCCCGTGACCACATTCACAAGGTGGTTAAGCGATGTTGTCATCAGATCGAGCGCCAACGACGGGTAAATTCCGAGCACGAGAACAATCACCGCCAGTGGTACGAGTGTGAAGAGCTCCCTCCCGTTAATATCGGGAAGACCGGCCCATTTTTCGTTCGGTTTTCCGAGGAACACGCGCTGAAGCGTCCACAGCATGTAGGCAGCGGTTAGGACAATGCCAAGCGTCGAAGCAATCGTGATGTACCGATGGGTCTGAAATGCGCCGAGAAACGAGAAGGCCTCAGAAATAAACCCGCTCAGTCCGGGGAGCCCGAGCGCCGCGAAGAACGCGACCATCATCACGCCTGTGTATTTTGGCATGGTGAGAGCAAGCCCGCCAAACGCATCGATATCGCGCGTATGTGCCCGGTCATACAAAACGCCGACAATCAAGAAGAGCATTGCGGTGATGGTGCCGTGGTTGAACATCTGGAACACCGCCCCGACCATTCCCTGCGTGTTCATCGCCGCCATTCCCAGCAACACCACACCCATGTGGCTGATGCTGGAATACGCGATCAGTTTTTTGAAATCCTGCTGAGCCATCGCGCACAGCGCACCGTAGACAATATTGATGAACGCTAAAATTGCCAGCGGCACCGCATACTCCATTGCCATATCAGGAAACATTGGATAACTGACTCGCAGCAGACCATAGGTACCCATTTTCAGAAGGACGCCTGCCAGAATGACGCTGATCGCTGTCGGAGCTTCGACGTGCGCATCGGGCAGCCATGTATGGAACGGGAAGATCGGCACTTTGATCGCAAATCCGATGAACAAAGCGATATAGGCCAGGGAGCGCCAATACGTCCCCACGCCGGCCAAGAGCCCTCCCTCCGGATAGTTGGCGGGATTCATCATGTCCAGCATGTTGAAGGTATGCATGCTCTGTCCGGTCGCAGGGTCAATGACCGCGACACTGAAATAGAGCGCAATAATGGCGAGAAGCATCAGGACGCTGCCGAGCAGAGTATAGAGGAAAAACTTGATGGCAGCATACTCCCGCCGGGGCCCGCCCCAGACGCCTATAAGGAAGTACATTGGAAGGAGCATCACTTCCCAAAAGACGTAGAAGAGGAAAAAGTCCAGAGCCACAAACACACCCATCATGCCGGTATCAAGCAAAAGCAGCATGGCCATGTAGCCCTTCAGGGCCTTCGGTATGTTCCAGGATGCGAACACGGCGACAAAGCTGATCAGCGCAGTGAGCAGTACCATCGTGATGCTCAGACCGTCAACGCCCAGGAAATACTCAATGTGAATGCGACCAAACCATGACACGCCGGCGACATCGATCCACGAGGCTTTCTCAACGAACTGCATCCCCTCCACAGAGTTGATCCCCGTCATGCTCTTGTCAAAGCCAAAATAGATCATCACCGCCAGTACCAGCTGCAGGAATGTGACGGCCGCCGGAATCCACTTGACCGGACCTTCATTTCCCTTGGGGACCGTGAGAACGGCCACCATGCCGATGATTGGCAGGAACGTTATCCAAGTGAGAACACCAATACCTAAGAATTCCATGAGGCCCTATCCTCCGAAAAAAACATCAATCATTGAAACCACAGAAAGAATACCATGATCCCCAGAAGCACAAACGCAAGATACGTCTGAATCTTGCCCGTTTGAATTCTCCGCGTGAGCAAACCGGCGAATCCCGCGAAATATGCCGTCAAGTTGACCATTCCATCGACAATCTTGTTGTCAAATCCACCCACCCCGACATAAAAGAGAAAGAACGTCAATCCGCAGACGCCAACGCTCAGGAACACATACCAAATGCCCTGAGCCGTAGTCGGCTGGTCTGCCCACAACGCGGAACCTGTCAACCATGCAGTATACAATGAGACCACCCCTGCAACTGCAAGGTAAATGAGGGCGCTGATGTTCCCCTCTTCCCAATTCCGCTTTGTCCCCAGGGTAACGGCTTTTGTCCAGCTTGCCGTGCCGTTCACGATCCCATCGATGACGGTATTGTCGAACCAACGCAAGACCCGCGTGAGAAGCAGGATTCCTGCCACCACGACCGCATCGTAGAGCTCATCGAAGTACCATTTGTTCACGAGAAAGGTATGGACGGGCTTGAGTGCGTTGGCCACTGCCTCGGCGCTGATCTTCTTCCAATAATACGTCGTAAAGGCCACGAGAATCCCCAGTCCGGCCACGCCAAGCGATAGCATCATCGCTGTACCGTGGGCATGGTGAACGACCTCATCGAATGACTCCGCCGCAACGGCTGCGACTGATGCGGGAACAACGGAGATGGGACGCACAATCGCATCAAAGAACCAGCCGCCCGCCGCACCAAAGGGGTTCATGCTGTAGAAGGCGAAAAATGACAGCACGGCAAAGACGATCAGCGGGATGGTCATTGTACCCGGAGATTCATGGAGAGCCTCAAAACGGCCGGCGTCTTTGTGTTCGCCGAGGAACACCATGATGACCAGGCGGAACATATAGAAGGCGGTCAGTCCTGCGACAAAAAACCCGATGATCGGGATGATGGTATGGCCATTGAGATAGTCGAATGCCAGCGTGCCGGCAAGAATCTCGTCCTTACTAAGGAATCCCGAAGTGAGCGGAACCCCGGAGATCGCAAGTGTATACATGAGAAACGTCCAAAACGTGATCGGCATCTTCCGCCGAAGACCGCCCATGTTCCGGATATCCTGCGCATCCGTGTGATGATCATTGTTATGATGCAGCGCATGATGCATGGCGTGAATGACGGAACCGGAACCAAGGAACAATCCGGCCTTGAACATCGCATGCGTGATGAGATGGAAAAATCCGGCGGTGTAGGCTCCTATGCCAAGCGCCATCACCATGTAGCCAAGCTGGCTGACGGTCGAATAGGCGAGCACTTTTTTTATGTCGGTTTGCGCGAGTGCGATCGTTGCGGGGATAAACGCGGTGATCGCTCCGATGTAGGCGATGAACATCAGCGCATCTGCCGTCATCATGGAGAAGGTGCGGGCGACAAGGTAGACGCCGGCAGCGACCATCGTCGCCGCATGGATCAACGCACTGACGGGGGTCGGTCCTTCCATGGCATCCGGAAGCCACACATGCAGCGGGAATTGAGCCGATTTCCCGATCGCCCCGCAGAAGATCAGGATACCGGCAGCGGTCAGCCATGCTTCGCTGCCAAAGGGAATGTTTCCGCTCTGCATCGAACCGAAGATCACGTCAAAATTGAAAGAATGGAACGTAGCAAAGAGGATCATGATTCCGGTGAACATTCCGATATCGCCGATCCGGTTGACGATGAATGCTTTATTTGCCGCATCAGAAGCGGATTTCTTCTCGAACCAGTGCCCAATGAGCAGATAGGAGCTGAGTCCGACCAATTCCCAGAACACATACATCATCCAAAAATTATTCGTCAGGACGATCCCAAGCATGGAGAACGTAAACAGGCCGAGGTAGGAGAAATACCGGCCGTAGCGGACATCGCCCTGCATATAGCCGATGGAAAACAGATGAACGAGGAAACTGACAATCAGGACCGCCACCATCATGATCGCGGAAAGGTTGTCGATCATGATCCCCAGATCGATCTTTAGGACCCCGATACCCGCGACCGACCCGAAATTCACCCAGGTAAAGACCGTCTGGATGACTTCATCATGATAGGAGGTCAGTTTCGATAAGAGAAGAAGCAACGAAAGGACAAGCGTGACGCCGAGGATGCCGGTACCGAGCCAGTCACCCTGCCTGGGCAGGCGTTTGCTGAAGAAGATCAGCAGAACAAAACTGAGCAGTGGAAGAACCAGAACCGCTGTCGCTATGATCAGAAGAGTATCGGGTGCCATGACCGTAAAGACAATTAATCCCTCAATTGAGTGAGTTCATCCACTTCGACCGTGTTGAAGTTCCGGAAGATATTGAGAATGATCGCGAGGGCGATCGCGGCCTCAGCTGCCGCGAGGATAATAACGAACACTGCGATCATCTGTCCGTCGAGCGTCCCCGTTGAGTACCGGGAGAAGGCGACAAAATTGATGTTGGCCGCATTCAGGATCAGCTCGATTCCCATCAGCACCATGATGGCGTTGCGTCTTGTGATAATGGCAAAAACGCCGAAGGAGAACAGGACAGCGCTGATGATCAGAAAGTGCGTCAATCCCGGATGCTGGAACCACTCGCCGAGTTGCATATCAGACCTTTCGTCCTCTACGGGCAATCATCGCCGCGCCGATGAGCGCCACAAGAAGAATGACAGAAGCGACTTCAAAGGGCAACACATAGGAACTCAGGAACAGTTTTCCGATCTCCGGAGCCGTCTGATCGACTGACTGCAGTTCGGGGAGGATGGTCCAGTCAGTGTACCAAAAGACATGCAGGAGAGCCGCACCGAGCGCGGCGACCAGAACCAGCGCCGGGAGAACGTTCACCGTTCTTGAACGGAGCTGCACGTCGATGACATTCGTTGTCAGCATGACGCCAAAAATAACCAATACTAAAATCGCACCGACATAGATGAGCAACTGTGTGACAGCAAGAAAATCGGCCATCAGGAGAACGTACAATCCTGCAACACCGAAAAAAGTGAGGAGTAATGAAAAAGCCGAGTACACGATATTCCGCGAAAACACGACAATCCCAGCGCCAACGACGGTAATTGACGCAAACGTATAAAAAACGATTGAATACCAGTCCATAATCAGGAACCCTGCTTTGGCTGTTCAGCTTTCTTTGCTTCCGCTGCTGCGGCTGCTGCTGCTTTCTTCGCCGCCATTTCCTCGTCGGCTTTCTTCAACTTCGCCGTTGCGCCCTCGATCTCCTCCGGCGCCATACTGCTGTAGTGATAAATCAGGTTATGCCGGTCGTATTCTGCAAACTCATAAACGTCCGTCATGACAATACATTCGGTGGGACACGGGTAGACGCAAAGACCGCAATAGCAGCATTTGGCAATATCGATGTCAAACTTGGGGACGTGCAGGCGTTTCTTGTGCCCGGTCGACGTTGCCCCAAGATCCTGGTCTGCCGTTGCCTTGATTGTGTCAATCGATATGCAGTCCACCGGGCATGCGAGTGCGCACTGGTCGCATCCGATGCAATCATCGATGTTTACGTAGAGGCGGTTCCGCGCCCTTTCGGGCATTTTCAATTTGACGTCCGGATACTGGATCGTCACCGCCGGATGGAACACGTGTCGGATCGTCACGTTCATTCCGATGGCAATGGACGAGAGTGCCTTCCAGATATCCCTGAAATATGTTCGAACTGCTTCCATGCGACCCGGCGCTTTACTTGATTAAAGAACGAGAATAAGCCCTGTGGCAAACACGCAAACAAACAGGAATGGTATCAACACTTTCCATGACGTATACATCAGCTGATCGACACGCAGGCGCGGTAATGTCCAGCGGATCCAGATCTGAAGGATAACGAACGAATAGCCCTTCAGCACGATCCAGAAGACGCCCCAGATCGGACCGGACATGAAATCGCCGAAGGGACTCGACCAGCCGCCCAGGAACAGACAGGCAGCGACCCCGGAAACCAGATACATATTCGCATATTCGGCCAGATAGAAGATGGCAAACTTCATCCCTGAATACTCGGTATTGTATCCCTGGACGAGTTCAGACTCCGCCTCGGGAAGGTCAAACGGCGTTCGATTGACTTCGGCTATGCCCGCGATGAACATGATCAGGAAGGCAATGAATGTAAACGGAATCAGGAACAATTTCTGCACAAGGGGCACCGAGCCCCCAAACACGACCCAGTTCTGAATTCCGCCATCCTGAAACCGGATAATATCCTGTAGATTCAGCGAGCCCGTGATCATCACGGCAACAAGCAGTGCCAGGGCGGTCGGGATCTCGTAGCTTATGATCTGTCCAGCCGACCTCATCGCACCGAACATCGACCATTTGTTGTTCGAGGCCCACCCTGCCATCAGCAATCCGACCACGACGATCGAGGTCACGGCGATAATGTAGAACACGCCAAGATTGATATTGCTGCCGATGTAGGCGCTGCTGAAGGGAAGCGTTGCAAATCCGGCGTAGGTCCCAATGAAAACGAGAAATGGAGAGAGGAAGAACAGGGGCTTATTCGCTGCAGTCGGGACGATGTTTTCCTTCTGAATGAGCTTCAGAATATCGGCCAGCGGCTGCAGCACGCCGTGGGGCCCGGTGTACATGTAGGCGAGCCGGTCCTGCATATGCGCCGAGATCTTCATTTCCGTCCAGACCGTGACGAGGGCATAGACCAGAATAAAGACCATGGGCGGGGCTGCGAGTATAATATAGAGCAGCCAGCTGTAGTCGTCACTAAAAAACGGTTGAAGAAGTTCTTCCATTGAGAGATTGATCGTTAACGGTCGACTTCACCCAGAACGATATCGACGCTCCCCACGATCGCAACAAGGTCCGCAATCATGGCCCCCCGCGAGATTTCGGGCAGAACGCTGAGATTCACAAATGCCGGAGCACGGCCTTTCACCCGGTAGGGGCTTCCTGTCCCGTCACTGATGACATAAAACCCAAGCTCACCACGCGGAGATTCGGATCGGACATACACATCGCCCGCTTCGGGCCGGATACGTTTGGGGATCGCCGCCTGCACGTTTCCTTCCGGCAACGATGCCAGTGCCTGCTCGACCAGCCGCGCACTTTCCTCCATCTCGTTCATCCTCACGATGTAGCGGTCCCAGCAATCCCCCACCGTTCCAACCTCTCCTCTCCCGACCTGAACCTTCCAATCAAATTTGTGATAAACCCCGTACGGATCGTCGCGGCGAAGGTCCCAATCCACTCCCGAACCCCGAAGCATGGGGCCGCTGCAGGCCCAATTGATCGCGACATCCTTCGGCAGCACGCCGACATTCGCCGTGCGCTTGATGAAGATCTCGTTGTACGTCAGCACATCAGTGACTTCCTGCATGGTCTTTCGAAAATCCTTGCAGAAGTCCTTTGCCTTTTCGGCGAAACCGGGAGGCAGGTCGTGCGAAACTCCGCCGACCCAGATATAATTATAGAGCAAGCGCGCGCCGCACGTCATTTCGAAAAGGTCCAGGATTCGTTCCCGGTCACGGAAACACCAGAGGAACGGCGTGAACGCGCCCATGTCAATGGCGTACGTGCCCACGGCGATCAGGTGACTGGCGATCCGTTGAAGCTCGGCCATGATGACGCGAATATGCTGGACGCGGTCGGGGACCTCGAGCTTGAGCAGTTTTTCAACTGCCAGGGCATAGGCCCAATCATTGTTCATCGAGGAAAGGTAATCCATGCGGTCCGCGTAAGGAATGACTTGCTGATAGTTGGTCATGTGTTCGGCGTGTTTCTCGAAGCAACGGTGAAGATAGCCGATATGCGGAATGACGTCGATGACGATTTCGCCGTCCACGACGATCTCAAGCCGCAGCACTCCGTGGGTGGAGGGGTGCTGGGGGCCCATGTTAATGATCATTTCGTCGGTGCGGAGAGTCCGGCCGCTGGAAGTTCGGCCGGGTGTGTTGACGTAATCGGTGGGGAGAGTTCGTGTTTCCTTCATTCGGAGACTGACTAGTAGGGTACTTTCATTCCATTATAGAATTCCGGCACTTTGAAGTCTTTCCGGAGGGGATAACCCGGATAATCATCGCCGCATAGGATTCGGCGAAGATCCGGATGTCCATCAAACACGATCCCAAACATATCAAAGGCCTCACGTTCGTGCCAGTTTGCGGTCCCCCAGACCTGGGAAACGGACTGAACATGCGGCTGTTCTTTGGTGCAAATGGCTTTGAGCACGATCTTGTGCTTTTGTGTCATCGAAAACAGATGATACACGACGCCGAGCTTGCCGTCATTGTAATCGACTCCGCTCAAACAGCTTAAAAAATCAAACTCGAAACCGATTTCAGTATACAGGAATTGGCAGACTTCGAGGGTCCTTCCGGGTGCAATGCCGATCCAAGGTTGAATTGCGTCAAGTTTGGCATCCGCAACGGCGGTTCCAAACTTTGCCTTGAGATTGTCGTGGATTTCTTGAGGTGTCATCAGGCGGTTCTTTTTACGAGACTTTCCTGGCGTACTTTTTCCTGCAGCTTGATCAATCCTTCGAGAAGCGCTTCAGGGCGGGGCGGACATCCGGGCACATACACGTCCACGGGAATCACACGATCCACGCCTTTCAGAACGTGATATCCGTGTTCCCAGTACGGTCCGCCGCAATTCGAGCAACTGCCCATTGAGATCACGTAGCGCGGTTCGGGCATCTGGTCAAACAGTCTCTTGATGCGCGTTGCCATTTTGAGCGTTACAGTACCGGAGACGATCATCACATCGCATTGCCGCGGCGTGGCCCTCGGAATAACCCCGAACCGCATCATATCGAAATTCGAAGCCGACGCCGCCATCATCTCGATCGCGCAACATGCCAATCCGAACTGCATTTGCCAGAGGGAAGAAAGTCGCGCCCAATTCAGCAGGCCGTCAAGGGACGCTATAACGATGTTACTGTTCTCGAATTTGTAGTTAAGAATTCCCATGGATTAGGTGGGCATTTAAATTCTGGCGGGTTCAGGGCGGCTTGTCTGACGAAGCGATGGGCGGGCAAGTGTGGGAATTTTCGGTTCAGGTTTATCCCAGTTCAGATCCCCCTTGACCCACACGTAAGCATATCCGACCCACAATATAAAGAGAAACACAGCCATTTCAAGAAACGCAAACAAGCCAAGTTCCCGATAGACCAGGGCCCAGGGGAACAAAAAGATAATTTCGACTTCGAAAATGAGGAACACAAGGGCGAGGACATAAAATCTGACGTTGAACCGAACCCACGCTTGTCCGATTGGTTCCTCACCGCACTCGTAGGTGGATAATTTGGCGGGATACGGATTGTGGGGGCGCAGCAGCCATGACATGATCAATCCCCCGGCCACAAAAACAGCGCCGAGGATGAAGAAAATCAGGACTTTGCCGAATTCAGTGAGCATCAGGAAGCGGAGAATCTGTGGGATGAGATTTGAAAAATCCGCTAAAACGATGAAAAAAATATAAACGGAAATTGCCCGATTGTCAAGGAGAACTTGGGTTCAGTTCGGCCACAAAAAAACAAACGCTGCGTTGTTCGCGCAGCGTTTGTGGAAGTTGAATGGCCTTGAGGCCTGCTACTTCTGGTAGCCCCATTTCTTGTAGTTCGCGTCGATCTCCTCGGGTGAGGGATGCGATTTGATCGGCTCGGGAGTCGTTGTAAATTCCTCTTTGGGGTGTGCCTCGAAAACCTTTGCATTGATTTCTATGTCCTCTTTGAAGATCTCCGGGGTCGAGGCATCTTCAAAAATCGCGCCCCACGGACACTCGGGCTCACAAGCGGCACAATTGATGCATTCTTCAGGGTGAATAAAGAGCATCTTCCGGTAATTTGCATCATCGACGGTGAGGCCATAAATGCAATCGACAGGACAAACCTTGACACAGGCTGTATCCTGACAATCGGCACACAGTCTGGTAATTACCCATGGCATACTGTCATCTCCTTACCTTTAGAGTTACGCGCCTTCGCGCTGATCAGTTGTTCGCATTGGTTTGGGAGGAAGATTCAATACATCCTCGGAAAAATGGTCCAGGATAAAACCGACAATATCCTTTATAGAAATCACGGCAAGGGGTCTGCCCTCTTCATCCACCACCGGAATGTGCCGATAACCGCCGACATGCATGGCATTGAGCACAAAAGCAATGCTGTCCTCGGGTTCAAACACTTCAGGATCGGGAGTCATGATTTCCCGGACCTTCTTCTTCTCGGCACCGCTGATTCCGGCCACTTTCAGCAAGATATCACGTTCTGTAAGAATACCGACCAGCTTTTCCTTCTCCGTGATAACCACGCAACCAAATCGTTTCTGCTTCATGATGTCCAACGCTTCGGCGATGGACTGTCCGGGCGAAAGTACGACCGGCTTCAACACCTTCAGATGCTTGATCGGCTGGCGAAACGTTGAGGAGTCAAGCACTTTGCGCTTCTCCGCCTCCTCATACATCTGGCTGAATTCCTCATCCACATACTCGTCGTTCATGGGACTTCCCCTTCTCTGAGGCGCAGCGATGTCCTTACAACGATTTGAGTATAGAGAACCTTCGGTTGAATATCAAGCATTTTTTCCCGGCGATTCCGCCATGTCAGACCGGATTCCACGGCGCTTCCGTTGCACCCGCGACATGGTTGGCGTGGCGTGCCATGACAAACAACAGATCGGAGAGGCGATTGAGAAACTTGAGCGGGTACGGACTGAGTTCCTCTGATCGACTCAACGCACTCACCAGTCGTTCGGCGCGACGGCAAACAGTCCTCGCAATATGGAGGTGCGCAGCAAGCGGACTGCCGCCGGGCAGAATGAAATTCTTGAGGGACGGCAGATCATTCTCCAGACGATCAATGCTGCGCTCCAGCACTGACACATCTTCTTCCGCAATGCGTTTCGTTTTTCCTCCCGCCGGTGTGGCAAGATCTGCGCCAAGAACAAAAAGGGTTTCCTGTAGCCGTTGGAGATCGGCATCCTCTGAGGGGGAAGGGTTCAGAGTCCGTGCAAATCCAAGGTGGGAGTTCAGCTCGTCAACCGTTCCGTACGCATCGATGCGGATTGAATTCTTTGGAACGCGCTTGCCGCCAAACAACGACGTTTCCCCTCCGTCACCTTTTTTGGTATAGATTTTCAAGCTGCCGGTGGGATTAGACCTTTGAACCAGCATGCCGTTCCACTTCTTCCATCTGCTTTTTGAGCGTTTCGATCCGAGCGGCGAGAACAGAATGGATATCATGGATTTCGGTTGCGCGCAGTTCGTCAAACTTCACATGCAACTGCTGAATCATCAATTCTGATTTCAGATTAACCTGGTAGTCCAATTCGGCCTTCAACCGGTCCTTTTTTTGCGCACGGTTTTGACTCATCATGATAACGGGAGCTTGAAGGGCGGCAAGGCACGAAAGCATGAGGTTCAAAAAGATAAAAGGGAACTCATCGAACGGCTTATACCACAATTGAACGGTGTTTGCCGCCATCCACAGGAAAAGGAGGAACATGAATGACGAAATAAACACCCAACTACCCCCGAATTCTGCAATCTTGTCCGCGAGACGTTCTCCAACGGTCAATCTCTCTTCGATTTCCTCGTTGACATTCTTGGAGGCCAGCGATTGCACAAGCTCGTTCGTGGCACGGAGCCGCTTCCCCATTTCACTCATCATGGAAATGGCAACCGTGGGCCGATCGAGCAAAAAGCTGACAAAAGCGTCCCTGCGCATTTCCTGAACTCGGCAGGATTCCAATGCGCGGGCCGTCGCCGTACGCGGAAGCCCGTCGATCAGCGCAAGCTCCCCTACAAATTCACCCTCGTGGAGAACCGATATTTGCATTTCCTTGTTCTCGACGGGAATGGTGATTTCGATCGTCCCCTCTTCTATAACGACCATCGACGTGCCAATTTCTCCGAACCGGAAGAGCACTTCAGATTTGCGTAATTTGCGCGGCTTCCACAGATGTTGGAGTACATCAAAATCCACCGGGGAGAGTTTTTCGAAGATCGGTAATTGCTGGAGAAATTCTTTTGAAATCATTGTCTCGGCAAGGAAGTTGCGCCCAATGTACGAAAGACCCACTAAAGAAAAAAGCCCTGCTTCGATGTCCCGAAGAAGGGCTTTCTCTTGGCCGATTGCAGGCTTTTTCTACTTCCCTTTGCCGCCGTTCTTCCAAAAACCGGGCAGTTCGTTATAGAAGTGGACAGAGGTACGGATGCCCCCGAAGAAGTTTTCGAGATTGATATGCTCGTCGGGCGCGTGTGCATTCTCGTCGGGAAGACCGAATCCGAGGAGCACGGTGTCCAACCCCAGGATCTTCTTGAACTGAACGACGATGGGAATCGAACCACCCTCCCGCTGATACAGTGGTTTCTTCCCGAACCCCTTTTCCAACGCCGCGACTGCCGCCTGGACGCCCGGACTGTCTATCGGTGTGATTGCAGGCTCACCGCCATGGAGTGCTCGAACGGCCACGGTAATGGTTTTGGGTACAATCGATTTCAGGTGGCGCTCGAACATTTTGGCAGTCGTACCGGAATCCTGATCCGGCACCAACCGCATGGAAATCTTGGCAAATGCTTTTGATGGAAGCACTGTTTTCGCTCCTTCACCTGTATACCCGCCCCAGATTCCGTTACACTCAAGCGTCGGCCTCGCCCATAGACGTTCCAGGGTCGTAAAACCCTTTTCGCCGTACAGGGCAGCAACGCCGAGGTCCTTCGCGTATCGCTTATCATTCCACGGAAGTTTGCGGAATGCCCCGCGCTCTTTCTTTATGAGAGGCCGGACATCCTTGTAGAACCCTTTTACCGTCACTTTCCCGTTCTTGTCATGAAGCGAGGCAATCATCTCTGAAAGGGCCTGAATCGGATTATGGACCGATCCACCAAAGGAACCGGAATGCAGGTCTTTGTTTGGCCCCGTGACCTCGACTTCCATGTAGGCAAGTCCGCGCAGACCGTAGCAAACTGACGGGACTCCCTTGGCAAACATTGAAGAATCTGAAATCAAAACAAGATCCGCCTTCAAGAGATCCTTGTGGCCTTTCACAAACTGATCAAGGTTTTCGCTTCCGACCTCTTCTTCTCCCTCGATGATCATTTTCACGTTCACCGGGAGAGAGCCCTGTTTTTTCATGAAGGCCTCAATGGCCTTGAAGTGAATGTACACCTGGCCTTTGTCGTCGGCCGATCCTCGGGCGTAGAGGTTATCACCCCGGATCGCCGCTTCAAACGGGGGCGAGGTCCAGAGGTTCACCGGGTCCACAGGCTGGACATCGTAATGCCCGTACAGCAACACCGTTGGTTTTCCCGGTGCACCGAGCCACTCGCTGTACACAATTGGATGACCGGGCGTTTCAAATATTTGCACGTTCTGCATGCCAACTGTTCGCATCTGAGCCACAACCCACTCTGCGCAACGTCGCGTGTCCGCGTTGTGATCCTTTTGCGAGCTGACACTGGGGATCGCCAGGAATTCTTTGAGCTCCGACAGATAGCGGTCCTTATTGGCTTCAACAAATGAAATGATTTCCTTCATGGTTTGATTTCCTTTCGATAGAGAACTGCAAAAAAAAATATAGGCACGGATATTCCCAAAGGCAAGAAAGGAACGTTGAGAAGTATCCTTTGCTTTCTTACATATAGGAGAAACGCGACTCATTCCCGGTTTCTTGCTTCTGGCACGACATTTGATTAATTTCCTATTAAAAGAGAGCGATTTCGTATGGGGTTTTTTGTCGACAGCGTTAACATTCTGCTCCCTGCCTTTTATTTCGTCGTCGTTTGGACGTACGGCAAGGCGTTTTTCGGTGACATCGTCTGGGCAAAGGTGACCAAGTCGCACCTGCTGATCTCAACAGTGTCCCTCCATTTCCTTTATCTGCTGGCTCGGGCAATCGAGTTCAACCATCCCCCCGTCACTACCATCTTTGAAATACTCTCGGTGCTGGCCTTCTGCGTTGCAATTGCCTATCTCATCATTGAGATTCGCTCAAAGTCCGGCGAAACGGGATATTTCATTCTGAATATTGCCTTTTTTTTCCAGTTCGTCTCTTCCGCGTTCATTCGGGATCTCCTGGAAGTCCCTGAAATCCTCCGAAGCAACTTTTTCGGGCTTCACGTCGGCGCCGCCCTCCTCGGCTATGCCGCCATCACGATTTCCGCCGTGTACGGGTTCCTCTATCTGATGCTGTATCACCAGATCAAGGCGAGCAATTTCGGCATGATTTATGCCAAATTACCCAATCTTGAGACACTGGAAAGAATGAGCTATACAGCATTCAAGATGGCCTTCGTATTTCTAGGGGTCGCCATCTTCGTCGGATTTCTTTGGCTGCCTCAGACGTTTCTGGATGTTTCGTACAGCGATCCGAAACTTGTCGGCACCATCCTTCTTTGGCTTCTCTACGGCATTGGCATTGCGGCAAAACGGTTGGGTGAATGGAGGGGCCGGAAAGTCATGATCCTCTCGGTGTGGGGATTCGGCATTACAATCTTTTCGATGACCGTCGTGAACATTTTCTTTTCGGGGTTCCACAACTTCTATTGATGAACCTCCTGTGCCTCTCCATATCGCATCACACCGCCCCGCTGGAAGTGCGTGAGCGGCTGTGGTTCTCGGCGGACGAGATTCGTTCCTTCCTCCCGACCCTCCGTGAACATCTGCACATTGACGCAGCAATGTTCTCAACTTGCAACCGCACAGAACTCTATGCATTTTCTTCCGACGAACGACCCCTTGAATTCGATCGATTGAGAAATCTCCTGGTTGAAGGGAAATCGGCGCGCGATATACCGGTTGATTCGTTTCGATTCCTGACCGGGGTTGATGCCGTCGATCACTTGTTTCGTGTTGCGTCGGGTATCGATTCGTTGGTGATTGGAGATGTTCAGATCCTCGCCCAGGTGAAGGAAGGGCTCCTCCTCGCGCAGGAAGCAGGCACCTCCGGGTTCCTTCTCACGAAACTGTTTCATGCAGCGCTTCGAACCGGGAAACGAGCGCGTCATGAGACGCGAATTGGCGAAGGTGCGGTCTCGGTCAGTTACGCGGCAGTGGAACTGGCGGAGAAGATCTTTGATGAACTTCGTGAAAAGACCGCTCTTGTCATCGGGGCCGGGGAAATGGCCCAGCTTACCGCAAAACACCTGCGCGGAAAACAGATTGGCACTCTCCATATTACCAATAGAACTCCCGAACGGTCGAAACACCTTGCAGCAATGGTGGGCGCAACGGTGATTCCGTACGAAGAGTTCAAGAACCATCTTGGCGGTATCGATATCGTGATCGCCTCGGTCGCGGCCGAAGAGTATGTACTTACCGCTCCCATGCTTGCAGAGATCAACAAACGCCGGACTGCCGGTGCATTGTTTCTCATCGACATCGGTGTCCCGCGCAACATCGATCCGGCTGTTAGAAAACTTGAGAATGTGTTTCTGTACGATCTCGACAGCCTCAACGGACTCGTCCATGAGAACGAGGCCAAGCGCAGGAACGAAGTCCCCAGGGTGACGCGCATTGTTGCCGAAGAGCAGAGTGAGTTCACCGTCTGGGTTTCCGGCCTTCACGCAACCCCCACAATCGCGGCCCTTACCGATCTGATCGAATCCATCCGAAAGGAAGAGGTCGAGAAAAATATCAATCGCTTTGATCCGCGAGACCGCGAGCTGGTGGACCTGGTGACCAAACGCATTATCAATAAGATCCTCCACACGCCTATTGTCAACCTGAAAAACGGAAGCGACGAGAGTCATTCGGAACGGCTTCATACCATCAGCGCCCTGCGGAAGTTGTTTGGCATCGACGGAGAAAAGGACGCGGAGCATGAAGCGTAACCGACTGACGATTGCTACCCGCGGCAGCACGCTTGCCCTCTGGCAAAGTACATTCATCAAGTCCCGCCTCGAACATTTTCATCCCGGGTTGCCAATTGAACTCCATGTCATCAAAACACTGGGGGACAAGATCCTTGACTCCCCCCTTTCGAAAATTGGTGACAAAGGGTTGTTTACCAAAGAGATCGAGCAGGCGCTCCTGGAAGACAAGGCTGACCTTGCGGTTCACAGCCTGAAAGATCTCCCCACCGAGCTTATCGAAGGGCTCGAAATCGCCGCTGTGACAGAGCGAGAGGATCTGCACGATGTGTTTGTCGCGCGGAGAGGGAGCAAAATCCAATCATTGAACAACCTCCCTGCGAATGCGAAAATCGCGACGGGAAGCCTTCGACGTCGCTGTCAGCTCCTGCGTTACAGGGACGACCTGACCATCGTCGATATTCGGGGAAATCTTACGACGCGCCTGAATAGACTCGATGAATCTGACTGGCACGGAATGATTCTCGCAAAGGCGGGATTAACGAGACTTGGCTGGAGCGACCGGATTTCCGAAGTCCTGCCATTTGACATTATGCTCCCTGCGGTGGGTCAAGGGGCGCTTGCCGTTGAGGCGCGTTCGAATGACTCATGGGTTCGCGATCTCGTGACCCCGTTGCACCATGAGCGGACGTTTCGCTCGGTCAGCGGTGAGCGGGCACTCCTCCGCACTCTTGAGGGCGGGTGTCAGATCCCCATTGGGGCCCATGGCCGGATTGAGAGTGGCATCTTTTTTCTGGAAGCATTTATTGGGAGTCTGGACGGGAAACGCGTCGTACGCGGAACATTGCACGGAACACCCGACCAATCAGAAGCACTGGGCGTGAATCTTGCCACCCTGCTGTCCAGCCAAGGCGGCAAGTCCATCCTCGATGAGATCCGGACGAGTTCCGATGCAACGTTCCATCCTGGTGGGGCATGAGCGCGCTTCAAGGCAAGACCGTTCTGCTCACGCGGTCGGATGAGGCGAACAGCGAAATCGCAACTCATCTCGAGAGCAAGGGCGCCCGCACTCTCTCTCTCCCGACAGTCCGATTCACAGACCCTGATTCCTGGGATATGTGTGATTCGGCGATACTGCATCTTCGAGACTTCGACGCAGTGCTCTTTACCAGCAGCAACGCCGTCCGTGCATTGCTCAAGCGCATCGGGGTTATTCATCCGGAGGGTTTGAAGATGCTGCATTCGATTCGAACTTATGCCGTAGGGGAGCGAACACGTGATTCGCTTGAAGCCGCCGGTGTTTCGGCAACGATGACCGAGGGGGGAACCGCGGGAGACTTCGCGGATTCCGTTGGGGAAGACGTCAAAGGCTGGCACTTTTTTTTCCCAAAAAGTAACATCGCCAGAGAGGTCCTTCCGGAAGCCCTGAGGGCGCGGGGAGCATTCGTCGATGAGGCAATCGTGTATAAAACTGAAGCGCCAACCCCGAAGGATTTAGATACAGTACGGAACGCCCTTCGACTGGGAACCGTCGATATCCTGCTCTTTTTTAGTCCATCAGCGGTTTTCAATTTCACTCAAATGATCGGCACAGGATTTACAAAATCCCTCTTCGTTGCTGCGATCGGACCGACGACCGCTGAGGCAGCGCGAAGCGCAGGGTTCGCTGTCTCAGTGGTCGCAGAAAAACCGACAACGAAAGCACTGATCGATTCCATCGAAATGTTCCTGACACATTTCCCTCAATGAACCCATGAACAATACATTGTTTCTCAAAGCATGCCGCCGCGAACCGGTTGAGCGAACCCCCGTTTGGATGATGCGCCAGGCAGGGCGCTATCTGCCCGAGTACCGCGCCATTCGTGCTACCACGGATTTTTTGACACTGTGTCGGACACCGGAACTTGCCTCCGAGGTATCTCTTCAACCCGTTGAAATTCTCGGCGTCGATGCCTGCATCATCTTCTCTGACATTCTCGTGGTGCCGGAAGCGATGGGGATGACTCTTATTATAGAAGAAGGAAAAGGGGGTCCGCGATTTCCTGACCCTATCCGATCCCGATCAGCCGTCGAGAAACTTCAGATCCCGGACCCGCAGGAAGAACTGAAGTATGTCCTGGACGCGGTGGCCCTCACCCGGCAACGGCTCAATGGCCGGGTGCCGCTTATCGGATTTGCCGGCTCTCCGTGGACCCTCGCTGCGTACATGGTCGAGGGCAGGGGCTCCCGCAACTTCCGCTTCATCAAAGAGCTCATATATTCTGATCCAAACCTTGCACATATGCTTCTCGACAAGCTGTCCGAAGCCACGGCCTTGTATTTGAATGCAAAAATTGCTGCCGGAGCACAGGCGGTACAGATCTTTGATTCCTGGGGCGGCATTCTTCCTCCGGATGAATTCAAAGAGTTCTCTCTGGGTCCAATCAAAAAGGTCCTCTCGCTCCTCAACCGGAAGGACGTCCCCGTGATTCTGTTCTGCAAGGATTGCAACCATTCTCTCAACGAGATAGCAGATCTCGGACCAGATGTCATCGGTCTAGATTGGACATCGGACCTCGGGAAAGCCCGCAAGCAAATAGGATCACGCGTTGCCCTGCAAGGGAATCTTGACCCATCCGTGCTTTACGCTCCACCCGATATTATTCGCAAAAGCGTGGTCAGGGCTCTCGAAAAGTTCGGGAACGGCTCCGGTCACATCTTCAACCTCGGTCATGGGATTCTTCCGGATGTGCCCGTGGAACATGCGAAAGCATTTGTTCGGGCCGTACAGGAAGAAAGCCCCCGGTTCCATCGTTCATGAATCCTTATCAGACCCGCGCGGTATCGCTTTTTGAGTCGCTTCAGGAATCCATCTGTTCTCGTCTCGAGGAACTTGACGGGGAGGCGCGATTTCATGAAGATTCGTGGACCCATGTGTCGGGTGGAGGCGGGCGCACCCGCATCATCCAGAACGGTGGTGTATTCGAAAAAGGCGGCGTGAATACATCGGCAGTTCAAGGAGTGTTGACCGGCGTACTTGCAGAGCGTCTGAAAACCCGGTCACAAAGCTTCTTTGCCGCCGGCCTATCGCTTGTGCTTCATCCGAAAAGTCCCATGATTCCGACCTTTCATGCCAATTTTCGGTATTTGGAACTCGAAGACGGTGATAGCTGGTTTGGAGGAGGAGCCGATCTCACCCCGTACTATCTTTATGAGGAGGACGCTGTTCACTTCCACCGTACCTGGAAAGACTCCTGTGATCGTCATGATCCTTCACTATATCCAAAATTCAAATCGGCCTGCGATCGATATTTCTCACTCCCCCATCGGCAAGAGGCGAGAGGCATTGGAGGAATTTTTTTCGACTATGTCCGGGGAGAATTCGACCGGCAGTTTCCGCTGATCGAGACTCTGGGACATTCGATCCTAGAATCTTACGTGCCCATAGTCGAAAGAAGGAAAAGGGATCGTTGGGGGGATCAGGAGCGGGAATGGCAATTGATCCGACGCGGTCGTTATGTGGAATTCAATCTTGTCTACGACCGTGGGACACTGTTCGGGCTGGAGACTCAGGGGAGAGCCGAATCGATCTTGATCTCATTGCCTCCATTGGTTCGATGGGCGTATGACGTGCGCCCGGAACCAGGATCTCGTGAATTTGAGCTCGTGGAGGTGTTGCGCTCGCCCAGGGACTGGGTGAGACAGTAGGTCCCTCTCCTTTTAAAAAAAAGAGACCATGGCACAAAAAAGAACTGCCGTTGTTTTGTTTCAGCTTGGCGGCCCCGATTCTCTGGACGCCATCGAGCCATTCCTGTACAACCTTTTTGTTGACCCTGACATTATCGATTTTCCGGGAGCGTTCCTTGCCCGAAGGCTTCTTGCTCGCAGAATTGCCGCCAGCAGGTCGAAACCCGTCGGCAAGCACTATGCCGAGATCGGGGGAAAATCTCCCATTAATGAACTTACCGACCTTCAGGCGAAAGGGCTCGAGCAGGCTCTTCGGGCGAACGGCATCGATGCACGCGTTCTTGTTGCCATGCGATACTGGCACCCGCTCACCGAGGAAGTGATTCGGGAGTTGCAGCGCGGGTCGTTTGACGAAATTGTTCTTCTTCCCCTGTATCCTCAGTATTCGAAAGCCACGACTTTTTCGAGCATGAACGAATGGCGACGGCAGTGCGAGCGTCTGGGATTCTCGAACGTCCCAACCAGGCTTCTCTGCTGCTATCCGGATCATCCAAAGTATATAAGCGCCCTTGTCGGAAACATCAACCAGACTCTGAAGCGCTTTGCTGGGATTGATCCGGGTGATATTGATCTTGTGTTCAGCGCCCATGGAGTTCCCGTCGATTTCATCAAAAAGGGGGACCCGTACAAACTCCATATTGAAGAGACGGTTAAGCAGGTGCTTCGACACGGCGGCTGGTCATCACCCCACATCACCTGCTACCAAAGCAAAGTCGGGCCCGCCCGCTGGCTTGAACCATCGCTGACAGGAGTCATCCGGTCCCTCGGTTCTGCCGGACGAAAACATCTTCTGGTTATTCCTGTTGCGTTTGTCACAGAACATATCGAAACGCTCCATGAAATCAATATTGAAGCTCGTGAAGAGGCACAACATCTCGGTATCGCACGGTTCGAGATGATGCCGGCCCTGAATGATCACCCCGAATACATTGCGTGCCTTACCGACCTGGTTGTCAAAGCGATGAGCTCGTCGGAACTGAACCAGACCTGCCGGCTTCTGTGGAATTCGAAACCCAACGAGCCGAAGCCGGCGCTTTGCCCTTCGTTTCTATCCTCATAATTTCATCATGGAATCAGAAAGCGCAGACGTCGTCATCATTGGCGGAGGGATTTCAGGACTCGCCGCAGCTCATTGGCTTGCGAAGGCAGGGCTGAGTGTAAGGGTCCTCGAACAAGAGTCCGGACCCGGCGGAACGATGAAAACGAGGCACGAAGAGGGTTTTCTTTCTGAACTCGGTCCGAACAGTGCACTTGAAACAACTCCGCTTATTGCCTCGCTCGTTTCAGATCTTGGACTTGCAAATGATTTTCTGTACGCCCGTCCTTCCAGCAAGAATCGATTCATCCTCAAGAACGGCAGGCTCTGTGCTCTCCCCTCATCTCCCCTCTCCTTTCTCACAACGGATTTGTTCTCTGTCGGCGCAAAATTCAGACTCTTGAAAGAGCCTTTTGTGGGCCGAGCGTTGAAGGAAGAAAGTATCGCCGAGTTCGTCACCCGCCGGTTGGGGAGAGAGTTTCTTGATTATGCCATCGATCCGTTTGTCGCCGGAATTTTTGCCGCGCGGCCTGAGGCTCTCAGCGTCCGGGCAGCGTTTCCAAAACTCTATGCCCTCGAAGCAACCTATGGGGGTCTCATCAAGGGAATGATCCTCGGCCGCAAAAAACGGAAAGCGAGACAGGAGCAGTCAAAAGACAGGGCAAAGAGCTTTTCATTCAGCCGAGGCATGCAATCCCTGCCACTTCGCCTTGGATCCATGCTGGGAGAGAGGGTCAGCTACAACGCAACGGCAACGGGAATTCGGGTACGCCCTTCGGTCAACAGAGCTACTATCGCTCCGAACGCCCGACAATACGTGATCGACTACCTTCACGGTGATCAGGCAAAACACCTTGGCGGAAGCGCGGTGGTCATCGCCACTCCGGCAGGGACTGCCGGCCGACTTGTTCTGCCGCTCTCACAAACCGTTGCAAAGGAACTGGCGTCGATTGAATATCCACCTGTTGTTTCTGTGTTTCTCGGATATCGCGAGCACGAGATCGGCCATCCACTGAATGGATTTGGTTTTCTGGTCCCATCGCTTGAGAGAAAGAACATCCTTGGCTGCTTATGGTCATCCAGCCTGTTTCCCTACCGGGCCCCCGAGGGCTTCGCCGGATTGACAGTTTTCGTCGGCGGAGGACGACAGCCCGAACTTACAACAGCCGGCGACGATGATGTCCTTGCCATGGTTTTGCGGGACCTAGAAACCATTATGCAAATTCGGGGAAAACCAGTATATTGGAGCATGACGAGGTGGAAGCATGCTATTCCGCAATATGTTCTGGGGTATGATCGCGTCATGAACGCCCTCAGCAATTTCGAGCAGACGCATCGGGGGTTGTTTTTTTGCAGCAATTTTCGTGGTGGGATCTCGGTGGGTGACTGCATTCAGAACTCCGAGTTGATTGCCCACCAAGCGAGAGCATATCTGAAAGATGTCGCCAGCTGATCTGACACTATTCAAGGAGATCGTATGAACAGCACCCTTCGGCGCATGATGGTGCCGTTATTCTTTCTAGTTTTTCTTGTACCGGTTGCCTCACGTACTCAGCAAACGCCGTCTCCCCCTGCCCCGCAGGAAGAGACAATGATGCCGCAGGACTTCACGAACCTCCTCAAGGAGATCTGGTCTTTTCTGAAGACTGAAACGGAAGGTTACCTGGCCTCGAGTGCATCAAAAGGAGAGTTTGAAACCGCGCGTGAGTTTGAACGGCGGGTAACCGACTCACGTCAACAGGCGCTTTCCCGGGTCATTAAATTCAGCCGTGATCAGAAATTGGACCAGCGTGTCATCGCGGTTCTTTTCAAAGCCAGCCTCGGCTCGTACGATGCTGACAAGAGCGTCTTTGGTATTTCCTCTACGACTATTATTGATGCCCCGTACAACATTCCGTCAGTTCAATGTCAGATTCGAAAGAATTCCTATGTGCACCTTGCTGATTCCATTCGGAGCGGCTACAGGACGTCCAGCCTCTATATCAACCTGCCCAAGGGTCACCGGTGGCAGGTTGGACGCGACCTGGCTCGGACGGCAAAAGCTGAAGAGGAGAACATTTACTTCCGTGTCAAGTTCATGGTGGATATTGAAAAATCCGACCTGAGAAAGCAAGCGATCCTCGAGCTCGTACCCAAGGAACTTGCCCTTGTGAACAACGTGACAAACAAGATCTTCTGGGCAGTCCCCATTCGTTAAAAAAAAAGCCGGCGCTCCGCTTGGGCGCCGGCCTTGTTCCTGCCAACATTTATACTGCTAACTTCCGGTCAGATATTGATTCGTGTACTCTGATCCTTCGAATCCGGTAGTCGCCTTCACAGTCTCCCAATTACTCCACTTCTTTTTCTTGCTGACAGATTGAGTTGAGGTCAGGCAAATGACTGCTTCGCGGACAACGGTGTGGCCGTTAAACACCCCGCGTCCGTTGATCCTGGCTTCATTTGGAGGAGTCCCTGATCATCAACCGCGTAACTTGCAACGCCTCCAAACATGGGCCGCCCCGCGGGAGTGGGGAGCGCCGCAGGCTTTGAATTTCCCATCTGGAAGACCGCCAGGGCAACCGCCCCATTGGCCATCTGCCCTGCCTATATTTGGAACGAATGACTTCAGCAACCCGTTGGACCGCGCGTTACCCATGAGGATGGGGGATTATATATTCGATGGCTGGAGGTAGGCTTCCCAGATGCTCGTGGGATAATAACGGTTGATTTCCTGTTCCCCTTGAACAACGATCCTCACTTTGAGCGATTTGATCTCGCCGAGGCTGGTCGTGACATTGCCGTTTGCTTTATAGTAAGTGAGAAGGAACTGCGTCACCCCATGCCCGAAAACAAACGGCGTACCGGAGTTGCGGCGACGATAGATAATCCGGTCTGAAGGATTGGGCGTGCCGGCCATCTCGGTGACAAGTCCGATATAGAAGTGCATGGTGTCGAGAACACCGTTGTTGTCGATATCCCCCTGGAATTTTATTTGATTGGAGTCTGCTATCAGGATCGCGTTTCCTGACGAGACAGCGTATCCGATATATCGAAAATCATTCCGGAGAACATCCGACATCGTCGCCGTGTTTTGTTTGACGATGGCGTACTGAGCCTTCTCATAGAGCAATTCGTTCAGCGAAATGTTCATTGTCAGAACGATGTACACAATCGCTCCACGCACAACCATTGACGCAACAAGATCAAGCATGACGCCCATCTAGTTTGTAACCAGCGTGCTGAAAGAAATGGTGTTGAGATACGAGGGGTGTTGGGCGTAGACAATAACGCGTTTGAAGTAGGTTTTCGTAGTGGTTTTGCTATTCGGATTCGTATTGGTTACATAATACACCTCACCCCACAGCTTCAATCCCTGGACCACGTCGACATTGATAGTGCGTTGATAGCCGTGATAGTCATCGACGTCGTCGTAGGCGTATTTGGACCGAAAGGGCGCCACGTCGGGCCAGGGACTGACCAGTGACAACTCCTCTGAATTCGGACCAAGGGAATATGGTGATGTAAAGTCCGAAGTCGCCTGGTATCCCGAATCAACAGAATATGTGTCAAATTTCCTTCTGCTGATCTCTGTCAGCAATGCCTGGGCATAATTCACCGCGATATCGAAGGTCTCGCCTTTGACAATGTCCTGTTCACCCTGGACAATCATGCGATTGGCATTGAGCACGAGCACCGCCAGGACGACGAGCGTCGCGGCACTGAGCATTGTTTGACCGAGGTTCATGGGGTTCTATTCATCCTCCACCGTGGCGCTGGCGACTTCTTCCAGCGATGTAATGCCGTTCTTCAGCAGTCCGAGCGCGGCGTGCCGCAGAGTTTTCATTCCGTTTTCAATCGCCTGCGCGCGCAGTTTTTCATCATCGACCAATCCTTCTGCCGCAAGGATGATCTTTCGAATATTTTTTGTGAAATACAGGGCTTCGTGAATTGCCTTGCGCCCTTTGTATCCGCCATGACAATCGTTACAACCGATCGCCCGATAAAATGTCGACTCCTTGATTTCCGTTTCAGTCAATCCTATCCGCTTGAGAGCTTCAACATCCGGCTCGTTGATCGGGCTCTTGCATTTTGTACAGAGCTTGCGCAAAAGACGCTGGGCCAGAACTATGTTGATCGAATAGGCGAGCAGGAATGGTTCAACACCCATTTTGTACAGCCGCGAAATAGCGCTGGGAGCATCATTTGTATGCAGCGTCGAGAACGTGAGATGGCCTGTGTTCGCAAGCTTGACCGCGATGTTTGCGGTAATCTGATCGCGGATTTCACCCACCATGACGATATCGGGGTCGTGGCGAAGAATCGCCCTCAATGCTCCCTCGAAATCAAGTTTGGGATTCAGCTTGACCTGTCTTGCTCCATCGATAAAGTATTCAACGGGGTCCTCAACCGTAATCACATTCACGGTTGAATCCATCACCGCTCGCAGAGCCGCCACCAACGTCGTGCTCTTTCCGCTTCCCGTCGGTCCGGTGACGATAACGATACCGTACGGCTTTTTGATCGCCTTGACAAAACTCTCCTGCGAATAGGACTCAAATCCCAGTTCTTCAATTGAGTTTCCAACGGTCGGTTCCTGAAGGACACGAATGACGATCGATTCAAGCTTGCTTCTGAGTTCTTTTCCGACAACCGGGATCACCGAAACCCTGAATCGCACAGTTCGCTTGTCGATGATAAATTGCGCAAACCCATCCTGCGCCGTATTGCGTTCGAACCGGTCTATGTTCATCGCCCGGTCCTTCACCACCGCCGCAACGGCTTCAGCTCTCGACTCCGAGTGGGTGTACCAGAGAGAAAGCTTCCCATCGACCCGGAAGTGGAATTCCGTCGTGCGTTCGCCACGCGGAATGACGTGGATGTCGCTGGCACCGGTCCTCACGGCATCCATGAAAATATTCTCCACCAAATCTACAAGTCCGCTCCGATTGATCTCTTCTTCAAGGACCTGTTCGTACAGCTCTGCGTCCTCTTCAATTCCGGACAACGACGATTCATTGCGGAGTGATGACTCCTTATCCTTATACGTTGACCGCCCGATATTAACGCGCTTCCAGAGATCATCGTACTGATCAAAGTTCGCATAGAAGATTTCAAACTTCCGATACGGAAATGTGCGCGCGATCAGGTGAACAGGTGATTTTGTCGGATCGGGTGTAATGACAAACAAGCGTTCCGGGTTTTCCGGATCGACCATGAACGGAAGCACCTGGTGTTCAACGGCAAGTTCGCGGATTGAAACCGGCAGCCCGGTGAGTTCCTTTCGCACGAACGCCAGCACTGTATCGTCAATCGTATACTTGGCCATATCAAGCGTTTTGAATGCGTAAAAATCTGCAACCTGCTGATAGACTTTGTTCCGGTCGGCATTGTAATCCTCGACAAGAACCTGCGGAAGCTTGCGCCTGTTCTTCTGGGTCTCCTTACTGAGCGTATCAAGGGCGTTCAGGAGGATATCAGGTGTAATGATACCCTTCTCAATAAGGACTTCGCCGAATTCTTTCTTGGGTTTCTTCACGGTCAGTACTTATCCACGCGGATGGTGGCGGTTTCCGATGAAAGATACGTAAGAAATACGAGGGCCACCATGATGATCATGGAAATTGTAACCTCGATGAAGCTCACCAGGTTCTTCATGGAGTACTGGTTCTCCATTTGGTAAAAATCCGCCAACTGCGTCGAAGTTGCCTTGACATCTCCTGTTTCTCCCGCTGTGCGGAACCGGGAAACAACCATTTCGGGGAAAAACGTTGTTTGCTCAAGGGCGTGTGCAAGTTCCGTTCCGTATTTCAACATCAGGGGGACCGCAATGGTTTTAATCTGTTTGTCGAGATACCTGTTGCCGCATGCCTCGCCGGCGAGACGAATTGCGTCGATGTTCTCACCGGAACTCGTGTAGACAATACCGAGAACCCGGCAGAAGATCTCGACGCTCGTGTTGCGGAGAATCCGGCCAATATAGGGAACTCGAATGACAAACCGGTGAAATGCCATTCGCCCGGGGACAGAGAACAGATAGGCATAGAAACCGCCGATCATGAGAAGGCTCAACGTTACGAGCCAGACAATATTTTCCTGGATGAATTTACTCACTTCAAGTGTTGCCTTTGTGAGTGGCGGCATCGTCGATGTCATCGGGGAAAGCATTTCCGCCATTTGCGGAAGAAGATACACGACATAGAAAGCGATTGCGCCAAGGAGGGTCAGGGACGTCACCGCAGGGAGAATCAACGAGCTGGTCAGTCCTTTTTTGAAATCCGCCTGACGCTCAACAAGCTGTGAGACGCTTTGAAAAATCGAGATCATATTGCCGCTCTTGGATGCAATGCCCAGCATCAAAGCGGTATGCTCCCCGATGACCTTCCCCTGCCGGGCGAAGGCCTCTCTCGAATCGACACCGTTCTTGAGATCCTGAATGATATCCCGAAGAGCTGTCTTGAGGTGCCCGTCCCTCACGTTGTTGGACATAATCCGCAGCACTTCGGTGTACGGCATCTTTTGTTCAAGAAGCTTGGCGCTGGTGGCTATGAACGACACGATCTCGCCGGTGGACGCCGCCATCTTGAAGTCGAAGGCGATACGGACAAATCGAACCTTGAATCCCAGCCTCTCAAGAGCCGAGATCACTTCCTGACGAGAGTAGGCGCTCTGAACGCCGGTGATCTCCTTGTTCCCGCGGCGTACGCTGTAGTTATAGGTCCTTTTCTTCTTAAGAGAAACGAGGATGGAGCGATTCAATTCGCAAATGGTCTTGGCTTTCTTCCGTGCCTGGAAAAAGGAAGTTGCGTAAATGAATCGCTGAACAACCCGCCCCGATTGATCGCGCGCCTGAATTCTGTATTCTGAACCGGCTGTCTGGGGCATTAGTAGTTACTCCGCAAAGGAGAGATTCATGAAGGGGGCGCGAGCCGTGGGAGGAGGCAGCTCGCGTGAAAATCCGAACGTAGCAGGATACCGCATCTGGGGGCCGGGTTTTGTGACGCGACTCACAGGAGGGGTTACAAGCGGATGATCCGGGGAAGAATGGTTCATGGCCGTGACAGAGCTTGAAATTCCTCCAATAGACGAACGTAATGGGAAAAGAGCGGTTCTATCTCATTCAGTCCGTTCTCGATCATGTACGGCAGGGATTCGCCGACGGAATGGAGAATCACGACAGCGTTCACATTGGCGTCATTGGTTGAGGCATTCGAGATCCGCTTTGAAATGCCGCGGTTGACAACAGAGATTGCCTTGTAGATCTCAGAAAGATTCCTCATATCCCAGTCGGGGGCCCCCCCTTTTCGCATAATAAAGAATTGTGCCGTCAGGTACATGGAGACCGCCCGGTAGACCGTTTCCCGCGATGTGGCAAACGGAAGGTGAAAGCGCACCATGGGACGCAGCCAATCCATGACGGGACAGTTACTGGTCACCATGTATATTCCAATCAGAGCGCTGAGCCCCTTTTGAAGAGTTGTATCCTTGACAAATACACGTTCCTTCGTTTCGACGGTCACTTTTGTTTTTTCAAAGGAAATGGAATCCTGAAACGACTCAACCAGGCTCGCGAGGTTCAGCGCCACCGGACAATATTCGACCGAATCCGGCAATGGACAATTCTCGCACTGGTGGTACTTCAATCGTGTCCACTCGGGCTTGGGCTGGTTGCCCTCGAGAATCAAGCTCAGGGATTCGGCTTCGAGCTCAATAGCAAAGTCCTTCTCCGGACCGTCTTCAAAATCAAAACGGTACACAAGTTTCACGATGTCTGTTTTCTTCTCATCCATAAAAATTTGCCGTGGTAGCAGCTTCCGGCGACCGTCTGTGATTAGCGCGCGTTCTGCCGAACCGGAAGTTCGCAGTGTATTGTGACAGCATTTTTTGCTCGTTGAATCTTCATCACTCCGTGATGTCCTTCGATAATCTGCCGCGCTGCCAGGAGAAGTACGGCGGGGTCTTCCAACGGCGCTCCCTTTTGGCCCGCCCCGTCGACTTGTTTCAGGCTTCGGTCGATCGCCTTTTGAGCGCCTTCCGGGGGTTTGCTCAGGGTGATCGTCACACCAGCGTGCGTACCGGACTTTGACTCTTTGATGTCGATCGTCGTGCCCTTTCCGGATAATTGGAGGGCCGCCCCCACGATATGACGGAATGCCCGTTCAAGACTGGCTGCGTCGCCTTCAATTTTCTGACCTTTCGCATTGCCATCGAAGTTCAAAGGCACACCTCCGAGCTTTGCAGCAACCTCCAAAGGCTTAATCGCATTTCCCAGAACATTCGAGAGCAGGACAGCTTTCGCAGGCAGAGGCGCCGACTTTCCGCTGAGTTGAGTCGGATCAATCATCTCCTTCGACCTCGCTACAAGCCCCTGAATGCCCTCTTCAAGTGAACCAAGAAGCTGGCTTTGGTCCTTTGAAAGTTTCCCGCTCTTATCCCCTTTCAATGCATGGACGAGTCCATTTGCCAGGAGAATGCTCCCAAGGACCTCGTCGAGCAAGAAGGAGCTCAGGACGCGTTTCAAATCACCCAGCGCCGTTTCGGAATTCCGGGCACGCAACAGAGATTTCATCCGGGTGATGAGCTCTGTTGTGTCGATCGGTTTCACCAGGTAGTCCTTTGCTCCCTTTTTCAGGCATTCGATGGCCGTGGTGAAATCCGCAAACCCTGTCAGCATAATCACATCCGTTTTGGGGTACATTTCGGAGATGAGTCCCAAGGCCGTGATGCCGTCCATTCTTGGCATATTGATGTCCAGCAGGACAACGTCGAATGCGGATTGTTTCAGCTTTTCAAGAGCATCCTCGCCATCGACCGCACCGTTGGTTTCAAAGCCGGCGGCGGCAAGGCGCGTTTTGATCGTGAGGCGCAGGGTGTCTTCGTCGTCAACAATAAGTACTCTTCCAACCATAAAGTCCTCGATTAATAATTATGAAAGGGGAAGCGTAAACCGGAATGTCGTGGATTTTCCGACTTCACTTTCTGCTCCGATTGTTCCGCCATGCGCCTCAACGATAAGCTTGCAAATCGCGAGACCAAGTCCGGTTCCTTTTTGCCGGACTTTTTTTGCCGTCGATGCCTGTTTGTACCGCTGAAAAATCCGGGGGAGTTCCTCCGCCGGTATTCCCATTCCACTGTCGGTTACCGAAACCGAAACTCCCTTCCTAAACTGTCCGTCGATCTTCATTTCTGAATTCTCAATCGTCACCTCCACGTGACCACCGCTTCCGGTGAATTTCAGAGCGTTACTGAGGAGGTTCATGAACACTTGACCCACCTTTGCTGCATCGACTGACACCGCCGGGCCTTCACCAATCTCAAGGCGAAGCGTGACGTTTCGCTGGCGAAATTGGAAATCCATTTGTTTGGCTGTTCTCTCCGCGATCTGGCGCAACTGGACCAATTCCTTATGAAGAGTAATATTTCCGGCTTCGAATTTTGAAATATCGAGGAGATTGTTGATAAGTTGAAGCATGCGCTCTGCGGATTCCTGTGAGGCGGCAAGGAGCGTAAAGTGATCCTGAGTCAACCCGCCGCCGGCTTTTTCCAATTCCCGGAAGAATTCGATCACATCCTTGATGCCTGCAAGCGGACTGCGGAGGTCGTGAACGAGCATTGCCATGAAATCGGCCTTCGTCCGCTCCAGCTCTGTCTCCATCCGTTTCAACCGAACGAGGGTTTTTGTGCGAACGAGCAGCTCGTCGGTATCAATCGGCTTCGTCAGGTACTCATCTGCACCCATCATGAGACCAGCCTCGATGCTCTCGGGGTCTTTTCGCTGGGCGGTAAGGAAAATCACGGGAATCTTTGCCGTAGCCGGATTTTCACGGAGGCGTTTCAATGTTTCAAAGCCGTCCATTTCCGGCATTTGAATATCCAGCAGGATCACGTCCGGCTGAAGGTCCTTTGCCATCGTCAGGCATTCTTTCCCGCTGTTGGCCCTGAGCATTTGTACCGGTTTTCGTTTGAGCGCAAATTCCAGGAGGTCGAGGTTATCTTCCGTATCATCGACCACCAGGATAACAGGATCTATTTTTGTGTCGTTACTCATAGCAGAATGTCCCCGTGAATTACACTGATGTCAGGATTCTTTTGACTGTACTTGCTATCGCTTCCTTGGAATCATCTTTGTTTATGACTTCCGTAATGGACGATTGAAGCATATCGCGTTCCCGGTCTGTCAATTCTTTCCCGGACAGGATCACGACCGGAATTTTCCTCCACGCGTCATTTGATTGAAGCCGGCGAACAACCTGGAACCCGTCCATTCCCGGCATTACGACATCCAGAAAGATGACGGCTGGGACGGCTTTCTTCAGTTCCTCGAGCGCTTCCTCACCGCTGTTTGCCACACGAACGCTGAAGCCCTCAACTTCAAGCATTTCTTTCATCGCCTGTGTATAATCTTTATTGTCGTCAACGACGAGAACAAATTGATCATCGGATTTGACCACTTTTTGGACTCGTTGGAGCAGCTGACGTGAATCGACCGGCTTGGGCATCACGTCGATGGCCCCGAGGGACATTGCAAGCGGCTTATTGTCAATCATGGAGTGGATAATCACCGGAATATCCTTGGTTGCCGGATCCCGTTTGAGTTCACGGAGCACCTGCCATCCGTCTTTCTGTGGCATCATAATGTCCAGAGTAATAAGGGCGGGTTTCATCGTGCGGGCGAGTTTGATTCCCTCATCACCGGAAAACGCAACAGTCACATTGTATCCGTCGGGCACCAGGTAGGATCGCAGAATTTCCGTTGCATCCGGGTCGTCGTCAATACAGAGTATCCTTGTCCCTGTATCCGGCCCAATCGTTCGTGCGACCGCAAGTGCGATGGGCGTGGTTTTGAAATCCTTTGTCACGGACGCCTGGGGCAAAGAAACCGGCTTGATCTCTTTGACAGCATCAACGGTAAACACGACGGGAATCGTCAACGTGAACAACGACCCCTTGCCGAAGGTACTTTCGACCAGGAGGTCGCCGCCCAACATCCGTGCCAGCCGGCGTGAGATCGGGAGGCCAAGCCCAGTTCCTTTGTACTTTCTCGAATGACTGCTGTCGATCTGCTGGAATTCCTGAAACATCAGGGGAAGGTTCTTTTCCTCTATACCGATCCCCGAGTCCCTGACAGCGAAGGAAATCCTTGCCTGTGGCTCGCTTTTCACCGTAAGAACGATCTCTCCATGTTCCGTGAACTTGACGGCGTTGGACAGAAGATTGACAATAACCTGCTTGACCTTGAGAATGTCTGTATTCAGGATCGGGAGTCCCGGTTCAATTTCCTGGCGCATCACCAGGCCCTTTTGTTTCACAAGCATTTCAACGGTCATTACCGTGTTGGAGATGATATTCGCCACATTGTCTGACTCGACGTTGACCGTCATGCGTCCTGCCTCGAGTTTTGAGAAGTCGAGGATGTCGTTAATTAATTGTAGAAGATGTTTGCCGTTCTTCAGGACCTTTTCGAGAGCCATGTGTTGATCCGCCGTCAGCGGATCCCCCGTCGGGCCGAGGAGTACCGCGCTGAATCCAATGATGGAGTTCAACGGTGTGCGAAGTTCATGAGACATGCTGGCGAGAAACTCGGATTTTACCCTGTAGGCCTTTTCGAGCTCCGAATTCTTCTTGTTCAGCTCTTCGTTTTTTACCGCAATTTCCCGCGAGAGTTTCAGGGCCGCATCATTGTTCTTCGCATTCGTAAGAGCGACACCGACCTGCGGAACGGAGTTATGAATAATATCTTTTTTCAGTTCATCGAAGGGTGCCATGGACCCCAGCACGAGTACGCCGAGCAGTCGATCCTGGAACATCACCGGAGCGGCTATCAGATACCGTGGGGCCACTTCCACAAGTCCCGTATCGATGGAGAATCCCAAATCCGGGGGTATGTCTGAAATTTCAACCGTGCGAAGCTCTTTGGCGCATTGTCCGGGGATGCCTTCTCCGATGGCGAAGCTTTTCTGCGGTCCGCCCGCCCGGAGGGCATACCCTGCAGAAAGCTCGAGCATATCGGTTTGCCGGTTCAAGAGGTAGAGCGCTCCGACATTTGCATTGGCATGATGACAAATCAGATTCAGACTGTAGATCTCAACGTCTTGAATATCCACATGACTATTCAGGGCGGTTACCAGTTCTGAATACGCGTTGAGGCGGGTATACGTGTTTCCGAGCATCGCCGCCATTTGGTTGAAATCAGCAGCGAGTTCTCCCAGCTCATCGGTACGATTCAGCTCAATGGGCTCAAATTTCCCGGCCATCATCTTCTGGGTGCCAACCTTCAGAAGCCTGACGGGGTTTGTGATGGAGCGCGTGAGAACAAAGCCGAGCGCTATGGCAAAAACCGCTATAAGAATGTTCACGAGACCGATGAAATCGCCGATCGTCCTGCTCAGGTTGCTGGCGAGTTCAATACTTCTCGTCTGACCGCCGGCAAGGCGCCGTCGAAGTTCCCGAAGTTGGGAAAGGGCGTTTTCGAGATACCTGTTTCGTGATTCGACCTCGCTCAGGGCAACGAACTCAGCATTGAAATTCTTGTTTTGTTCCCGTTGCTCCGCGAGCAACATCTTCTTGTCTCCGACGTTTTCCATCCACTGGAAGTAGTACCCGCGGATATTGCGCAAAGACGCAATCATCAGCGAGTCGCTCAGGTCGCGTTGAATCATCGCAATTTGCCCGTCAATTTCTTTCCATAGGCTTTCATACCGCGTTTTGGATTCTTCGGTAAGTGTCATCGCATAATCATCGGCGGCAACCGGGGTATCCGTGAGGATCGCGGTGAGGCGATGGAGGTTATTCAGAACCTTGACATCGCCCGCCGCCAGGCCATAGCTTCGCTCGATTTGAGACAAGATATTGAGAGTCAAGAAAGTCATTGCTGTCAGAAGGATCAACAGCAACGCGAAGTTTGCAAAAACCCTCCAATAAAGCTTGGACCTGAACATACTCTTCTCCTTGATACCGGTGATCCGATTGCTGAGGATCTTTTCCTACACCTTTAGATACTTCTGGATCAGAGCGAGCAATTCCTCTGGATCCATGGGTTTTGTATAGTGCTCAACGCATCCGATTTCGTGAGTGCGGGCCCTGTCTTCGGGTTTTGCCTGGGCGGTAAAGGCAATAACCGGAATTCCCTGGGTCTTGGAATCCGCCTTAAGCAGCGGGACGGCGGTCCATCCATCCATGACAGGCATTTGCATGTCCATAAGGATAAGATTGGGCATTTTCGCTTTTGCCATCTCCACAGCCTGCTTCCCGTTCTCCGCGAGGATCAGTTCGATGTCCATTTTGCTTCTCATCAGGACAAATTGCACCAAATCCCTGTTATCTTCATCATCTTCCGCAAGCAAAACGACTTTGCTCATACATGCACCCTTTCGTTAGGAGATAAATCCTACAGCGATGAAAGATATTGCCTGAAAGCCATTAATTTTTCATTCATGACCGCATTGAGTGTTTCCATTTCAAAGGGTTTTTCAATAAACCCTTCGGTCGGCCGCAAATCCGAAGAATTGAACTGACTCACCTCATTGGGTTGACACAACAGGATGAACGGGATGTAACTGAACTTCGAATTTGCCCTGAGCACATGGAGGAATTTGATTCCGCTCAGATACCCTTGCGAAAACTCCATGTCGCAAAGAATGAAATGAGGATTGATTTTTTCGATTTTTTCAAGTGCATTTTCGGGCGACGATGCGTTGACCACAGCGTATCCCATTGACTTCAGTTTTTGCCCGATGTCTTTCGGCGATTTTTCCTCCCCTGACACCAGAAGGATGGTTCCTTTATATTGATCGGCAACAAGATCCATGAGGAATTTTGATTCGTACTCAAGATACTCATCAAGGGATACCGAGTACACCTTGCGTAACCATTCGAGGGTCCTTGAAGAATTTCTCAGGAGATTCTGTTTTGCGACCACTTCCTTCACTGCCCGGCTGTACATGTCCAGCTTCACTTCGCGATTTAACGTGTGAATGACATCTTCCGGAATTCCAAGACTGACCGCAAGGTCATGAAGCTTCTCGAGTTCCGCATCCTTTGGCGCTCCGTTCGCCCATGCCTTCTCCAGCGTTGTTCGCACTTGCTTGATTGCCCCCTTGAGCTGTTGCTGGTTCATTTCCTCCCGGACGACCCGTTCCTGCTCGAGAGATTTGGTAAGCATCTCGATCTGCCTCTTCATCTCATCCAGCTTCGAGTCAACATCTCCCCGCGGAGCATTGGGCGCATGCTGTTGTGAAGCCTGTGAGAGCTCATTCAGCATATCCGCAATACCAGGCGGATTGTTCGGAGCCGGGGGCTTTCCCCTTGTTGCGATGACATCGGCAATAACGGAGCGGGACGCTTCGACAATGTTTTCGGGTTTCGCCTTCTGGACATCCGCCGGGGCTGTCCGTTGAGTCGGGTTGGACGTTGGCAGAGGAACTATCGGCCTAGCCGGGGGCGGTGAATCCTGCCTTTTCTCCACGGGAGGCGGAATTGATTCCTTCTTTATTTGCGGCGGTGAACCTGGCTTTGGAGGTACCGATTCCGTTTTTGGTTCTGGTTGTTTGGGAGGAGGTGAAACTTGAGTTCCCTTGGGCTCGACCCTGGGTGGTTCTATTTCCTGTGGAACGGGAGGAGCTGCTGCCTCGGGTGAGGGCGCTTCCTTTTTCTTCTGCTCCTCGAAATATGTTATTCTGTCAAGGAACGCGTAGGCATAGGGATTTGTCGGGTCAAGCTTTTGTGCCTTGGCCACCTCCGCCCGTGCTTGCACAAAACTTGATTCCTTGAGAAACTTGTCAGCAAGAACGAGACACATTTTTGCGGCGTCTTTGTCCTTTTGAGAAACAGGGATTGTTACCGGCTTTGCCGTATTTGCCGCCTTTAAGTTCACGTTCTGGACTTCAATGATTTGATAAATCCGGTGCCTGAGCGCGGTTGGGAGAAATCGGGAGGATGCGAACGTTGAAGGTGCAGAACGTGGTTTCCAGCCACCGTGAGCTCTCCAGTCGTGTGGAAGTCCACAATCTTATTGTAATGCTTTATCGGAACCGGAGAAGCATACAAACCAAAAGACCACCTTGATTTATTTCCAACTGAAATTAACGAGTTCGGAGCAGAAAGTCAAGGTGAAGGAGACCTAACTGATTCAAACAAAGGAGGTTAGAGCGATATTAGCCGAAAATCCTCTGCGAAACAGGCGGGCACTAAGAAAGCAATGGTTTCAACACCGTCATTGAATCTTTCCTTTCATCTCGCCGGGAATTTTGAACGCTATTCTCGCCCTGCCCGATGTTACGATTATCGAATCGTCTGTCACAGGATTGATGCGAAGTTCCTGAGATTGGAGTTCGCGATCATCGGTGAAGATGGTCATATAGAGCGAGTCATTCTTCTCCTCAAGCGCTGTCACGACTTCCCGCATCCCCAGTACCCCCGCCTGCTGCGCGAGGGGAAGCATCCTGCGCGGTTTTTGTGAAGCAGCAATCCTCGGACCAGCAATGTCCTTTGAAAGCTGTTTCGGAACGTTCGCAACCTCTTTTTCAGCCATGAAGATTCCCTTATCCGCCCTGGAAGCGACGGTCGGCTCTTCAGTCAGGATTATTCCTGTAACCCAGACAATACTTCCCGTTTGTTGCACATGTGATTGCGCAAAACCTGCCGAGGGTTGGGTTTCATGAGGGACACTCTCCCTCCTGAGTTGTCTATCAGTCTCCACAGCCCTCATTTCGTCTATCCTGTCTTCCACTGACAATTCGGCCGCTGCCCGTAGTTCCTCAGCAGGCGGAGCACTACGTTCAGCAGCGGGGTAGTCGCGGCTTCGTATTGAATCGGCCCGGCTCACATCCGAATCATGCAGCGTTGGTTCAGCGGACTTCCACCACTGCGTTTGAATTCCGATTCCAACGATGATGATCAGCATAGCGGCAGCGCTGAGAATATGCGGCCACGGAACACCGGATGCAGGAATAAGGCTCAAGCGTTCCCGGAGTCGGCGTTTCAAAGTGTTACGCGCGTACAGCCGTATCCCCTCCCTCACGAGAACTTCCCGATCAACAATCTTTCTGCAAGACACGCAGAGAGCCAAGTGAGCTTCAAGATCTCTTGTGCGTTCCGACCTCATGTTCCCCGAGACAAACAATTCCACAAGCTCGGAATCGTCGGTCCAATGTTCGTTTCTCATTGATCAGCCTCGAAAGACTTCAAAATCACCTCAAGATGCTTTTTGCACTGGTATTTTTTTGATTTCGCTGTGGCGGAATTTGCAAATCCCATGATCCCGGCAATCTCTTCCATCGACCGTTCCTCCCAATAGAACAGAAGGAGCAACTTCCGGCACGATACGTCGATCGTATCGAGCGCCCGCCGAACGAGCTCCGCCTCTTCATCGCGAAGCAGGGATTCCTCGAAAGAATCGCCCGTGTCGGCGGGATCGTAATCGACAGGCATCAACGGCTCCCGTTTACGACCCGCGAGCACCCGAAGCCAGAGGTTCCTTGCCACGCCAAATACGAATGTGCTGAGTTTCGCAGCATGTTCGAATTTGTTGCTCCTCACCCGTTTCCAGAGGATCACGAGCGCCTCCTGCAGGATATCCTCGGCATCATCCAATGAGCCGTTGTTTCGAAGAACCAAATCAGTCACAGTGGCCCTGGTATCATGGAAGAGCATGACAAGCGCCTCTTCGTCCCCCCTTCGGATCAGGTCAAGGATTCTGGCATCTCGAGTGAGAAAAAACGTAGGAGGTGCCATTTACCTTTCTAGCATGAATGACATTGACACTCAGAAGGTGAATGCAGATAACCGGGAATGACGCTCCGGTAATGTAGAAAGAACGGCGTCTTTATTCAAACAACTCGGAGGATTCCATGAAAACCCTTGCAATGTTTGCATACGCGGCGGCCCTTTTATTTGGACACAGGACCCCGGTGCAGGCCCATGAACCCGGAGAACCCATTCTGCTTTCAGGCAGGGTCAATTGCCCGCTCGTTCCGTTCATGGGCGGGACCGTATTTCTTCAAATTTCGATCTCTCCTCCCACATTCGACGTTCCCCGGAAGAAACCCATGAACCTGTCGATCGTACTTGATCGCAGCGGATCAATGGCAGATGAACGAAAGATTCACTATGCAAAGTCAGCATTGTTGTCACTTGTGGACCGCCTTTCGCCTGACGACCTACTTTCCATAGTAATGTATGACGACATCGTTGAGGTTCTCAGACCGCCCGGGAGGGTACGAGACAAGCGGGAAATCCACCGGTTGGTCGAACAGATCTTCCCGCGCGGATCGACCAACCTCGGGGGCGGGATGGTGAAGGGGCTCGAACAGGTTGCTGCGACGGCCTCCCGCGAATTTGTGAACCGCGTTGTCCTTCTGTCTGACGGTCTTGCGAACCAGGGGATAACCGATCCTCATGCTCTGAACAAGATTGCGCGGCGATATCGTTCACAATCGATTTCTCTCACGACTATTGGTGTGGGACTCGATTACAATGAGAACCTCATGGTTGGATTAGCAGAGTACGGAGGTGGAAACTATTACTTCATCGAAAGTCCGCACTCGATCGCGCACATCCTCCGTCGTGAGTTCGACGCTATGACAACAATTCTTGCTCAGAACTCCACGCTGGAGCTCACATTCGGAACCGGAGTTCAGATCGCCGATGTCATTGGTTACCCGTGGACCACTGAAGGAAACCGATGCAGTATTTCATTGGGAGACCTGGCGGCAGGCCATACCCAGGAGGTCACCGTGGAGCTTCGGATTCCCGCAGGATCCGGAACCCTTGCTCTCGCCCGCGGCTCATTGAGATATGAAACCGACAACTCTTCACTGCAATCTCCGAAGCCCTTTGATATTTCCGTTGAATACTCCCGGAATCTCGAGGCGGTTGAAGAGAGAAGAAATCTGGACGCGCAGGCAAAAGCGGACATTGCCGTATCAACCCGCACGGTGGAGAAAGCCATGGAGGCTCTTGACAGCGGCAATGAAGAACAGGCGCTCCAAGAACTTGAGAGCGCTGGAACATTTCTCAGGTCTTCCCCTGCGGCCGAGTCTCCGGAGTCCGGAGGCATCCTGCTGGACCAGTTAGGGAGACTCGACGCGTTCAAGAAAGCCTTGAAAGACAGCTCCGGTGATCATCGCAGGGCAAAGAAGTCAATCCAGTACGACAATTATCGGATTCAGAAGAACAATCAGTAACTTGGTATTTTCGGAGGGGGAAATTTTGAACCCGGTTCAGGTGAACCGGGTTTGTTTTGAGAATCAGGAACCCGAGGGGAGAAGGATCTTTGCCATCATTCCGGCCGCCCCGGCGCTGGCGAGCACAAGCGAGCCACCATGAAGCTCAACGAGTCGTTTTGTGACCACAAGCCCCCAGCCAAAGAACCGGTCTTCATGCAATCGTGAGTGGAGTGTGGCAAACGATTGGACGTCGTTCATCTGCTGCGGCGTCATTCCGCGGCCAAAATCCGTGACGATCAGCGAAAAATTTCCATCCGAGGGAAGAGCGGAGACCTGGATCTTCTGACCTTTAGACGAGAATTTCAGAGCATTGTCAATGAGTTCAAATGCCATCTTCGAGAGATATTCGGCAGAGCACCCCGCAGAAAAATCGCTGATCATCATGACCAAATCGTCGTTTCGTTCATAATGATGCGCAAGATCCAATGCAATCGGTTCGAGAACATCCTTCACTCCGGATGTTTTGAACGATCGTAACCCCTTCACTTTTTCGGCATCGTTGGCGATAATTTCGATCTGGGCCAAAATTGAAAAATTCTCCGTCAGACGTTGGACATTTCTTGCCGCTCTCTGAATTGCCCTCCCCAGTTCGAGAATTTCGCTTTGCCGCATTTCGACGTACTCCCGGCTGATGGCCTTCGAAAAGCCGAGAATTCCCGCAATGGGTGTTCTGAGGTCGCCGGGAATGCCGATGGTGACGTATGATCTCGGGTCGGTCGAACTTTCCTGATGCTTCTTTCGTGCCTCGTCCTTTTTTTTGAAGCGGATATTGATTGCTTCCATCAACTCACTCACCGTGAAGGGTTTCGAAAGATAATCATCTGCCCCAAGTTCGATCGCATGAACCAGTCCCTCTTTGTTCGCCTTGCCGGTCATCAGGATGATGGGAATTCCCGTCGTTCTGGGATCCTGGCGCAGGGTCAGAACAGCCTCATATCCATCGACGCTCTCCATCATCACATCAGAGACAATCAAATCCGGGATTTGCGTCCGTGCCAGTTCGATGCCTTCAGCGCCGTTATCCGCCTGGAGCACCTTGTATCCCTCTCCTTCCAGTGCAAACGCGATTGCCTCCCGGAAGGCTGCTTCATCTTCGATTATGAGAATTGTCTTCATTCAGCCTCCAAAAGCCCGTCCAGCGGGCTCTGGAATGTAGCAATCCTTGCCGGAAAAACCAATGAGCAAAAAAAAATCCCGACCTGGGCCGGGATCGAAGAAAACCGCTGAAGAGACTATTTTCCCTTCCGAATATAGATATCTCCGTTGAAATTCTTGAAGAGGATTTCGGCGCCACCGCCATTGATGGTTCCCCGCATGCCTTTTTCGATCACAATACGTTTGCGTTTTCCCGTCCCCTCTTCCTCAATCTTGGTTGCCGTTTTCTCCATGACGACATCAAAATCCGTGTAGATCTCCCCCTGTTCGGATTTCAGATTTATGGTCGCTTTGACAGATGGGGGAAACGTGACATCGATCTTTCCGTTTAGAGAGCTGAACGACATCGATTTGTTGGGCGTCACCGATTGAAAGGTGGCCACCAGATCCCCATTGAGGGCATGAGCAACCGCCGAGCCGGAGATGTTCCTGAGATACACTGCCCCGTTTATATTATTGACCTCGATCTCACCGTTGATTCCCTCCACCTCAATGTCGCCGTCATTCACCGTACTGAGCTTTACGGATGTATTGACGGGAACCTGAATGATGAGTTGTTTTTCCCTGTGCATCGCCGCCATTCCTACGCCGACCTCGACCGTGTTGCCTTCCTGCTCTACCGTCAATCCGGAACTCGTATTCGGAATGAGCCTCAATCCTCCCTGTGTTTTTTCCTTTGGATTGCTTGATTCCAGCTGCTGCCTGATCTCCACGATAACATCCTTTCCGCTGTGTGCCTTGACGGAGATGCTTCCTGCGATCAATCCCACGCTGAGAACCGCGGGGCGGTTTGGGTCGGCAAGAGGTATCGTGACGCGGTCAACATTCGGATCCTGTACCCCAGCCAGAGCGGCAACAGAAGTGAGCAATAGGAGATTCAATGTGTTTAATGCTTTTTTCATCGGACTGTTCCTCAAGGATAAGTTTTCAAATCCGCCTGCCCGTGTTGAATTCCGCGAGCAAGGCGCGGACATGCGTGTATTATTGGTTTCTCAGAATGTGGATGGAACCATTCAGGGTGTCAAACGCGAGTTGCGGTCCGCCTCCGCCCGCGAGGACAACATATGCATCGCCGCCCCGGTAGGTCTTCTTTCCATGCTTTTCTTTGATAGTGGGAATTGTCCTTGGCGCCGCGGTCACATCGAAATCCGTGTAGGCTTTTCCATTAAATGTTTTCAAGAGCAATTCTGCCGAGAGGGGATCCTGAAAGGAAACCTCCACCGATCCGTTCACTGTTTGAAAGAGACATTCCTCAACCGGATTCTCCCTGAAGCCGATCTGCAGTGATCCGTTGACCGAAGACACGTGGCCTGCCCCGGCGATCCCGGTCATTGTGACGCCCCCGTTGACGTTCTTGATTTCAAAAGAACCGCTCACATCACGGACTTCAATATCTCCGTCATTGACCGTATGAAAATAGAGATTAAGAGCTCTGGGGACTTTAAGTTCAAAATCGAATTTCACATCATAGCCATAGTACCGGTACCCGCGGGAGTTATGGCCGTTCCACCGATTACGCCATGGCGTGTCAACAATGATTTCGATGCGATTGCGTTCTTCCCGAACGTCGAGCAGAACATCTTCATTTGACTCTTGAAACTTGGCTTCGGATTCCGCCTGTGTTCTGCGGACGGCCTTCATCTCCACTGTTTCGCCGTCATGCACAGAGACAAGAATGGACCCCTGAACATTATCGACCAGAAGGCTTCGCTGTGAGGAAGCGTCTGCAAACCGGAGAACCCTGGTGATCGTCTGTTCCCTGGCATCCTGACAATGGGCAGCCGGTATGAGCACAAGAAGGCAAAAGAGGATTTTCATTATCGTCGCCTACAATGAAAGTTCGCTGAGACCCGCAGCGATTCTTTGCTTTACGGCATTATCCACCGACGGATCTGCCGCCATGGTTTTGAGAACATCTGTCGATTGGCGGACCCGCTCCTGGATCAAAATGTCGATCAGAGCTATTTGAACGAGAGGGGATGATTCCCGCGGCAGGGACTCAATCACTTCACGTCCGACTTCGGGGTTCGAAACGAATTTACCCAAAGCGTCGATTGCAGCAAGCCGCACGTTCACATTCGAATCGTACTTCAGAGCGCGGAGAAGTGCACTTACCACCTGTTCGTCGGGTTGATCCATTTGGTAGGTGGACGCCACACCCCGAAGGCGCTCGCTGGCGGATTGCTGGCTCAGGAGGGAGATTGTGAGCAACTGACCCACGTGACGTACTTCTCCTCTCAATTGTGAAATCTCGTTTTGATCGCCGGCGCCCGCGGAGAGGCGTATCCCCGCGAACACACCAACCAGGAGGAGCAGGGCGGCAAGTCCGACCTGAGCGGCGGGTTGAACAGGCCAGAATTTTTCGACAACCCGGTTCAGGACGGCCAGCATTCCACTTGACGCAGGTGCGTGGCGAAGTCCTTCCTCGTAGGCTTCCAGCATCGAATAGAACCTGGCACGGACTTTTTCCGATGGTTGTTCCTCGGGAAGCGCTCCAAGTTTTGACCACAGCCTCAAGAGAGTGTCAAATTCTTCACGGCAAATCGTGCACCCCTGCAGATGTGCATCAATTTCCGCGCGCTCTTTTCGCCCCAAATCATCCATGAGATACTCGGACAGCCGATTTTGAACGTGTGTCATAGGATTGCTTCCTCCGAAAGGCCCAAATAGATTTCTCGCAGCTCTTTCAATGCAAAATGAACTTTCGCTTTCACGGTTCCGACCGGGCACTGAAGGACCCGCCCGATTTCTTCATACTTCATCCCTTGAAACCTGCTCAACACAAGGACCTCACGCTTCTCCAACGACAATCTGGAAAGAGCAAGATGCAACAAGTCGTGTTGTTCGATTTGTTCCAGGAGGTGAGCTGGCGATGACTCAGGATCCGCGGAGGCTTCTGCCTCGCTTAACGGAGCCACTTCCTTCAGTTTCCTGAAATAATCCGAAATGACATTTCTGCCAAGCTGATACATCCATGCAGTAAACGGAGCATCACCCCGGAATGTACTCCGGTATCGGAGAATTCGAAAAAACACTTCCTGGACGAGATCCTCGCTTGTCTCCCTCCGATTCGTCAGGCGCACCAGGAACCCATACAGCTTTCCATGGTGACGCTCAAACAGTATCCCCAGCTTCCCCACATCTCCGTCTTTCACCTGGAGCATCAACTCGTTGTCTGATGGTCTTGTCACAGTTTGCGGTCCGGCATGTAGATAAGACTTCGAAAGTTGGAAAAGGTTATGAAAAATCAGGTGAAGAGTGGGGGGCTTTATAGAATCTCAGGGTGAACGGTGAACAGCAAACAGTGAATAGCGCCAATGTACGCCTCCGTTTACTGTTCACTATTAAACTTATTAGCCAATTCCCTATGAATTCACGGGTCCGGGGAAGATGCGATGGTCAAGGCACGGGGAAGGACCCGAATTTCGCATGGGAGGTATCCTAGAAGCTCCCCATCTGCCTCCAAAGCAACGGGTTCGTTTGAGGTTATTCGGACTTTTTGCGCTTTTCTCCAGATGACCCAGGGCAGGCCGATGTGCCGGCCTGAGTAGATTTTCGGAAGGTTCATCAGCCGATCAATCCTCCGCTGGTCACGGATCATGATCACATCAAGTTTTCCATCGTCAATCCGTGAATAGGGGGCGAAATCCATTCCGCCGCCGGCAAATCTGCCATTCGCGGCAACAACGCCAAGGAACATTCCCTCAATGGGCTTGTCACGATCGCATGTTATCTTCATGTGATGACCGCGATAGGTAAGGGCAGTCAACGTGGAGGCAATTCCATAAGCGAGGAAACCGGCAAGCCTCTTAAGCGCAGGGGTGACCCGCTGTACAACACGCGCCGCGATTCCAGGCTGGCAGTCATTGAGAAACAAACGCTCCAGGGTTGTTCCGTCAGATGCCTCATACGTTACCAGTCCTACATCCACCAGCCGGCGGCCTTGACGTAGACGACGGATCTGGGCTCTAAGGCCGGCGGGTAGACCGAGATTCCTGGAAGCATCAACCCCTGTGCCGCTTGTAATGAAACCGAGCCTTGACGAAGGACGGATTGGCTTTCGACGTTCGAAAAAACCGTTCAGAACTTCATTGCATGTTCCGTCTCCTCCAACTGCCACGATGAGTTCGGCGCCGTTCGAGAGGGCGTTTTTGGTCAGCGCTATGGCCTGCCCGTTTTCGGTTGTCACATCGAGTGTGAATCCGGCCGGGAATTCCGCTTCAAAAAGCTTCAGGAAGGAACCCTGTGAGCGCCCGGCTTTCCCGCCGGCGGCTGCAGGGTTAAGAATGACATGGGGGCGAATGGGTTTAGACAGTTTCAATTCAGGCTTTTTTGAATTCCAACAAGGTACTTGTTTTCACCCGAAGAGGCACCATGAATTTGCGGGGGAACGGAGGCAGGGTTTTGGGAAGAGGAAAAACAAAAGGGGTGGCGGCCCGGGAAGAAAAGGCCGCCCGCTCCTTTGGCAGGGTCATTTAGCTGATCGCCGCCGTTGCTTCATCGATGGCTTTCCGGAATTCAATCACTGTCTCTCCGAACACACGAACGGTGGTACGTTGTTTCTTGTTTTCGGAATCCAGCCGGCTTTCGGAAATCGCGAGAAACTTGTTTCCGTTTTTTGCCTCCTTGACGTCGACAAAGTACGTCGTACGTCCGGCCCGGACCATCGTGGAAAAAATCGAGTTGTTGATTGGAGCTGCCATGGGAACCTCCATGTGTTGATGTGATGAGAGGGGGATGTTTTTTAATTTCGAAGTGCGAATGTCGAATTTCGAGTTTACGAATTGCGGATTTCGAATTGATCCCACCGTCTTCGCGTTTTTTGTTCCGCCTTCCGAATCCCGCTATAAGGCGGAATCCTGAGAAGTGGGACGTCCCGCAGTTGTTTTGCGGGATTGGCGGGGCGGATTTCGGATTGTGATTCAATCATTTTTTGCCATCCCCGAATCGGGCTGATCTCCACATTCGTCGTTCCATGGCTTCGGGACTAACAAGAAATGCGTTTGCCAGAGCGCGGACGTTCCGGGTTCTCTGCAGGACCGGCAAGAGTATTTTATCGGGTATCAGAAGTTCTGACGCGCAAAGGTCCGCTTCCAGGTCATACATTCGAACTTCCCGGCGAAAGGAAATCCCTTCGGCCGGATGTCCCAGCAGAACGTGGGCAATTTCATGACCGATGGAAAATCGGCGCCGGTGGGTATGATGATTCCTGTTCACGCCGATCAACCGGTCCTCCAAGCTCACAAGTCCGGAGAAATCATCCGGGACCGTTGTAAGAAGCACTACGCGAAATCCGAGCCATTCCGCTATTTCTTCTACAGGAACCGGGATGGAGGCTCTTTGCTGCTCCCCTTGGAATCTGTCCAAGGTCACATTCGCAACACGAATACAGAAATCCCTCCTGCTCTCCTTCATGTCAACAGTCTTGATTTGTTCTTCAATCATTGCGGTGTCTTGTTTCAAACATCCTTGAGCTCACAAATGAGGTCGTCAATGGACTGTCTCTCCCGTGCCGGAAGAGGTAAACGCGCCCGGAGGTACAGCTCGCGGGCCGCTGAGAGCCGTGGATCCGGGGGATACGTGGAACTTGTTTTCCTCCTGTATCGAAGGAGCGTGCCCCTGTATGACGGTCTGAACACCGCCAGGTAATGAGAAGCCCGGATCATAATTTCCAGCTCTTCCCATGGTATCTTCCCCATATCTTTGATCCGTTTCCATGTATTCATCGGTACCTTCAGCGGAGAAATCGTATCGTTCTCAATCATTCTGTAGGTTAACATTGGCACGTCAAGACGTCGCCTGACCGCGAACAGCGAAACCTGCCGCCGTATTCGCATTTCGCTGAGGAATTCTCCAACGGTTTTAGGAGGCAAAGGCTCGGCGGCCGATGCAATTTCCCGGAGAAGCTTTTTCATGGTTATTGTCCGCAAACGATTATCCACGTGGTCTGCATCGGCCCGCCGCAAGACAATCTTCTCGTACAAACCATGGGTTATGATCGCCCCTTCGAGGAACGCGAGCTGCAAAAGCCGGTTCACAGAATGCATGCTGACCTTTTCGGGCATGACATTATTCCAGAATCATTGTTTCCCAGCCATCGTACCGTCCCCCGCAACGTTGGGCAATATCTTCGAGAACTCTTCTCATTCCTGCAAATGCGTTTAATGTCGGAACGATCATTTTCGATCCCAGGCAAAGCCATTTCCGTTCCACGGCGATAATCTCGGCCTTCAACCCGAGGCAAAGCAGTTCCGCGAACGCGCATTCCGTTTTTCGTCGAGAGGGAAAGTAAAGATAGAAATCCACCCGACGAGGGTTTCCAAGTTGCCTGTCCAATCGTTCAAGCATTCGAAACACCGCCTTATCCGAATTATCACCCGGGACAGGCTTCAACAGTGGATGTCTTCGCCGTTTTCTCTTTCGATGCATCATGCCATTGCATCCCGTTTTCGGATGTGCGCTCCGCAAGGAGTCGTTGGAAGCGCTTTTTCACCCTGGCGTGATAAACTTTGAGCTGAGTGGCGGTCTTATCGGTGTACCGTGCAATGTCGCTATACGGAACCTCAAGAGCCCTGCATCGGAGCAAGACGCGCTCCCATGGTTGCATGGTGTCGAGAACTTCTGCTACCCAGGCAAGAAGATCGTCTTCTCCTTCGGCCTCCAACACGGATCTCTCATATTCCTGTATGGCCGCCGCCATCAATCCGGCATCCTCATCACCCTCGCCGGTGCCGTTCGTTGAAAAGCATTCAATGTCCTTGCCGCTCGACCCAAAAAGAACCACCCGCCGCCGGATAAAATCACGCACCTTGTTTCGGAAAATCGCCATAATCCAGAAATGGAAATCGCTGTCCGATTTCTTAAAGGAGAATGTTTCGATTTTCTGGACAACAGAAAGAAGGACATCATCGACAATCTCCTCGGAATCCCGGGGGTCAATGTCAAATACGCGTATACACTCGTACAACAATTTGCGCTGATACATGTCGATGAGATGCACGCACCCAAGACGATTGCCGGTTTGAAGTTCCTCCACCAGCTGGCGATTCGATATTCTGGACATGGTCCCCCCATGAATAGAAACGCTGAATGGTAACAGGTGGGGAAACACTCCACCCCACCTGCGGAATTATTTGAGAAAGGACTTGGGAATGCCCCCCGGGGCAGGCAATAACGTGGTCCCCCCACGGCCGGAATATCGGAAGTTCCGCCCCATTTGTCAACAGCTATGGGGCAGACTCCTTTGCTTTTTCGGTACGGTTAGAAGTAGTAGAGGTACTTCAGCTTAAGGACGGCGGCGCGGTCGGCCACATGAAGTCGGTTTGGGATCGGCGCCCCGAAGGCATCAACTTCCGAACTCCGATCGCGCGATTCATTGACCGCAAGGTAAATCCAGCTTTTCGGAAGGAAATTGTAGGAGAACAGGAAGCCGAGGATTGTCTGCTCAACATGAGCCGTGGAATTGAAATAAAGAACATCAAGATAAAGGCGAATATTCAGATCGTTCACCGGTGTTATGGAGAAATACGGCCGGCCATTCAGAACGATGTCTTCGACAGAACGATCCGGTTTCAGTTCGAAATTTCCGCTGAGCGATGTCCCCGCCTGAAGAGTTTTCAGGATCTGGAAACTCAGATCGGCCCCGGTCCATGCATAATACGCAAGATACCCACGATTGAAGTTATATGTCCGCGAGTATCCACCCCAAACATTTCCGTTAAAATCCGGAGATGGCATGAACCACGACGAGAGACTGATTTCGTACGAGTGGTATTTTGTGCCTAAGTCCTTTGACTGCCCAAATATTCCCGTAAGTTCAAATCCCCAATTGCTCCGGAATTGCATGTTGTATCCCATGATGGCGGAATGGTCAGTGTATCCGTCCGCTTTCTCATTATAGAGGATCCCCCCTCCGTAGATAAGAATCTGACTCACGTAACCGTCTTCATAATACCACCGCGGTCCCGTCAGCGCAGTAATCTCAGAGGTTCCGCGCCAGGGAACGAACCCGACCTGGTCGATATCAAAATTCTCCCCTATGATGCGCGTACGGAACAGGTTGATCCATTTTTCCTGGAACATCACAAATCCCGCGGATCCGCCGAAGTCTCCTCCGCCATCTTTGAACGACCGGGCAATCTGGTAGGAGAGCTGCCAGTCAGACGTACGAAATGCTCCGTCGATGTCCAACACACCGTTGTCCCCCGACTCGCTGTGTTTCCCGACAAACAAAACTCCAATCGTTGAGTTATCAAGAATGTGTTTCTTAACCCGTGCAGAAGCAAAATAGGCTTGAGGTTCGTTCGCGGGACTTCCATTCAGCATGTAATCCGTTTTCCCGGTCATCGAAAGGAAACCGCCGTATTCCCAATCCCCAACTCTTCCGAAGGCCTTTGTCCCGAGATACAACGGGACTTCCGTCCCATCCGGAAGTTTCTTGCCGATGCGTCTCGTATAGAGAAGTTCCAAAGGCCTGTAAAAGCCGGTATTCCGTTCCCGACCCGAAGGCATGAAAATCTCATTGCCCTGTGTGAAAAACGGGCGACGCTCATTATAATATGTTTCGTATCGCGAGATGTTGAAGGAGAACGGATCGGCCTCGATCTGGGCAAAGTCGGGGTTGCCGGTGAGTTGAAACGTGAGTTTCGGTGAAGGGTTGTAGAATATATCCAGCCCGACATCGGCATCCACCTTGTATTTCTTGCTTGGAAGATATCGGGCCGAGGTGATCCCCACGGGATAGATTTCAAGATTCTCCCCCTTTACGGACGGCCGAAAATCGTCAAACATCAACCTGCCAAACTTCGAGATGCGCTGACCTTCATTCTGTTCGTAGACACACCAGTACAAATCTTCATTGAGCTTGGGAATCCACCGATCAAAATCCAAACCCCAGGAAGTCAGTGTCTCGTCATACTGAATTGACCGATACGGGATCTCGATTTCCACCACATACCCCCAATCGTAAATCTTACTGTCGGAAAACCAAACCCCGTCCCATCCGTAGTCCCTGTTCCGTGCATCATCCAACATCCGGGAATCGGCCTTGACTCCGGATGCACTCACCGCGAACTTGTAGGCAGTTTTCTTGTCGCCAAACGTATCGAGCATGATCGAAACGATATCGCCGCCGAAATCATCGAGTTTCCCCGTATTCCGTTGAATGTTTTCCTGGTTGTCGAAACACACAATGAGACAATAAAGAGCATCCTCGGTCGTCAGGACCCTGGCCACGGTGTGCCTGCTTGGAGGTTGACCAAAGTAAGGCTGCATTTGGAAGAACGTTATTGCCGAATCAGCTTGCAACCATGCGGGTTCTATCAATCCGTCCACCTGAATGGACTGCGAAATCTTTTTCATTATGAGGATCTTTTGCTGATCGTACGCAAGGGTGGGATTGGACAGCAGAAGCAGACAGAAAAAGAGGGTGCAGAAGCGCATAGTCTCCTTCCTCGGCGATGATATTCATAAGACGCAACTGATGATCAAAGGTTGCAATGCGCTCTGTCCGCTCATGGAATTTCTCTTGATGGCACAAGGAATTTATCCTACCTTGACCCGCTAACCCCCAATGTCGACGTTGGACGTTGAACGTTCGCCCGCCCCTTTCAAGCATTAATTGGGCCGGGGATATTGGACATTCTCTTTTTCTCTGAAAAGGCAATACCCAACGCCGAACTTCCAACCCCCAATGTCGAATTGAAGGGCGGCTCTGCGAATCAAATTCTTCATTCGACATTCAGCGTTCGCCCGCCCCTTTCAAGCATTATTCGGGCCGGGGACATTCCCCCCTCAAATGACTCAATATAGAGGGGCCCCTTTGGGGGATATTTCTTTTCGCTATCGAATTAAGCCTTTGATTTGAAACAGAAGTTACAATCTCCACCTATTCTTCAGGAGGATCCTATGAAACGATGGTTTGCAGCCGCATTCCTGCTGGTAATCCCGCTTGTTTCCCTGGCCCAACCCCCAGCCCAGAGTGTGCCTGGCGTGGCCACTTTTCCGACCGATGATCCAGTGATTAAGAGTATCTGGGCCGAGGCGATGGATTCATCGAAGCTCGAAATGCTCGCCCACGAACTTCTGGATGGAATCGGACCGCGGCTTGTCGGGACGCCCCAGATGAAGAAAGCCCACGACTGGGCAGTGAAGAAGTATCAGGGTTGGGGTATCACCGCAAAGAATGAAGAATATGGGAAATGGAAGGGGTGGGAGCGCGGGATCACTCACATCGACATGCTGGAACCTCGTGTGCGGACATTGGAAGGAACCATGCTGGCTTGGAGTCCCCCGTCAAAGAAAGGCGGAACAACAGCGAACGTCATCCTGTTGCCCGAGGCAAAAGATTCCGTTTCATTTTCGAAGACACTTTCAAGCGTCAAGGGGAAGTTTGTGATGATCTCGGCTCCCGAACCAACAGGAAGACCCGATCGGGAGTGGGAAGAATATGCTCTCAAGTGGTCCTTCGACTCGATGAAAGTGGTCCGGGATAAAATGCGGGATGCTTGGGAGCGAAGAGTTCACACCACCGGATATCGTGCCGATACCCTTGCCAATATTCTTGAACAAGCCGGAGCCGTCGGTGTGCTCACATCGCGGTGGTCGCGCGGATGGGGTGTCAATAAGATCTTCGGCACCAAGGCACAGCGCGCCCCTGTGGTGGACCTGAGTGTTGAAGATTACAATCTGCTGTATCGTCTCATCGAAAACGGCGGCAAGCCCGTAGTCCGCGTTGTGGCCGAATCGAAATTCACCGGTGAATCCCCCACGTTCAATACGATCGCGAGAATTGAAGGGAAGGAAAAACCGAACGAATACGTGATGCTTTCGGCCCACTTCGATTCATGGGACGCAGGATCGGGTGCGACTGACAACGGCACCGGAACCATCCTCATGATGGAAGCAATGAGGATCCTCAAGAAGTTTTATCCGAATCCAAAGCGGACGATTCTGGTCGGCCATTGGGGAAGCGAAGAACAGGGCTTGAACGGATCCCGCTCGTTTGTGACCGATCACCCGGAGGTTATCAATCACCTCCAGGCGCTGTTTAATCAAGACAACGGTACTGGACGCGTAACGAGCATTTCTGCTTCGGGCTATGTCAATGCAGGAGAGTATCTCGCCCGCTGGCTCTCAAGAATTCCCAACGAAGTGACAGACGAGGTAAAACTCTCCGTACCCGGAATGCCGGGCGGCGGGGGAACTGATCATGCCTCATTTGTTGCTGCGGGAGCGCCTGGATTTAACCTCGGCTCGCATCGTTACGACTATTTCCTTTATACATGGCATACTAACAGGGACACGTACGACAAGATCAATTTCTTTGACGTAAAAAATAACGTCGTGCTCGCGGCATGCCTTGCTTATTTGGCTTCAGAAGATCCGGAAACGCTTCCGCGGGATAGGAGAGTCCTGCCGGTGGATCGGCGTACCGGAGAACCACGTCCTTGGCCTGAGCAGAGAGACGGACAGAGAAGGGGCGGGTTGGATTAGTTGAGGGTCGAGGTTCGAAGTTCGAGGTTCGAGGTCCGAAGTTCATGGTTCCAGCAAGGCCCCCGATGAAATTCGGGGGTTTTTGTTTTTTTCGCTGATTCACGCAGATTTCACGGATTTACACTGATTCGTACTATCTTCGTACCTAAGAAAGCATAGTATTCCGCTATTTCGTATCTGTGACATTGAGGACATAAATTGTACATGAACTCTCAGGTACGTTCGTTGGTGTTGTCTTCCTGCCTCTTTTTTTTCTCTTCCTGTTCGTGTGTAGCATGGTTCGGCGCCGATGAAGAGTTCATTTCCGTCCGCCAGATGAGGTTCATCCATAAAGGAAAACCGCATTACTTCGCCGGAGCGAACATGTGGTACGGGGCCTATCTCGGCTCAACCGGCACCATAGGCGACCGCGCCCGCCTACGACGCGAATTGAATGCACTGGACGAACTTGGAGTGGACAATCTGAGAATCCTCGCCGCATCAGAGCTCTCAGCTTCAAGACGATCGGTAAAACCGGCCTTTCAGCCTTCTCCGGGAATCGTTGACGACTCCCTCCTTGCAGGATTGGATTTTCTCCTCGCGGAGATGGCAGAACGCGACATGCACGCCGTTCTCTATCTGAGCAACTACTGGGAATGGTCGGGCGGATTTACTCAGTATAATATCTGGACAGGCGGACCCGTGATCGATCCGGACACAACGGGTCACACATGGGACGAGTACATGGACTACGCGGCGACGTTTTATGCCAATCAGCCGGCCCAAGAACTGTTTCGCGATTACATCAAACGAATTGTTACGAGAGTCAACACCGTCAATGGGAGGCCGTATTCCAAGGACCCGACGATCATGGCCTGGCAGCTCGCCAATGAGCCGCGTCCTGGAACCGTTGGGGACTGGGGCGAGAGCAATGTTCCAAACTTCAATGAATGGATCCACAGGACCGCGGCCTTCATAGATTCGCTGGATGGCAATCACCTGATCAGCACTGGAAGCGAGGGAGTCATCGGAAGCCTGCTCTCTGAAGAGCACTTCTTTGCTGCGCATCGCTCTCCGCACATCGACTATCTGACGTTTCACCTCTGGCCGCACATCTGGGGCTGGTTTGACGTCAAGCGGCCCGGGGAATCATTTGACTTGACTCAGATCATGACACAGGAATATATCGGTCAGCATATCCGGCTCGCCCGCCTTCTGGCAAAACCGGTCGTGATGGACGAGTTCGGGCTTTTGCGCGATTCCGGCCTCATTGGTGCAGGCACACCCGTTGAATTCAGAGACCGCTATTATCAGTTTGTGTATAAGGTTCTCGAGGATTCGGCCTCGGCAGGGGGGCCGATCGCCGGATCGAACTTCTGGGCCTGGGGAGGAGAGGTGTTTTCCACACGAGCGGACGGAAAATGGCAAATTGGAGATCCCTTTGTCGGTGATCCGCCTCAAGAACCGCAGGGATTAAACTCGGTGTTCGGAACTGACAGCACGACGCTCGCGATCATCAGGGGTCATGCAGCAGTGATGAGGGAGCTCAGAGCCGGAACAGCGCTCGATGCGTTTGGCAAGTGAGAGTTTGCGGAAGAGGGTGGTTCAGGGTGGTGGAAGAATATGGTTCACCAGGAAGTCAATGATAAGCAGTTCCTGTTCGTTGGTTGTGGTAACATCCACGTTCGGTTCGGCGGTGGAGACCACGACCATGGGGCGAGGGATCGGAGTCGGCAGTCAGCCCACTCGCCTGCTCATGAGGCCAAGGTCGAGCCGTGGTGTTCAGATCCTTCGCTCACTTGCTATTATGAAACGCTATCAAAACGTTCGCTCCCCGCCTCCTCCATAGCGCTCACAGCGGGGCAGGCAGGATGACATGCGCAGTGTTGTGAACACGTGGTCGGTGACGCCCGCGAAGCTCGAATCGGAACTGAGGAGTGTTTTGGGAAAAGTCTGGTTGAAACGTATGATAAAAAAACTCAGCGGCCGCAGCTCCTTATGCATGGGGGGACGCACAAAGAACTGCACACCGAGGGGGGGTCGGCTGCCGCTGAGATACAGGAATGCGGATTGCGGCCTATCTACGATTCGACGAATCGTAGATTCGTAGAACGGCTCTTCGAGTCGATAGGCTCGTAGAGAATGTCGATTTCGGACTGTGAATTACCTTGATGTTCCGGCGAATTTTGCCGTCTTGCCCGAGGCCGTGATGGAAGATGTTCATGGAAGATGGAATTAATTCCACCTTGCAATCCATCAAAGCATAAAACTGCAAAAAGAAAACTTCAAACGGAAATGAAACGGCAAACGGAAAAAAGAAATGATGTGTGACCACCGACTGTTGTTTTTTTTTGATGTTTTATTTCTCTTTGTTTCTTGCTGTTTTCTTTTTTTCCCTCTGTCTTCCGATCTTAACAAACCTTCAACTGAACGCTGACGCGTGTTCCCTGTTCGGGTCCGCTTTCAATATGCAATTCCCCTCCATACAAAGCAGCGAGCTCATGTGCAATTGCAAGGCCGAGCCCCAGCCCCTGCTGTTCGAGTTTTTTCCTTCCAAACTGCATGAATCCCCCCAAACCGTTGATGTCATCCGGATTCATCCCCTTTCCCCTATCGTGGACACTAATCTCCGCACCTGATTCCTTGAGAACAAGACTCACCTCGACGATTGTTCCTTTCTTGGAAAACTTAAAAGCATTGTCGAGGATTTCTTCGAGAAGAACGGTGAAGTGCTTTTCCCCGATTCGGAGGCAAGCGTCGGGCCCAAGGGAAAGCGTGAGGTCTTCTGATCGGTCATATGCCCGTGCTTTTAGCTTCGCAAGAGTACCGATGGTACTCTGGGCGCCGCGCACCATCGCTTGCCTTAGTTGGTCACGTGCTTTGTCATCACGGCCAATCATGGAAATTTCGGAGTACATCCAAAACTTCTCGAGGGTTCGCTGAAGTCGCTTGCCGGATCCGATGATGTGATCGGCAATATCGGAGAGTTCCTTTGGGCTGAGGGAACCAGCCTCCTCTTTCAGGATGGCACCAAACCCGAGGATTCCGGAGAGCGGCGTGCGAAGTTCGTGCGGTACGGCGCTGCTGATATTCTGACGAAGTTCTTCAAGCTTATGCCCGGTCTCATCGTGATGCGCTAACGACCTTTGCAGGCGGCTGTTCACCATCGAGATCAATTCATTCTTCGTAAAGGGCTTTGTCAGGAAATCGTCGGCGCCGAGATCCATCCCTTCTCGCCTCGCGCTCTTTTCGGATCGCCCTGTCAGAAAAACAAACGGGATCGCCGTCGTGGTTGGGTGCGCCCTGAACATACCAAGGACTTCAAATCCGTTCTTGTCGGGCATCTCGATATCACAAAGGACGAGATCTGGACGAATTTCCGTCGCGGTGGAAAGTCCCGCCTCTCCATCCGATGCATCGATAACACGGAATCCCTCATCCTCGAGTACGCTCCGGCAAACGAAGCGCATCGAATCCTCATCGTCAATTATCAAAATGGTTTTCTTTTCCCGTTTCAAGTCTGCCCCCTCGGGAACCGGAGAGTTTTAAGGGAAATTGTGATTCTATTTGAGGATTTTCTTGACCCGTTCGAGTAGTTCGGCCATCGAAAACCCCTTGTCGATGTAATCGTCCGCCAACGATGTTTCCCACGCACCAGCAGCCTGCGCCGCGCTGGTCATCATGATGACTGGGATTCCCGCGGTCTCCTCATCTTCCTTGAGTGATTCGACCATCATAAACCCATTCATGTTATCCATGTAGACATCACTGATAATCAAATGGGGTTTCGCGCGCCGGGCCTGGCTTATCCCTTCCAAACCATCCACCGCCTCAACTGTCGCATATCCCTTCTGCTTCAGGGCAGCGACAATGACCATGCGAAGGGCTTTGTCATCATCAACAACGAGAATTGTCTTCATGATTCGCTTTCTGAATCGTGGAAAATAGAAAAGAAAAGCCGGAAAAACAATAAATGGTTTTGCCCTTTTAAAAGAAGACGGAAATCAGGATATTTTTTCGTCCGGAGGGGGGGATTACCTCTGCCGAAGAGATTGGCTTTTTCAGGCGAATAGCAAACTGGGTCGCAGTCTCAAAACGGTGCACTTCCGTGGAATCGACTTCCCGCGATCGATATACGGCAATAGCGCTTGTATCCAGTAACGTATCAGGAACGGTAATGATCAGCCAGCGGGAGCCTGGGAGAGTGATGGCCACATCGCTGACAGGGTTTTCCGTACGAATTTCAACGAGAAATCCATTTTGCATTTCATTAACCGTCAACGTCGCAAGACCAATTTTCGTTGCGGGAGAGAAAGTGGAGCAGGCGGCAAGAAGAAGTCCCGAGAGGGAAAAGAACTGCCGTATCATAGGTTAAAACGCATCGCTCCCGCGACCCCTTGGTATTCGCCTTCCTGGCTGTTCTGTTTTGAAGTCATTCAATCTGTATCGCATGTTCAGTATGATGATGGGAGGCTCGCCCTTGGATAAACTGTACCTGGAGAATCCCGGTGAGCATGTTTTAAGATACGATTTTCAGAAAAGCTCTTCAAGTACATCCTCCCCGCACCCCTGGAGGGAAGGGGTGACATCCTTGACAAAAGCCCGCTTTCAGCTTGAGGGACGATGAACCGGTCCTGGTCGCCAAGGACCATTGCACAGGAAACGATGGAATTGATCCGGAACAGAAAGACGCAGTAAAGGCTGGAGGGTGGTTAACGGTTGAGGGTTCAAGAAGATGCGTTTTTAGTAAGTGATTTTTGGTTTTAGTTTGATGGGTTTTGAGTTATAGTTGCCGATTTTGGAATAGAATCTGACAACCAAAACTAACAACAATGACTACGAACCAGAAACCATTAACCACTTCCGCAATTGGCATCCTCTCCCCTATTACGTTACCTTTCTGAAGTGAATTCCTTACGAACCAATCGATGAAACCCAACCGACTCCTCAACGAGAAAAGTCCGTACCTCCTCCAGCATGCCTATAACCCCGTCGATTGGTATCCATGGGGTGAAGAGGCGTTTGGAAAGGCCCGTTCCGAAGGAAAGCCTATTTTTCTTTCCATCGGCTATTCCACCTGCTATTGGTGCCATGTGATGGAACGCGAAGTATTTGAGAATCAGGCCATTGCCGAGGTCATGAACAGAGCCGTTGTAAGCATCAAAGTGGACCGGGAAGAGCGTCCGGATGTCGACAGAGTTTATATGTCGGCACTGCAGGCAATGACCGGCAGCGGCGGCTGGCCCATGTCGATGTTTCTCACTCCGGACCTGAAACCCTTCTTTGGTGCAACGTACATCCCACCCCTCTCCGCTCATGGAAGAGCCGGATTTACCGAGATCCTTGAACGCGTGCAAGAGGTATGGACGTCCGATCGGAAATCAATCCTTGAGACCGGTGAACGACTGACGGCGTACCTCCGCGAGCTTTCTTCCCCCGTCTCCAGCTCCGTTAACGTCGATGCGCAGACCCTGGACCGCGGATTTGAGGCATTCTCGGGAAGTTACGACACGAAACATGCCGGATTTGGCCATGCTCCGAAATTCCCAAGACCCGTCGCCTTCAACTTCCTGCTCAGGTATTATAAAAGAGCAGGCAACAAACAAGCGCTCGCCATGTCCCTCGAAACACTCAGGAACATGCATCATGGCGGAATGTATGACCATGTGGGAGGCGGATTCCACCGGTATGCAACAGATGCTGAATGGCATGTTCCGCATTTTGAGAAGATGCTGTACGACCAGGCACAGCTGGTTGTTTCCTACCTTGAGGCATATCAAATCACCGGCGAGGAATTCTATGCCGAAGTAGCGCGGGATGTTCTTACATATGTTGTGCGCGAAATGACCCATCCGGACGGCGGGTTTTACTCCGCACAAGACGCCGAAAGTGCTTTGAGCCACGAACAGCCGAAGAGGAAAAAAGAGGGGGCATTCTACACCTGGACGCAAAAAGAACTCGGGGAAGCTCTTTCCCCCGACGAACTGAAGGTTGTGGAATTGTACTACGGTGTTGAGGAAAGGGGAAATGTGCGGGCCGATCCGCACAATGAGTTTGCGGGACTTAATATTCTCCACGTTGTCAAATCAAGAGACGCTCTCGCTGAGGAATTGCATATGTCCCTTGAAGCGATTGGAAAGCTCCTTTCAACTTCGCGATCCAAACTCTTGCATGTACGGAGCAAGCGTCCCCTCCCCCATCTGGATGACAAGATCCTTGTGTCCTGGAACGGTCTGATGATATCGGCATTTGCAAAGGCTTCCGGCGTGCTGGATCGTTCAGACTACCTTCGGGCGGCAGAACGTTCGGCCTCCTTTCTTCTCACGACCATGCACATTGCAGGGGATCTCAAACGCCGGTTCAGAGACGGAGAGGCACGCTTCTCCGCTTCGTTGGAAGACTATGCGTTCCTGACTCAGGGCCTTATTGATTTGTATGAAGCCTCATTGGACATTCGCTGGTTGGAGAAAGCGATTGAGCTTACCGAGAGCATGGTCCGCCTTTTTTATGATCACACGAATGGAGGGTTTTACGACACGGACAATTCCGATTCCGCGATTCTCGTCAGGACCAAGGAATCGTACGATGGAGCCGAACCCTCGGGAAACTCCGTCGCCGTTCTTTGTTTATTGCGGCTGGCCCAGATGTCTGGGAACAGGAAGTATGGACACTGCGCGGAGAAATCGTTTCGTTATTTCAGCGAGAAAATGGTGAGAGCTCCGGAAGCCCTTGCACAGTTTCTGGCGGACCTGGATTTTCACCTCGTTAAGCCGGCACAAATAGTCATCGCAGGACAACGGGATGGCACTGATACCGCAGCGCTCATTAAAGAAGTGCATGCGCGATTCATCCCAAACAAGGTGATCCTCCTTGCCGACGATGGGCGCGGACGGGCCGTGCTTGAATCCTTCCTTCCCTTTATCAAGAGCATCGTCATGGTTGGCGGGAGGGCAACCGCATACGTTTGCGAGGATTATACCTGTCAATTGCCAACAACCGATCCGCGGGCACTTGCGGATATCCTTGATCGAACAAACCGGCGGAACTCCGGGTGAAAAAGCAAAAGCCCGATCCGTAGATCGGGCCTGGCTTCTTTTGGAACTGGGATAGCCGGTTTTGACCTAAACAAAGAGGTCGTCAAATTGGGCCGAAGGGATTTCAGGGGGAAATGCCCCGAAATTCTTGTCATCTTCATCTGAAATGCGAATGCTCTTATCGACATGAGCCATCGATTTCAGCGCCACAAATCCGAGAATTCCCAGCGTGATAATAAGGAGGAATCGTTTCATTGAGAGATCCTTTATTGACATTCTATAGTATAGAACGGACGATCGCTGAAAATAGTTTCACCAATCAGGAGTGCGAAGGAAGATCTGCGCCTTCCTTCCTGCAACTTCGTTCTACGAAATACCGTAGAAGAGGCCTGGAACAAGCCCCGAATCACCATTCCCCCTACTCGATTCAAAAGGAGCATTCATGAGCCATCGTAACCGCCACGCCGTTGTCTTCATGGTTTCCCTGATTTTCGTGCTGGGGAGTTGCCGGCCGCCGGTGCAAACTGAACGCACCGAAGTCCCTCAGATTGTATATACGGTTAAAGTCTCCAATCCGCTCGACGACATTTTTCGGGTCACGGTAAAGACGGCCGGACTCTCCGCCGACAACGGGATCTACAATTTCGCTTCGACAGCGCCCGGGACTTACAGTCTGCTTGATTTCGGTCGGTTTGTGTCCGCCTTCAAAGCATTTGACGGCAGGGGGAATGAAATTCCGACGGAGAAGATCTCCTTAAATCAATGGAAGATCTCGCGCCCGGGAGAACTTGCCACTATCACCTACGATATTGAAGATTCGTTCGATGCACGGGTCGAGGCCAATCCCGTTGCGCCGATGTGCGGAAGCGGGATCGATTCGAATTATGCAACCTTCAACACGTTCGCGGTTCTCGGCTACTTCGAAGGACTGCAATCCACACCGGTGAAAATGAAGGTCGAATATCAGCCGGGATGGATCATCGCGACGGCGCTGGATACCGACCGTGAAGGGTACTATGTTGCAGAAACGTTTGATCGGCTCGCGGACTCGCCTGTCCTTGCGGGCAAGCTGACGGTTGCGAAGACAAAGGTCAATGATATCGATGTCGAGGTGTATGTCTATGCCGTCGATACAACGCTCGGCGCCCAGACTATTCTGACGATGGCCAACGACGTTCTCCAGTCTGCGGGAGACTTCATCGGGAGTTCTCCGGTTCCCTACTACAAGTTTCTCTGCGTCCTTCTGGACGGACCGACGTTTCAGCGGTACGGGCTGACAAGCGCCGGTGCACTGGAACACTCCTACAGCTCGCTCTATGTCCTTCCGGTTTCTCCGGCAGGCATCGGTCAGCTTCAGGGAATCATGGCGCACGAGTTCATGCACATCCTGACGCCGTTGAATCTCCACAGTGAAATCATTCACTCGTTCAATTTTACCACGCCGAACCCTTCGGAACATCTCTGGTTGTACGAGGGAGTCACAGAGTGGGTATCAGACATCATGCAGTTGAGGAGCGGATTGATCAGCACTGAGCAGTTCCTTGGTCAGATGACGGCCAAACTGAACGTCAACGATAATTTTGATAAGGACATGAGCCTGAGTGAACTTGGACTCTCGGTCTATACCGAAAAAGGAGGCAGCCAGTTCGGAAACATTTACAACAAAGGGGCCGTGACGGCCGCGCTCCTCGATATTCGCCTGCTTGAGTTGTCGTACGGCAAACGGGGTTTGCGCGAAGTGTTCTTGAGTCTCCTCAACAAATACGGTAATCAACGGCCGTTCCCCGAAAGGGAGTTCTTTGATATCGTGGTTAAGGAAACGTATCCGCAGATCCGCGATTTCATTGACGACTATATTCGCGATTCGAAGGAACTGCCTTATAAAGAGTACTTCGCGAAACTGGGATTCCGGTATGTGCCGAGGAAGCCTTCGGAAGATACGCGCCCGGCCATCGGCGTGAGCATTTCCGGTGACGGACAGGGACACCTGGTGGCTTCATCGGTTGGTGAGGAAGCAAAGGAATACGGACTGAAAGACGGGGATATCCTTGTGAAGCTCTTCGGAACGGAATTGTCCTTTCAAAACGCCAACGAAATCTTCGGAAGACTCTCGGGGATGAAGGTGGGTGATCCTTACGAAGTAGTTGTTCGAAGAGGAGACGATGAACTTGCACTGCAGGGAAAACTCGTTCAGCGTTGGACGAACCACGTCTTTGAAGATGCCGGGACAATCACAGACATGCAGGAGATGCTGAGGCAGAGTTGGCTGAAGAATTTATGATAGTGAAGGGTGGTGAATCGTGGATGGTGAAGGGTGAAGAGTGAAGGGTGAAGAGTAGTGAATGGTGAGTGGTGAATCGTGGCTCATGACATATCACTTATCACCTATCACATATTACGATGCTCAAAAAGAGGAACGCCCGGTGAGAGCCGGGCTTTTTTTTGTCTTAGGGGAATTTCAGGCGAACAATGATCACGGCCCCCGGCATTTTCTTTAGGCTTGACTGGCCCGTTATTTTTAGGTACATTGGTGCATACAATGATCGCGGGGTGGAGTCCCGACAAAAAACGTCGGGATTTCGTGGCATAAAAAACATGCCACTCAACAATTGGTGTTCACGCGGTCGCAAAGTTTAGTCTATGATCGCGGGGTGGAGCAATTGGTAGCTCGTCGGGCTCATAACCCGAAGGTTGCAGGTTCAAGTCCTGCCCCCGCTACTTCGGGCACTCACAACTTCAGTGGGTGCCCTTTTCTTTTTCAGCAAATCCTCTAATTGGGGGCTTACCGCCGGCAATTTTCGGATGTAGAACCGGATTGTGTTGCTTTCACGGTCAACAATGATCTCCGAGATTACCTTTTTTATCAGTGTTTTCCGTTCTTCAATGGGTGCCTTCTCGAAGACCTCTTCAAAGTTGTTGATGAAGTCCCTTACCTGGCTGGCAACGTTTTCAACCACAATTTCCGTTTCCTGCTCGTCTTTGAGGGATTGAATTCTCTTTTGTATCTCAAGCCTTTCCTTTTCCACCTCTCGCATCCTCTCAAGGACGGAATCTAAGCCAACGCCCTCCTCAATGGCCCTTGTAAGGTTCTGAACTGCCATTTCGTTTTTCGCCAGCGCTCTTTTCAGGCTTTCCATTTCCGCTAGAACCTGATTGGGCTTCTCTCTGAGCAGAAGCAATATGTTCTGTTCAACCTTGTTGATGATCTCCTTGTTTTGCAGAACGGTCTTTACAGCGCTCAAAGCAAAGTCCTCAATCTGTTTTTTTGGAATTCCGAGGAACGAGCAAACACGCTTGTTCTTGTACCCACTGTCAATGTACTTCGCGTACAAATGACCCTTAGCTTTTCCTGACCAACCTTGAAAACTGAAACCGCATTTCGAGCATCGAACAAGGCCAGTAAGAAGAAACTGGCTGCTATACGTGTGACCGTTCCTGATGCCGTTGTTTTCGTACCGTCTTAGGGCGCTTGCCTTCTCCCATGTATCCCTGCCGACAATCGCGGGATGGGCATTTGGTGTTATTATCCAGTCTTTGGCATCATTCATCCAATGGGGGTAGATGATTCCCCGTTTGTGCGACTTCCCATTGGCTTGAGCTTGGATCTTGCTCATTGAATTGCGGTTGTAAACTCTGGCCCCGTAATAAACAGGATTCTCCAGAATGGTTCTGATGGTGACCGCACTCCATTTGCGGTCATGGTTTTTCCATCTTCCGCGTTTTGGACAGGGGACGCCCCTGCGGTTCAAAGCTGCAGCAATTTGCACATAGCCCAGGCTTTTGATCCTTTCCTCGAAAATCCACTTCACGACTTCGATTTCCACTTGTACCCCTAACTCCCAGATTACCTTTTCCTGTCGGCGGATAGACCATTCGCCATCAGCGAGATCCCTCTTTTCATCAGTTTTCGTGTTGACGGCGACCCTCCGGTATCCGTATGGTGCTGTGCCGCCGTTCGAGTAGATGGAGTTGTTCTTTGCACCCCTCAATGTAAGCTCAGAAAGCTTTTTGCTGTATTGTGATGCCTGTACTCCCTCAAACGCCTGAAGCATCGGGGCATACTCGTGTTTGAGGTCAACGGAGGTTTTTACCAAGAGAACGTCAATGCCGCATCGGCGGAAGTGGACTCGCCAGAATGTGTTTTCGTCCGAGTTAATTGCCCTGCCCCAGCGGGACTCGTCATAACAGATCACAGCTTCAAACTTGGGATTGTTCTCAACCGCATGGCGGAGGTCTCGAAAGCCAGCTCTTTCCTCAAATGTAGTGCCCGACTTCCCAAAATCTTCGAACCAGCCGACAAGAGTAAACCCTTGCCGGACGGCAAAGGTCACAATCTCCCGACGCTGTTGGTCGGGGCTGTCTTCCTGCTTGTCGGTGGAACAGCGTATGTAACCTACTGCTAGTTTCATTGTCGTTGGTAATGTCTTCAACAACGGTGTCTTGACTATCGGTCGGAATCAATTTGATTGGTGATTTTTGCCGTTTGTGTAATCGAAGTAAAGCTTCAGTGTGTGTCCGTGTGCTTTTCCAATTGCCTCGTTCACTTTGTCCACAAGAGGCCGAACCTGATCCAACAGTTTTCCGACTTCCACACCGTACAGAATCTTTTTTTCGGGGCTGTCAAAAGGTTGCTTACCTTTCCCGGAGTCAACCTGCTTTGCCATGAGGTTCTTCTTGAATTTGTCGTTCAGAGATTTGACCCATGATTCAGCAGAGTTTTTTTCGGTCTTCTGTGTGTAGGAAACGTCCACGATCTCCTTTGGATTCATTTCCCCAAGCATGTGAATTGGCGAAGAGGCATCGACGGCTTTTCCGTTGGCTAGCGTCAGAATGATCATGATGTTGCTCCTTTCTGAACGACAGCCAAGACCCGTATGTCAAAGAACCTTTTTCTATCTCTCGACGAAAAAGGAACGCGAGCGAGTCAGATAAACAGACCGGGCAAGTAGGTTCTGATACCCTAAACGATTGCCGTGTTGTGCAGGAGATCATAAGAATTCTTTTTCCGAGAAAAATTCGGGGTAGGGGGGGCATAGTTTTGAAAAGCCCAATTGAGTGAATACCTAACAAGCATCACATAGAGGCCAAGGTTTCTCTCGCAGATATGTGTTACGCGTTACACGTTACGAATCAGAAACGAGGTCATTTTTAAGTGATTTTGAGGAACCCCCCTGTAACGTGTAACGCAAGTTTCAGGAAACCTCATCGGGGACGGACACCGACGCCGAAGTATGTTCTCATCGGAACCTGCTCTATTCCCCAACGGTGTGTTTTCACGACGGCGCCGGTGGGGGTTCCAGAGTTGCCGGAACCTTTTGCAAAGAAACGACTTCCGCGGGAACGCTCGGCTCCGCTCCCCTTTATGACATTACACTACTTCAACAGTCTGGGCGGATTTACGGCAGATGGACGCGAATACGTGATCTATCTCGGTCCCAACACGCATACACCTGCGCCATGGGTGAACGTCATTGCCAATCCGAACTTCGGCACCATGGTCAGCGAATCGGGATCCGGTTCCACCTGGTTTGGCAACAGCCAGCGCAACCGCCTGACCGCGTGGTCAAACGACCCCGTCATGGATCCGCCATCTGAGGTGTTGTACATCCGCGACGAGGAAACCGGCGCTTATTGGACCCCGACCCCCTTGCCGATCCGCGAGGAGACTGCCTATCGGGCAAGGCATGGTGCGGGGTATACTGTGTACGAACATAACAGTCAGGGCATTGAGCAGGAACTGACAGTGTTTGTTCCCCTGGACGAGAAGGGGGGAGAACCGGTCAAGTTGCAGCGGTTGACGTTGAAGAACGACTCTTCCAGGCGGCGCAAGCTCTCTGTGACCTACTATGTCGAATGGACTCTGGGGGAAAACCGCGAATCTTCTCAGATGCATGTCGTGACGCGCTGGGATGATGAAATGAAGGTATTGCTGGCCCGCAATCGCTTTCATCCTGAGTATGGAGATCGAATCGCCTTTGCTGCCATCAATCCGACGCCGTCGTCCTACAGCGGAGACCGTACCTCCTTCGTTGGACGCAACCGCACGCTGTCGAGCCCTGCGGCTATGGATCGAGTCGGCCTGTCACGTCGGGTAGGAGCGGGATTTGACCCGTGTGCAGCACTGCAGGTCATGCTCGAATTAGCTCCTGGAGAAAAGGCCGATGTCACGTGTTTGGTCGGTCAGGCCGCCGCGTATGATGAGGTTCAAAAGCTCGTGCTCACCTACAGGGAAAGAGCTGCGCTCGAGACAGCCTTAAGCCGAACGAAAACATGGTGGGATGATCTTTTGGGAACGATTGAAGTCCACACTCCTGAGCTCGCCGCGGACTTTCTGATCAACCGTTGGCTTCTGTACCAAAGCCTGAGCTCCCGCATGTGGGGACGTTCCGCTTTCTACCAGTCCGGCGGCGCATTCGGCTTTCGCGATCAATTGCAGGACGCCATGGCGTTCCTCCACGCATATCCCGGGCTGGCGCGGGAGCAAATCCTGCTGGCGGCGAGCCGACAATTCAAGGAAGGCGATGTTCAACACTGGTGGCACCCTCCGAGTGGGGTTGGCATTCGTTCGCGGATTTCCGATGACCTCCTGTGGCTTCCCTACACGGTAGCTCACTACGTCCGGACCACCGGTGATGTGGACATCCTGCGCGTAGAGATCCCGTTTCTCAATGGTCCTGCACTGAAGAGCGACGAGCGCGAAACTGTCTCCACACCGGAGGTTACCTTCGAGCGCGCCACCCTGTTTGAGCACTGCCGGCAGGCGGTCACGCGTGGTCTGACCATCGGACCCCACGGGTTGCCTCTGATGGGATCCGGGGACTGGAACGACGGGATGAATCTCGTCGGCGACGGAGGGAATGGGGAGAGCGTTTGGCTGGGTTGGTTCCTGGTTGATGTGCTTCAAGGTATGGTCGAATTGTCAGGACTGCTGCACGAATCAGAATTGAGCCGATCCTATCAGAAGGAAAAGCTAGCTCTGATTCAGCGTGTCGAACAAGCAGCCTGGGATGGGGAGTGGTATCTTCGGGCTGTTTTTGACGACGGCACGCCGCTTGGCTCCGCGTCGGGCAAGGAAGCGAAGATAGACTCTTTGCCTCAATCGTGGAGTTGGTTAAGCGGTGGGGGGGACCCGGATCGAGCGAAGATGGGGCTGCAATCCGTATGGAAACATCTTGTACGGGAAGATGAGGGTCTCGTGCTGCTCTTGGCCCCTCCCTTCGACACGTCGGAGCCATCGCCTGGTTACATCAAGGGGTACCCTCCGGGAGTGCGTGAGAACGGGGGCCAGTACACTCACGCTGCGCTATGGTATGCCATGGCCCTCGCGCGCAGTGGCGATGGTGATCGTGCAGAAAGAGTCTTGCGCATGCTCAATCCTATCGAGCGGGCGCGTGATTCAGAAACGGTTTGGCGTTACGGCGTGGAACCCTATGTGATCGCGGCTGATGTGTACCGTTTGCCCGGGCGCATCGGTCAAGGGGGTTGGTCGTGGTACACGGGTTCGGCGGCGTGGATGTACAGGGCCTGGGTCGAAGAGGTGTTGGGATTGAAGGTGCGGGGGGATCATATGGAAGTGTCCCCGGTCATCCCCGCCTGGTGGAATGGTTTTTCAATGCGATATCGTCATGGGGAGGCCGTTTACGAGATCCTGATCGAGAATCCTGAGAAGTGCGAGCGGGATGTGTTGTGGGTGGAGATGGATGGTCAGCGCGTGCGGAACGGGGCGATCCCGCTGGATCGGGGCTTGATGAAACACCGGATCGTGGTGCGCATGGGAATTCCCGAGGAAAAGACTTAAGGCGGATTGCGAGTTCAGCAAGCGTGAGGTGGAAAATCTCGCTCACGATCACGGGTTTGGGCTCCTCTATGGTCAAGAGGCATCATCATTCCGGACAATACGGAAGCACGATCCGAACCCGGAGCACCTGCTCTACGATTTGTTGCATCGGGAGGATCCCGATTCCGCCCATTCGCGCTATAACGCCCTCATTCGTACCCTCGTGAGCTTCGAACGAGCCGCGGAATGCGACATGTATCGTTTTCCCGCCATCAGCCCGATGCCTTCAGACGCAACCTCGATACAATTCTCTCGGGAGAAAAGATGAAGTGACGCGGGGCGGAAATCGGTCCTGCTTGCCGAGTGCTTTCTGCGGTTTTACCCGCGAAGTCGTTTTTTTCCCGAAGGAGAGATTCACTTGAGGGGACAGGCGTATGCGGGCTCCCGCCACTAAAACATTGGGCCTGGATCTCCGGGCTCAATTCGTTTCAGCCATGATGACTGGGGAAGGGGATAAGAAAGTACTTCGTGCGGTGGACCCCCAAAGGAAAAGCCGAATCTGAAAAGAGTCGGCGTTTTTGTTGTCTTTCATCGAGATAATCGGGATTGAGAGGCACAAATGTCAGCTAA